>JBEKZS010000077.1:0-20755 GCA_049509635.1 Roseiarcus sp.
TAGGCGTAATCGACATGGGCATAGTCGCGGAGATTCCAGCCCAATGGGGTGATGCCTTGGCCCGTGAAAGCTTTGAGCGCTGCATTCTAAGGCTCAAAACGGCTTCCCACGTGCAGCATCTGATCGACGAGATCACCTATGACCTCGAACGAAGAACAGAGAGCGAATCAAGAGCCATCAGAATTGAGCGGCAACCAATTACTGCGGTTCTGCGCTTTGGCCTACAGGGCGCAAGGCTCGGGCCGCCCCTCCGCGCGGAGCGCCCGACGGCGGCGCGCCGCAGAGCCCCCCGCGGGCTTCCTTTTGCCCGCAACCCTCTGATTTCCCACGATCGGCCGAGAAATGAATTGCCAAATATTTCCACACCGAAGGGATTGTCGGACGAGACGGGGCGGAAGAATGGACGAAAGCCCGGCGCCATCGGCGATGCGCGGCGCCATTCGCGCGGCGGTCAAATCCGGCCGACCCGGGTCGCGACCGCTTCCCGGCGCCGGAGGCCTCGCCGATCGCCCCGGCGCGCGCGGCAAAGGCTCAGCAATCGATCCCCTCGACCGCGGCGATCTCGATCCCGAAGCCCGACAGCCCGACATATTTGCGCGGGCTGTCGGTGCGCAGGCGGATCGAGGAGACGTCGAGATCCCTCAGGATCTGCGCGCCGAGGCCGATTTCCCGCCACTGGTTCGCGCGTGCGCCGTCGGAGCCGGCCTGCTCGGCGCCGGCGAGATTGGCGGGCACGCCGGCCGAGCCGTCGCGCAGGTAGACCAGCACGCCGCGCCCCTCGTCCTTGAACCGCTGCAGCGTGCGCGCGATGACGCCGCCGCCGAAAATGTCGCCGATTATGTCGGCCCGGTGCAGCCGCGCCGGCACCGCGCGGCCGTCGCCGACATGGCCGTGAACGAAGGCGAAATGCAGGACGGAATCGAACGGCGTGCGGTAGGCGTAGCCGGCGAGTTCGCCGATCGGCGTCCTGACCGGGAAGGCCGCGACCCTCTCGACCAGCTTTTCGCGCGACTGCCGATAGCCGATGAGATCGGCGACCGAAATGCGCCGCAGGTCATGCCTGGCCGCAAAGGCCTCGATCTGCGGCCCGACCATGACCGTGCCGTCGTCATTGGCGAGCTCGCAGATCACCGCGACCGGCGGCACCCCGGCGAGCCTGCACAGATCGACCGCCGCCTCGGTGTGGCCCGAGCGCATCAGCACCCCGCCGTCCTTGGCGATCAGCGGAAAGACGTGGCCGGGGCGGACGAAATCGCTGGCCCCCATGTTGCCGTTGGCGAGCGCGCGCACGGTATTGGAGCGCTGCTCGGCCGAAATGCCCGTCGTCAGCCCGTGGCGCGCATCGACCGAGACGGTGAAGGCGGTGCCGAGCGGGGCGTCGTTCATCGCCACCATCGGGTTGAGGTTCAGCCGCTGGGCGTCGCGCGCGGTCAAAGGCGCGCAGACGATCCCGCAGCAATTGCGGATGATGAACGCCATCTTCTCCGGCGTGCACAGCGATGCGGCGGTGATCAGGTCGCCCTCGTTCTCGCGATCGTCGTCGTCGGTGACGACGACGATTTCGCCGCGCGCGAAGGCCTCGACCGCGAGGGTGACGTTGTTGGACATTTCCTTGTTCCTCGATGCGGCCGACGACAGGGCGAGAAAATCATTGGGCGTCACCGCGCCGCGGGTCTGGGCGAGGATCTGCTCGGCGGTCTCGCGCGAGACCCAGGCGCCCTCGCCCCGGCAGATCTGGGTGATCGCCCCCGGCGAGACGCCGATCCGCCGGGCGAAATCCGAGCGCTTGACGCCGTTGCGGGTGAGCCAGTCGGCGAGTTTCATTGGGGTACAATAGGACGATGAGGGCTTTAGTTCAACTAAAAGCGGCGTCGACGGGACCAAGCGAAGGCTCAATCCGCCTCGACGGCGAGGCCGACGCCGGCCGCCGAAAGCGCGATTCCGGCGGCGCGCGCGTCCTCGACCCGGTCGAGCCGCAGCAGGGCGAGCGCGCGGCCCGCCGCGGCCGATCCCAGGGCGCCGAGCTGCGCATCGCCGGCGACGACCGGCGTGCCGGGCGGCGGCGGCGCGCCGGCGAGCGCGACCCGGACGATGCGCTTGCGCACGCCGCCGCGATGACGCATCCGCGAGACGACCTCCTGGCCGACATAGCAGCCCTTGTCGAAATCGACGCCGTGCAGCAGATCGAGATTGGCGTCGTGCGGGAATATGTCGGCATAGGCGAAATCGACGCCGCCGCGGGGGACGCCGAGGCCGATGCGGTGCGCCTCATAGGCTTCGAGGCCGGCCGCGGAGGGGGCGGGCGCGGTCGCGCGCGCCACGATCACGCGGGCGCCGAGGCGCGGATCGCGCGGGTCTGCGAACGCGACGCCGTCGAGGTCGTCGGTCGGCGCCGGCCCGGAACGATCGTCCCAGCGCGCGATCACCGCCCGGTCCGCGCTCTCGTCGGCGATCTCGGCCTTCGCGCGCAGGCGATAGAAGCCGAGGCGGCGGGCGAGTTGGCCGGCCTCAGCGGCCGGACAATCGATGAGGAAGGCCGCGCCCGAGGCGGCGGGAATCCGCAGCACGAGAAAGTCGAACAGGATCTTGCCCTGGGGCGACAGCAGGGCGGCGTAGCGCGCGACGCCGGCCGCGAGCTTCTCCACGTCATTGGTCAGCAGGCCCTGCAGGAAGCCGGCGGCGTCCTCGCCCGCGACCCGCAGGACGCCGCGGTCCGCCAGCACAACCGAATGGATCGTCATTGCGTCAAACCCCCGCGGCGCTTGCATGGCGCGCCCGTGTTAGCTAGTCCGCCTGTCGTCGCACGCAATCCGGGGACGCGTCCATGCCGCAGACCTTCGATCTGATGCTGCGCCACGGGACCGTGGTCAACCAGGACGGGATCGGCGCCCGCGACGTCGGCGTGACGGCCGGCCGGATCGCCGCGATCGGCGATCTCGCGCAGGCCTCCGCCGGAGAGACGATCGACTGCCGGGGGCTGCACGTCCTGCCCGGGGTGATCGACAGCCAGGTGCATTTCCGCGAGCCGGGCGCGACGCACAAGGAGGATCTGGAATCGGGGTCGCGCGCCGCCGTGCTGGGCGGCGTCACCGCCGTCTTCGAAATGCCCAACACCGATCCCCTGACCATCTCGGCCGCCGCGCTCGAAGACAAGCTGGCGCGGGCGCGCGGGCGCATGCACTGCGATTTCGCGTTCTGGGTCGGCGGGACCCATGACAATGTCGCCGACCTCGCCGAGCTCGAGCGGCTGCCGGGCGCGGCGGGGATCAAGGTGTTCATGGGCTCCTCGACCGGCAAGCTGCTGGTCGCCGACGATTCCGGGCTGCGCGCGATCCTGGCGACGATCCGCCGCCGCGCGGCCTTCCACGCCGAGGACGAGGCGCGTCTCGAACAGCGAAAGACGCTGCGGGTCGCCGGCGATCCCGCCTCCCATCCGGTCTGGCGCGACGAGATCGCGGCGCTGCGCGCGACCGAGCGGCTGATCGGGCTCGCCCGCCAGACCGGCGCGCGCGTGCACGTGCTCCACATCTCGACCGCGCAGGAGATCGAGTTTCTCGAAGGCGCCAAGGATATCGCGACCTGCGAGGCGACGCCGCATCACCTGACGCTGAGCAGCGAAGACCATGCGCGCCTGGGAACGAAGCTGCAGATGAATCCGCCCGTGCGCGAGGCGCGCCATCGCGACGGCGTCTGGCGCGGAATCGCGCAGGGGATCGTCGACGTGCTCGGCTCCGACCACGCGCCCCATACGCTGGCCGAAAAGGCCAGGCCCTATCCCGAAAGCCCGTCGGGCATGACCGGCGTGCAGACGCTGGTCCCGATCATGCTCGACCATGTCGCGGCGGGGAGGCTCACCCTCCAGCGCCTCGTCGATCTCACCAGCGCGGGGCCGGCGCGGATCTTCGGCGTCGCCTGCAAGGGGCGGATCGCGGCCGGCTACGACGCCGACTTCACGATCGTCGACCTCGAGCGGACGCAAACCATCCGCGACGGCTGGATCGCCTCGCGCTGCGGCTGGACGCCCTATGACGGCCGCATCGTCAAGGGCTGGCCGGTCGGGACGATCGTGCGCGGCGTCCGGGTGATGTGGGAGGGGGAGCTGACCAATGCCGCGCGGGGCGCGGCGGTGCGCTTTGTCGAGGCGCTGTGAGCGGCTCCCAGGCCATGCGCCGCCTCGCGCGAGCCGGAACCGGCGATTGTCAGGCTCGCGCGCGCCGCATAGCCTGCCGCCATCCCAGACGATCGGGTTCGAGGCGCGAGGGCTCCATGTGCGGCCGTGTCCGGCTTCCCAACGACTATTCCGAGATCAAGATCAAGCTCCGCTTCGACGATTGCGCGCCGGCGCCCAACCTGCGCGCATCCTGGAACATCGCGCCGACCCAGGACCTGCTCGCCGCGGTCCGCGACCCCGCGAGCGGCGCCCGGAATCCCGTGCTGATGCGCTGGGGCCTCGTGCCTTCGTGGGCGAAGGACATCAAGATCGGCGTCGCCACTTTCAACGCGCGCGCCGATACGCTGAGGGTCAAGCCGGCGTTCCGCGGCGCCTGGAGGGCGGGGCGGCGCTGCCTCATCGTCACCGATGGCTTCTACGAATGGCGCCGGGGCGACAGGCAGCCCTTCGCCATCGCCCGGGCCGATGCGCCCTTCACCGTCATGGCGGGCCTCTGGGAGGATTGGAAGTCGCCGGCGGGCGAACGAATCCGCAGCTGCACGATCATCACGACCGAGGCCAACGCGCTGCTCGCCCCGCTGCACGACCGCATGCCGGTCATCCTCGCCGAGGCCGACTGGCCGCGCTGGCTCGGCGAAGCGCCCGCCGGCGAGGCCGAACTCGCCGCGCTGCTGCGGCCCTACCCTGCCGAACTCATGACGCTATGGCCGGTCGGGCGCGCGGTCGGCAATGTCCGCAATGACGGGCCCACGCTCGTCGAACCGGTGGCGGCGGCCTGAAACCGCCGGGCCGTCGAACGCGCGCCCGGCGTGCCCGCCGCCGCGGCCCCCGAGGATTTACCGATCCACTTACACCCTATTTAACCAAGCCTAGCGGTAAAAGCCGCCATCGGCGCAGGGAATCGCGGGCTTTCACAAGTTGGCAATGCGTCGCTGAGACTATCGCCTCATCCAAAGAGCAAACAATTGCTACGCAGGATTGAACACGTATCAGCAGCAGAAGCAGCAGGAGCAAACAATATGATCAAGTCCTTCAAGAATTTCATCGCCAACGAGTCCGGCGCGACCGCGATCGAATACGCCCTGATCGCCTCGCTGATCGCGGTTGTGATCATTGCATCCGTCACGGCAGTCGGCACCCATCTTCAGAACACCTTCAACGAAGTCGCCTCGAACCTCAAGTAAGTTCGACCGACGGTCGGCAACGGCCTCATGCGCCGGCAGGATCGCTCCTGCCGGCGCATTTTCGTTGCGAGGTCCGGCGTCGCCGCCGGGCGCCGCCGCCACCAGCCGGCGAGGCCCGACGACGGCCGACCGACAGGCGATCGCCGGCGTGGGACGGTCCCGGCGCGGCGCGGCTCGCCGGCGCCGAACGCCGCGGTCGCCCGCGAAATCGTCGATCAGATCATTGCGGGAGTCGCATCGGCGCGCAGCCGCGCGGATTCGACGCCGGCGCCGCGACCGGGGTCCGGGACGTCAGACCGCCTCGTCGCGCAGCCGGGCCACCATGCGGCGCATGTCGAACGGCCGCGCCCGCGTGTCGGCCTGGGAGCCGGGGCGAACGTGGTCGTCGGCGTTCGACTTCGGCGGCGTATAGGTGTCGAATTTCATCCGCATCGCGATCGCGACGGCTTCGCCGAACGCGATCGCCTCCCGGTCGGCGACCGAGGACAGGAAGCCGAGAACAGTCGCGGAGGACTCGCCGACCGCCGACCGGATGATCGCCTGGTCGGCCTCGTTGGGCAGGCGCATCGCGAACATCGTCGAACATTGCGAGAGCACCGTCGCGTCGAGTTCGCTCGGACGTTGCGAGACGACGCAGAGCGAGGCGCCGTATTTGCGCCCTTCCTTGGCGATGCGGCCGATCGCCTGCCGCGTGGGCGCGAAGCCGAGCGCACGATCGTTCGGGATGTAGCGATGGGCTTCCTCGCAGACCAGCGCGATCTCGTAGGAACCCTCGCTCCACAAGGCCAGATCGAATGTGAGCCGGGCGAGCACGGAGACGACGGAATTGAGGACTTCGTTCGGCAGGCCGGCCAGTTGCACGATCGAGACCGGGGCGCCGTTGATGGGCGTGCGGAACAGCCGCGCCATATTGGTCGCCATCGTGTCTTCGACCAGCGAATTGCCGAACATGAACCGGTACCTCGGATCCCGGTTGAGGTTCTCCAGACGGCTCTTGAGGACCCTGAGGTCGGCGCGCTGATAGGGCGGATCGAGCTTGCCGATCCAGTCATCGACGATCTGAATCGCGTCGGTCATCCGGTAGGGCACCGGCGTGTCGGCGCTGAGCGCGCTCTGGCCGGGGGCGGAGGGGCGCCTTATCCCCATGGTCGCGGTCTGCGTGGCGGCGAATTTCGCCTTGGCGGCCTTGACCAGTTCGAACAGCGCCTCGCTCTCGTTGAGCCCGGGGACGCGGCCGCTGAACACGATGTCGGCGAGCTCGTCGAACCTGAACATCCAGAACGGCAAATCGAGCGTCGACGAATCGAAGACGATCGAATTGTCGTGAAAATGCTCCTTGTATTCGTTGTGCGGGTCCATGATCAGGACGCGCAGGTTCTTGCGGAGCTCGATCGATTTCTGGATAAGGATCGCGACCGCGGTGGTCTTGCCGACGCCGGTCGAGCCGATGACGGCGAAGTGCCGGTTCACCATACGATGGATGTTGACTTCCGCGGCGATGGTTTCGTTCTGGGTGAGATGACCGATCGCGACGCCATCATTGTTGCGCGAGGCGAAGATCGCCGCGAGATCGCGCGAGCGAATGCGATGGGCGACCGCGCCGAGGGCGGGATAGCTGTGCAGGCCGCGGCTGAACCGCGGCAGGCCGGCGGCGTCGTCGACGATCTCGCCGATCAATTCCACCGTCACGTGGACGATGTTGGTGTCGGCGTCGACCCAGACGCGTTCGGAGGCGGCGAGCATGCTGACGACCCCGACCATTCGCACATCGAGGTGAACGATCGTGATGAGATGGCCGACCGACCAATGGCTGCCGTTGGCGCCGTTTCCCATCAGACTGGTGACGACGCCGAACCTGCCGTTGACTTCGACGAGATGGCCGAGGACGCGGTCGGGCGCCGGTTCGCGCCGATGGTCGGCCGCCGTCCCCTGGTCCGCCGACGGGCCTTCGATCGGACCCGGGGTGCGCGTCTCGACGACGCGAGCCATTATCTGCATCGGACTTTCCTCTCGGGCGAGCGAGCCGCGGCCGCATTTGTCGCGACCTCGCACGCTGGGTTGTGAAAATCCTGCCGGAAAACCGTTAACGCGCGGCCAACCGGTTCGTCGAGCGTTCCGCATCCCGGAAACCTGGTGAATCGGCCTGACGCGGCCGCGCAGCGGCGTCGATCGCGCCGAGCCTCGGGAGACCAGGACGGTCGATCGAATGCGCGCAATCGCCCGCCGCTCCCGTTCGGATTTGCGCCCTGCCCGCTCGCGCGGGAAGGAAGCGGAGATCGTCGCCATTCGGTCGCGCGGCGCCGTCGAGCCCGCCGGGACAGGCGCGCCGCGCCCTCCTCGGACACCGTTCAGATGACGATCACCTTCGTGCCGACCGGCACGCGATCGTAGAGGTCGATGACGTCCTGGTTCATCATGCGGATGCAGCCCGACGAAACGTTCCTGCCGATGGTTTCAGGCTCGTTGGTGCCGTGGATGCGATACATCGACGATCCCAGGTAGAGCGCGCGGGCGCCGAGCGGGTTGCCGGGGCCGCCGTCCATATGGTCGGGCAGTTCGGGCCGGCGCAGCAACATTTCCGGCGGCGGCGTCCATTCGGGCCATTCGGCCTTGCGGCTGATGGTCTTGACCCCGGACCACTCGAAGCCGGGGCGCCCGACGCCGATGCCGTAGCGCAACGCGCGCCCCGCGGGCTCGACCAGGAACAGAAACTTGTGCGGCGTGTCGATGACGATCGTGCCCGGCCGCTCGGGCCCGTCATAGGCGACTTCCTGTCGGCGGAACTCCCAATCGGGCGCCTCGCGCGGTTCGGTCGTCGCCGCGGCGACCGGGTTGAGAAACGCCGTGCGCGTCGGGGGCGCGCCGCCGGCGGGGACTCGCCGGGCATTGTCTTGCGCCACGCCGCCCGTATAGCCCGTGAGCAGGTACTCGATCAAACCGCCGCCATAGGCGCCGGGGCGGGGCGAAGCAGCCTGGTCGACCCGCGGGGCGGCGGCCATCTGAGCGGGACTCAGACCTGGGATGACGACGGGATCCTGCGCCGCGCGCGCGGAAAAGGCGCCCCCGGCGAGGGTCGCCAGCGACAAGGCGACCGGAACCAGCGTCGTGGACGCCCCCGCGATGGCATGATGAAACCTGCGCCGCATGGTCGAACCCCCTTGAACGAGAAAGCGCGCGGGACGCGGCTGATGACCCAGCGAGTCCCACCGCAAAGATCATACGCGAATATTAATTGTGGAATATTCAATTTATACATGATGGTTATTAGATCGTGACGCCCGCTGTTAAGTAAACGTCCGATTAGAATTCATCATGAATAATCCGTTGCTCGGCCGAGGGCGCGGATCCGGGGCGCGGCCGTCAGGCGCGCGCGGCGACGAGCGCGCCGATCCTGCCGCGCAGGCGCGCCACGTCCAGCGCGAAGGCGACGACGCCATAGACGAGCCCGCCGACGGCGGCCTCCGCGAGCAGCGCGGCGAGCCCGGGCGGAAGCGCGCGCAACGGCAGCACGGCCGCTGTCATTGCAGCAGTCGCAACGAGGGTCGCGAGCAGGTCCAGACCCCTCGGCCATGCCGGCCTCGTCACCGCCGCGAGCGCGAGCCCGACCAACAGCCCGACCGCCAGCGCGCCCGACTGCGCGACCGCCAGCCAGGCGCCGTCGGGCCCGTGCGGCAGGATGGCCAGCAGCACGAGGTCCGCCGCGCAGGCCGACAGAGCCGCCGCGATCATCGGCGCGGTGCGCTTGCCGATCTGGAAAATCGGCGCCAGCGCGAACTGGAGCAGCGCATAGCACAACAGCCCCGGCAGCAATGCAGCGAGATAGACGGCGAAGGGGCCGCGAAACGCGACCGGGACGACGAGCGCCTCGAAATTCGGCAGGATCAGCCAGAGGCCGACGCAGGCCGGCAGGAGGACAGCGAGCACGGTGACCATGTTGTCGGCGAGTTGGGCGCGGGCCCCCTCGGCGCCGTGGGCCTCGTCGGCGCGCACCGCCAGCTGGAACAACAGGACGTCGAGCGTCGAGCCGATCGCAGAGAGAACGCGAAAGCCGATGTCGTTGGCGAGGGAGAACTGCCCGGTCTCGCCGAAGCCGTAGAGGCCGCCGACGATGACGCGGTTGGCGAGCGGGATCAGCTGAAACAGGATCGAAGCGCCGATCAGCGGCAGGCCGTAGCGCATGAACTGGGCGGCGAGCGCGGCTCGCGCCTGTAACGGGGACGCGGCCGGGTCGGCCAAGGCGCGCCACGAACTCGCCAGCGCGCCGGCGACGCTGAGGCAGATGCCGGCCAGCGCAATTTGCGCGGAGGCGAACCACCAGGCGCCGCCGACCGTCAGCGCCAGCCCCAGGACGTTCTTGACGATGATCGTGCGCGCATAGGCGGCGTCGTGGAAGCGCGCGCGCGCCAGCGCGGTGCGGTAGTCGTAGAAGCCGCTCGCCGCTCCAGTCGCTCCCGCCATGACGAGCAGCCCCGGCGACAGCGGCAGCGTGAGCCCGGACAGCCCGAGGACGAAGGCCGCCACGGCCACCAGCGCGACGAGCGCGGCGAAGCAGGCGTCGAGCGTGGCGCGCACTTCCGGCCGCGCCTCCCGCGTCCGGCCGGAATAGAAGCGCACCGCCGAAACGCGGATCCAGTCGAAGCCGGCGGTGTTGATCAGCACCGCGGTCGCCGAGGCGATCGCAAAGCGGCCGAACTCCGCCGGGCCGAGGAATTTGGCGACGAGCAGCGCGACGAGAAAGTTGAACAGCGCGTTCGAAGCGAAGGCGACCCCGACGACCATCGATCAGATTCCGTGCGCAGGCCCCGCCCGGCGCTGCCGGATCGGATGGCCTTTGTGGTAACCGATCGGCAATAACAAAGTCTTGCCGGGCCAACCGGCTATGGCGCGCCCGGCGCGCCGCGGCCGTTGAGGGGATTCGCCGCGTCCCAGCCGTAAGTCAGCGTTTCGAAACGCATCGCGCGCACGTCGACCAGGAGCAGCCGGCCAAGGAGGCCCTGATCGCCGTCGCCAAACCCGCCGACGATCTCCCGGATCGCCTCGAGCGCCATCAGCGAGCCGAGGACGCCGCCCAACGCGCCGAGCACGCCCGCCTCCGCGCAGGTCGGAACGGTTCCAGGCGGCGGCGCCTCGGGAAACAGGCAGCGATAGGTCGGGTTGGGCGCGCCGTCGCGGCCGCTCTCATAAGGCTTCAGCAGGGTCAGCGACCCGTCGAACTCGCCGATCGCCGCGCTTACCAGCGGCCGGCGCTCGAAGAAGCAGGCGTCGGAGACGGCGTAGCGGGTGGCGAAATTGTCGGAGCCATCGACGACGAGGTCCCAGCCGGCGACGAGCGCGCGCGCGTTGGCCGCGTCGAGCCGGGTCACGATCTTTTCGACCCGCACATGCGGATTGAGCCGCCCCAGCGCCTCCTGCGCGCTGTCGACCTTCAGGCGGCCGACGTCCGGCGTTCCGTGCAGGATTTGGCGATGCAGATTGGACAGCGACACGATGTCGTCGTCGACGACCCCGATCCGGCCGACCCCGGCGCCGGCGAGATATTGCAGCAGCGGCGAACCGAGGCCGCCCGCCCCGATCGCCATCACCCGCGCCGCCTTCAGCCTGTTCTGTCCGGGCCCGCCGACGCCGCGCAGCACGATCTGGCGGGCGTAGCGTTCGATTTCATCGGCTGAAAGCTTCATGTCGGGCTCACGATACGCGTGATAACCTCTGGTGATCAACGGCGGCGTCGGTCAGGGCCGCCCGATGCGATCCATCCCGCCGAGGAGCCAACCGGAACCATGAGCATCGCGCCCTTCTCGACGCCGGGCCGTTTCTGGCGCGGCAACCTGCACACCCACTCCCACCTGTCGGACGGCGCCCTTTCGCCAGAACAGGTGGTCGCCGCTTACAAGGATGCGGGCTATGACTTCATCCAGCTGTCCGATCACTTCCTCGAGCGCTTCGGCTGGCCGATCGCGGATACGCGGCGCTGGCGCTCGAACAATTTCACGACGCTGATCGGCGCCGAAATCCATGCGCCCGCGACCCGGATCGGCGAACTCTGGCACATAGTCGCGACCGGCCTGCCGCTCGATTTCGCGACGCCGACGCCCGACGAGACCGGGCCTCGACTCGCCGCCCGGGCCCGCGCGCAGGGCGCGTTCGTGGCGATCGCCCATCCCGCCTGGTCGCAATTGACGATCGAGGACGGTCGCGCGCTCGCGGCCGCGCACGCTGTCGAAATCTACAACCATGGCAGCGCCGTCGAGACCGATCGCGGCGACGGCTTCTACCTGCTCGACCAATTGCTCAACGAAGGCCGGCGGCTGACCGGGATCGCGACCGACGACGCCCATTTCCGCCATGGCGACTACGACGCGTTCGGCGGTTTCGTAGAGGTGAAGGCGGACACGCTCGAGCCGGAGGCGCTGCTGGAAGCGCTGAAGGCCGGGCATTTCTACTCTTCCCAGGGACCGCGCCTCCATGATGTCGCGATCGACGCGCGGGAGGCCTCGATCGCCTGCTCGCCGGTCCAGGCGATCTCGCTGGTGACGGGCACTTCGCGCGCGCTGACCCGCGTCGGGCGGCAGATCAGCGGCGCGACCTTCGACCTCAGCCAGGTCGGCCGCGACATCAAAGCCAGCGGCGCGCCGGCGGCCTGGGCGCGCGTCGTCGTCATCGACGCGGCCGGCCGTCGCGCCTGGACAAATCCGATCTGGGTCGACGACGCCGGCTGAGTTGGGGAGCGCGCGTCCCGCCTCAGATGCGCACGGTCGCGTCGGGATAGGACAATTGCTCGCGCGCGCGCCACTCGTGGGTGACGTAGTTCAGGATCACCGACCGCCGGACGCCGTCGATCGGCCGCTTCTCGAAGCCGTGCCAGGTGTTGTCGCCCGGCACGAAGATCATCGCCCCGCCGCGCCGGAACGGCGGCGAGCCGAAATGATGGCCCGGCCGCGAATAGATGTCGGTGCCGAGCGTCTCGTGACCGGGCCCTTCGGACAGGTAGATCAGGCAGGTGAATTTCTTGACGCCGAGATCGGTATGCGGCTCCAGCCAGAAGCCGTCGACATCCTGGGCATATTCCAGGCGCAGGAAGGTGTCGTCGATCGGCGCGCCGAAGGTTTCGTGAATCAGCCGGACGATCCGGCGCGACTGCAGCGCCTCGGCGACCGCGCGCATGACCGGGAACCGCGCCATGGCGGCGGCGTCGAAATAGCTGCGTTGGTCGTTGTGCAACTCCCGCTTGCCCGAAAGCCCGTCGAGCGCCGGCGCCGCGAACGGCAGATCGGCCAGTTCGTCGGCGACGTCCTTCGGCAGACAGTTCTCGATCAGGAAATGCCGGTAGGGCTCCTCGAACGCCCGCCGTCTGGCGATCGACGCGGCGAAGGCCGCAGCGACGCGCCCGGCTTCGGCGCCGAGGCGGTCGGGGAAGGCGCGCGTTTCGACGGTTTCGAGCGGCATTCGATCATCCAGGTTTGAAACAGGGGCGGCAATCTAGGGTCGCGAGGCGGCGCGGGCAAGTCATTCGATGCCGAGCGCGGAGAGATAGAGGCCGAGGATCTCTTCCTCCTCGCGGCGCTTGTCGCGATCCTGCTTGCGGATCGAGACGATCTTGCGGATGATCTTGACGTCGAAGCCCGTCCCCTTGGCTTCGCCATAGACCTCCTTGATGTCGTCGGCGATCGCCTTCTTTTCCTCCTCGAGCTTCTCGATCCGCTCGATGAGCGCGCGCAGATGGCCCGCGTTTACCGTATCGGCGCCGGCGTTGTCGATGCTCATTGCCTGGTCCATTGATCCCGTGAGTCGCACAAGCGGGACGGACCCATGGCTGGCCCGGCGCTCGACGTCAAGCGGAGGCGCCGCCTCTTCCCCGCGGTTTCGCCGCGCGCGCCCGACCCATCGCGCGGCTGCCGAAATCGGCGGGCGCATGGAGCGCCGGCCTGGCGAGGATCGGCGCGAGCAGGCGCGCGAGCCGTTCGGCCCATGCGTGCGCGCCGCTCTCGGTCGCGATCAGGTCCTGGCGCACTTCGATCAGCGCATTGGCCAATCCGCGCGCGGTGGCGATCGCGTCGATCGTGTCGCCCGCCAGCGCGCCATCGTAGGGTTCGTTGTCGCCGACGCATTCCTGCGCCGGCGCCAGGTCGGGCTCCGCGGCGAGCGCTTCGAGCAGCGGCGTCGGCAGGCGTGGGTCCATGTCCCAGAGCACGCCGATCTTCCAGGGCCGCGCCGCTTCGCGCCAGACCGGCGTGAACGAATGGATCGAAACGACGGCGGGCGCGCGGCCGGTCGCGCTCATCGCATCGACCGTCCCGGCGACCGCCTCGCGGTAGGGCGCCCAGAACGCTGCGCGCCGGCGCTCGATCTCGGCCGCGTCGACGCGGGCGTTGCCGGGCACGATCGCGCCATCGGAGAGGCGCATGACCAGGGTCGGATCATCCGCGCCGCGATTGGGATCGATCAGCAGCCGGGAAAAGGTCGACAGGACCGCCGGCGCGCCGAGCAGCCGGGCGAGCCGGCGCGTCAGCCAGGCCGCGCCGATGTCCCAGGCGATATGGCGCTCGAGCGCGCCGCGGCTGAGCCCGAGGTCGCCATAGGCGGCCGGCAGGCGATTGGACGCATGGTCGCAGATGACGATCGCCCCGGCGTCGAGCGCGCCCTCGACCCGCTCGACGGCGGCGAAGGCGTCTCGAGCTCGTACGATTTCGGCTGGCGGGGAGGCGTCCATCGGCGCGACTTGATCGAGTGATGCGGCCAGAATAAGGACAGCGGGCGCCGGACACAATCGGCGCCCGTTCCCGCGGCCTCGATCTCGGCGGTCAGGCGGGGCGAGGGCGGCGGCGCCGCCGTCGGCCAGAGATGCGAAGGCCGTTCCCTGGCGCCGGATGGCGGTATTTCAGTGACCCAATCGTCCGCCGCCGCACCCGCACGCCCCGGCATCGCCCTGCCAGTCGCGGCGTTGGTCCTGGCGGCTGTCGCCATGGGGGTGTCGCCGATATTCGTGCGGCTGGCCGATGTCGGACCCTTCGCCAGCGCCTTCTGGCGCGTCGCGCTCGCGCTGCCGGTCCTCTACGCCTGGATGAAGCTCGGCGAGGGCGCAGGCGCCCCGGCGGCAGCGCCGTTCGGGCGGTCGACTATCCTCGCCGGCCTCGCCTTCGCGGGCGACCTCTTCTTCTGGCATCTGTCGATCGTCACGACGAGCGTCGCCAATGCGACGTTGTTCGCCACGACCGCCCCGATCTGGGTCGTTCTGTTCGGCTGGCTGCTGCTCCGGCAGCGCGCTTCGCCGGCCGTCCTGGTCGGGCTCGGACTGTGCATCGCCGGCGGCGGCGCGTTGCTGGCGCGCAGCTTCCAGCTGAGGCCGGGCGGGGCGGTCGGCGATCTCTACGGCCTCGTCACCGGCATCTTTTTCGGACTCTACTTTCTCGCCGTGCGCGCCGCGCGCGCGGCGAATTCTGCCGCGCAGGTCCTGTTCGAATCGACGGCGATCACGGCGACCCTCCTGCTTGCGGCGGCGCTCGGCCTGGAGCGTCAGCTGCTGCCGCGCAGCCTCGGCGGTCTCGCCGCCCTGCTCGCCCTGGCCTGGATCAGCCACGCCGGCGGTCAGGGCCTGCTCGCGGTGGCGCTCGGCCGGCTGCCCGCGGCGTTTTCGTCGCTGGTGATATTCCTGGAAGCGATCGCCGCGGCCTGCTTCGCTTGGCTGATCCTCGGCGAGCCGGTCACGATCGTGCAGGCTGCGGGCGGCCTCGCCATCCTCCTCGGCATCTGGGTCGCGCGGCCTCGCCGGTGACGGGCCCGCCGCTCGTCGCGCGGGCCGACGGGCGCCAACTGGCGAGTTGACAGGCGCGCGCGGGCAAAGAATATGACGCCGCTACGGCCCTCGGAGGCGAATCTGGTTGGCCATGATCGGCAGGTACTGCTTGCTCGTGCTCGGCGCGCTCGCCGCCGGATCGCCGGGCGCCGCCCGGGCGGACTTTCGGATGTGCAACAACACCGCCAACCGGGTCAGCGTCTCGCTGGCCTATACCGACGGCCAGGCGTGGGTCAGCGAAGGATGGTGGAACCTGAAGCCGTCGGACTGCGACACGCTCGTGCGCGGCGCGCTGGCGGCGGAGTTCTATTACGTCTATGCGATGGACGAGCGCGGCGGCGAGTGGAAGGGCAAGGCCTTCATGTGCACGAGCGACCGGGAGTTCAAGATCGACGGTCGCCAGGATTGCTTCGTGCGCGGTTATGACCGCACCGGGTTCTTCGAGGTCGACACCGGCAAGGACGCCAAGAACTGGACGGTGCAGCTGACCGATCCTTCCAATCGTTGAAGGATCCCCGCGGCTCGAAGCCTGCGCCGGTACGGCCGGGGAAGCGCGTCCCAATTATGCGTTTGAGCCTCGTCAGGCGCGATTGGACGGGATCGCCTCGACGCCGCCGATCAGGCCGGCCGGCCATTGTTTCGGAAGGGAACCATCCGATGAGAAGACGCCGCCGCATCAAGATCATCGCCACGCTCGGCCCCGCCTCGACCGACAGGGCCGTCGTCGCCTCGCTGTTCGCCGCCGGCGCCGACGTGTTCCGCATCAATATGAGCCATGCTTCGCACGAGGGCATGCGCGAGCGGGTCGCGATGATCCGCGCGATGGAGGAGCAGTTCGGACGTCCGATCGGAATCCTCGTCGATCTGCAGGGGCCGAAGTTGCGCGTCGGCGAATTCGAGGCAGGGGCCGTGCTGCTCAAGAGGGGCGATTCGTTCGCGCTCGATTCGGACCGGACGCCCGGCACGCAGACGCGGGTGTTCCTCCCGCATCCGGAAATTCTCAGTTCGCTCGAGCCCGGGCACCGGGTCCTGATCGACGATGGCAAGGTGCTTTTGCGGGTGGGCCGGGTCGCGAGCGGCCGCGCCGAGACGACCGTCGAGATCGCGGGGAGAATCTCGAACAAGAAGGGGGTCAGCCTGCCCGACACGACGATCCCGACCTCCGCGATGACCGACAAGGACCGCCGGGATCTCGACGCCGCGCTCGACGAGGACATCGACTGGATCGCGCTCTCCTTCGTCCAGCGTCCCGAGGACGTGCTCGACGTGCGCAAGGTCGCGCAGGGCCGGGCGCTGATCATGGCCAAGATCGAAAAGCCGCAGGCGATCGCGCGCCTCGACGAAATCATCGCGGTGTCCGACGCCCTGATGGTGGCGCGCGGCGACCTCGGCGTGGAAATGCCGCTCGAGCAGGTGCCGGGCCTGCAGAAGCGGATCACGCGACTCGCCCGGCGGCAGGGCAAGCCGGTCGTAGTCGCGACCCAGATGCTGGAATCGATGATCGTCGCGCCGGTGCCGACGCGCGCCGAGGTCTCCGACGTCGCCACCGCGGTGTTCGAGGGCGCCGATGCGATCATGCTGTCGGCGGAGAGCGCATCGGGACAATATCCGCTCGAGGCCGTCGCGACGATGAACCGCATCGCCGAGGAAGTGGAGGCCGAGGAAATCTACCCGTCGATCATCGCCTCGCAGCGCGCCAAGCCGGAGCGCACCGGCGCCGACGCGATCGCGGTGGCGACGCGCGACGTCGCCGAGACGCTCGACCTCAAGGTGATCTGCGCCTGGACGGGATCGGGTTCGACGGGCCTGCGCATCGCGCGCGAGCGCCCGCGCTCCTCGATCCTGGCGCTGACCCCGATCGTTGCGACCGCGCGCCGCCTCGCGCTGGTCTGGGGCGTCCATGCCGTCGTCACCGACGATGCGCGCGACGAGCGCGACATGACGGACCGGGCCTGCCGCCACGCCTTCATCGAAGGTTTCGCCCAGACCGGCGAGCGCGTCATCGTCGTGGCGGGCGTGCCGTTCGGGACGCCCGGCGCGACCAACAACATGCGGATCGCGCTGATCGGAGCGGAGGGCGGTTCGGCCTGAAGCGGCGGGCGCCGGTCAATTGCGCGCCCGTCGCGCGAAGGCCTCGCCCGCGCGCGCCCGCCGCTCGACATCGAGGACCGCCGCGATCACGCGATCCGGCGCGCTGTGGTGCGGCGAATGCCCGACGCCTTCGAGCGTCGTCAGCCGCGCGCCCGGAATGTCCCTGGCGCATCCCAGCGCGTGGAGATGGGTGTGGACGACGCTGTCGCGGTCCCCCGTCACGATCGCGGTCGGGGCGCTGATCTGGCCGTAGAGCGGCGCCTGGGCGTCCACGAACGCCTTGAGGTCGAAAACGTCCTGGGCGTTGGCGAGGAAATGGCGCGGGCGCAACATCAGCGGCAGTCCGGTCGCCTCGCTGTAGCCGGCGGGCGGCGGATTGGGCGCGAACACGGAGCGCACGCCCCATTGCAAGGTCATCAGGCCGGCCGCCATCACGACGAGATGGCGAAACAGCCAGCCGAGCCCCGGCCTCGCCGCGAGCGCGTAGTACCAGCCGACTCCGCCCGGCCAGGGATGGCTGACGGGCGCCAGCAGCACCAGCGCGCGAGTGAAGCTCGGCGCGTCGAGCGCCATCGCCAGCCCCAGCACGGCGGCCCAGGAATGGGCGACGACGACCGCCTGGGTCACCCCGCGGCTCGCCAGCGCGGCGCGAATCAGCGCCGCCTGCCGGGCGGGCGAGGACAGGCCGTGGCGAGGCCGGCGCGAGCTCCAGCCATGGCCGGGACGGTCGACCGCGATCACCCGGAAGCCCAGGGCCGAGAGGCGCGGCCCGAGCGCCGCCATCATGTCGGCGTGATTGCCCGACGCGCCGTGGACGAGCAGGATAGCGCCGCGCTCGGGGCCGATCGCCGGCCGTTCGACGATATGAATGCCCCCCGCCCCCGCCTCGACGATGTCGCCGACCGGGGGAAAGCGCGCCTCGATGCGCCGCGTCTGCCAATGCGTGAACGCCAGCAAGGCCACGACGAAGCCCGGCAGGGCCAGCGGCGCCAGCCAGGCAGCGCTCATCGCGCCGGGCGCGCCGCGGCGATCACAGGCTCTGCCCCTTTGTCGCCGCCGTCAGCCGGTCGACCGCCGCGCGCAGAGAGGCCAGATGCGGCGCGATTTCCAGGGCTCGGCCATAGGCGCGCAAAGCGTCGTCGCGAAAGCCGCCGCGCTCGAGGATCATCGCCATGCCGGCGAGCGCGCCGACATGGCGGGGTTCGAGCGCCAGCACGCGCGCGATATCGGCCATCGAGCCCTTCTCGTCGTCCATCAGGAAACGCACGGTCGCGCGCTTGTTCCACGCCTCGGCCCATTCGGGCCGCAGGACCACCAGCTTGTCGAGCAGCGCGCGGGCGATCGGGAAATCGTGGTTGGCCATCGCGGCGAGGACGCGCGCCATCACGAGATCGCCCGTGCTCGACCCCGATTCGAGTTGAAGGCGATCGATGGCGAGGACGAGCCCTTCGCTCTCGGCCGGGTCGGTCGAGGCCGCCAGCCGGGCGAACAGATCCTCGAGCTTCTGCCGGCGGGTCTGAACGGGCGCCGGCGGCCCTGGCGCCGGATCGGCCGCGGCGGCGGGCGCCGCCGGCGCAGCGGCGTCGGCGAACGCCCCGCCGTCGGCGAAACCCAGGCAGAAAACGATGGCGACGATGCGCAGCGGGCGGATCATCGCGTCAGCTTAATCCGCGTCGTCGACTCGGTCAAAAGCCACCCGTCGGGCGCCGGTCACATTCAGGTGAGCCGGCGCGGGCGGGCCGCCGAGCGCCGATCAGCCCTGACGCGCCTTGAACCGCTTCTGGGTCTTGTTGATGATGTAGACGCGACCCTTGCGGCGGACGAGCTGATTGTCGCGATGCCGGCCGCGCAGGGATTTCAGGGAATTGCGGACTTTCATGGGTCACCCGGATGATTGCTGCCGGCGGGTTGACCCACGGCGACGCGAACGCAGGCCGTGGTATGCCCGAGAAAGACCCGCCGATCAAGCCGGAAATGACCGACCGGGCCGCGCGCCGCCTTGCAAACCGCCGCGGCAAGCGCCAGCTTGGCCGGGTCGCCGGCTCGATCGCGCGGCGGGAGGCGGAACCGACGATGGCGCCGGCGGCCGCCGGATCGACGGGGAAAGCTCATGTTCGGCAGGATATTGCTGGCGGTCGACCTGGTCGAATCCGCCCCGACCCCCAAGGGCCTGCCGCAGGCGGTCGAACTGGCCGCGGCGAGCGGCGGCCTGTTGCGGCTCGTCAACATCCAGCCGCTGCTGCCGGCCACGTTCATGGAATATGTGCCGGCCGATTTCGACGCCGAGCAGGAAAAGCGCGCGAGCCTCGCCACGGCCGAGATCGTCGCGACGGTGAAACTGCCCCGCGAGCGCGTCTCGGGGGTGGTGCGCGTCGGCGGCATCTATCACGAGATTCTCGGCGAGGCGGCGCAATGGCGCGCCGATCTCATCGTGGTCGGATCGCACCGGCCGGTCGTCGCCGACTATCTCCTGGGCTCCAACGCCAAGACGATCGTCCGCCACGCCCTGTGTTCGGTGCTGGTGGTCCGCGAGTGAACGCGCGCCCTTCTCCCGCAACGCGCAGGGCGGGCCGGGGAAGAATCCCGAGTCTGCCCAAGCGACAGGCGTCATCGAGATTATGACCTCTGCCGCGCGTGTGGAGACTCAAGGACTGGACTCGGGTCTCTTGAATCCCGCGATTCCGTTCCCCGGACCGCCCTCCGCCCGCGCCGCGGGAGAAAGCCAGCCGGCCGAGCCGGCCGCGGACGAACGACGTTCGTCTCGGGATCAGGGCCCCGAAAGTGGCGCGCAATTCCGCCTTCCCCGGGCGTGGCCGAGGAAAGGAAATTTCTGGAAACTTCAATCTGTGAGTTTTGAGCGATTTCAAGGCCCTGCGAGCAAAAGGAAACGCCATCGGGGTCTTGGGGGGTTTTCGGTGCGGTGTCGACTCTCCTTGGGTTCACCTGGCTCGGACCGGCGGTCGATCCGCACTCACATACTGGATCGGGACAGGGCAGGAGTCAAGTATAATTTCTGCAAAAGAGAAAGACCGACGGCGTCGGGCCGTCATAGCCAGCCCTCGCCTGCCTCCTCCGGTCCGCCTGGCTCGGCCATCCACCCGCAGCCACAGTGTGGACCGGAGAACGGCTGAAGTCAAGCATTCTTTCTGTAAAAGAGAAACACACGGCGCCCGGCGGGGCTCCGGCGCGCCGTCATCGCATCCTGATCGACCAGCGTCCGCGCCGCCGGGGTCGGGCGCGCGCGGATATCGAGCGACGGCTCACCGCGTCAGCGCGCGCATCGCCGCCTCGAGCCCGTCGGGCGTCAGGGCGAACATCCGGCCCTCGAAGATTTTGGCGATCATGCCGGTCGATTGCGAATAGAGCCATTGCGGCGCCGGAGTCGGGTTGATCCACACCGACCGCGGCCAGGCGCGCAGCGCGCGTTCGAGCCAGACCTGGCCCGGCTCCGGATTGACGTGCTCGACCGAGCCGCCCGGCATCGCGATCTCATAGGGGCTCATCGAGGCGTCGCCGACG
>JBEKZS010000078.1:0-20750 GCA_049509635.1 Roseiarcus sp.
CATGGGTCGTCTCGGTCCCGATCCGAGCGCGCCATTCGTCACGAGCCGGCGGAGCAGTAAGGAGAAGAAGCCGTGGAAGGATCTGGCCGGCATCGAAAACCGCGTCGAAGCAGAATTTCTGAGGCCTGTTCTTCTCGGCGAGAGCATATTGCCGCACCGAGTATTTCGTACCGTTGAAGGTGTTGTCCCCGTCACGGGGACGGGTGCCGCTCTCGACGCCGAAGCCGCTGCACTTCGTGGTTACGATGGCGTCCATGGTTGGATGCGTAAATCGGAGGCCGTCTGGAAGGCTAACGCCGAGAACGGCTCAATGACGTTGATTGAGCGTTGGAATTACCACAATGAGCTCAGCATACAATTTCCGCTTGCGCCCCTCCGCGTCGTCTACGCTGCGTCGGGAACGAATCCGTGCGCGTTGGTTCTCAAATCGGACACGGCCGCGATCGAGCATGGGATATACTGGACCGCGCCCAAAACACTCTCTGAATGTTACTTTCTGGCCGCCGTCTTGAACAGCGAAACCGCGCGCGAAAGAGGCGTGGCCTACCAAGCTCGCGGCCAATGGGGCGCACGTCATTTCGACAAGGTCGTCTTCAACCTCCCCATCCCGCGCTTCGATCCTAAGCACAAGGTCCATGCCGCCCTGGCGAAAGCCGCGGCCGAGGCGGAAGCGGTCGCCGCCGCGGTCGAACTGCCGGAGAGCGTCAAATTCCAGCGCGCGCGCGGCCTCGTGCGCGCCGCGCTCGTCGAGGCGGGAATCGCGCAGCGCATCGACGCGCTCGTCGCCAAGCTGCTCGACGGCTGAGCCGCGGGCGGCGGACGCCGGCGTGGATCCAGCAGGCGACTCGCCCGGTCAGCCCTCGCCGAACTCCCGGGCGCCGCCGCCAGCTTCCCTCCCGGTCGCCGTCCGGACGCCCGCCTGCGCGAGCGCCTCCGCCTCGACCAGCAATCCCTGCCGCTCGTAGCGCCCGCGGCTGCGGCTGAACCGCACGACGACCGCGCTGCGCGCGCTCGCGGCCTTGGCGCGGCGCGTCCGCCCTGCATCGCCGGCGGGGAGGAATTCGAGATCGCCGAGGCCGGCGCAGCCAAGGCACAGGGGGCCCGGATTCTCCATCATCAGGAAATTTCCGGCGCCGCCGCATTTGTGGCAGCGCCATTCCCGGTTCAGCGGCTCGATGACCACGAGTTCGGGCGGCCGGCTCGCCTTTTCCTCGAGCCGCTCGCGCTTCTTCTGCGAGAGCTCGGGCGAAATCCAGTGGGTCGCATAGGCCTCCTCGATCGCCGGCGCGCCGCTGAGGCTGAACCGCAGCGGCTGGCGGCGCCGGCCCTGCGCGACATAGGCGGTGCGGCTCGGCTTCAGCCCCTTCTCGCGCGCCCAGATGCGCAACAGCTTCATCGCGTCCGACAGTTTCGACAGATTGGCCTGGACGACCCGCTCGAGGCAGTCGGCCTGCCCCTGCCGCCAGCGCTTCAGCGAGGAGGGATCGAGCCAGCCGATCCCGACCAGCACGTCGATCGGCGCGACCATCTTCTCGGCCGCGAGCGCCGCTTCCGCAGCCCTCGCGACCCGTTCGGCGAGCTTGTCGAGATTCCTGCGCATGTCCGGCCGCCGATCGAACGGACCGGCGCCCCGCCGTTCGTCCGTCGATCGTCCCGGCTCGATTATCCGCAAGCCGCGACCAAATTCAAGCATGCCGAAAAGGCCCGCGGCCCGGCCGGGCGCCCCTGAAAAGGGCCGGGCCGCCGAGCGCTTTGACGCTCGAACGGCCCGGGTCGCGGTTGAATGGGGGGCAAAAAACCGCGACTGTCGCGTTAACCGGGTCGCCCGGCAAAGGTTCCCGCGGCGAACCGAGAAGGCGACTGCGCCAGCCGGTCGGCTGGGCCAGCGGCGCTAATGCAATGGTGGCTGCTCCCGGCCGGGATCGGCCACGACGATCCGCCGCTGCGGCGCCCAGACCGGCCGGGCGAGTTCGACCCGCGCGTAGCCGCCCATCTGGGCGCGGGCGATCCTGCCCGCCTCGACATCGTCCTCGGCCTCGATGACCGCGGTGCGCGCGGGCGCCGAATCGTGCAGCGTGTCATAGAAGAATGCGTGCCAAGGAAACTGCGCCATTTCGTCCTCCCTTGGGGTCGCTGGCCGCGCCCGAACGAGGCGGCCCGAAGCGATCGCGCGGGGCCGATTCACGAGCCGGCCGCCGCTCCCGGTGGTTTTCGAATCATATCCCCAATGCGGCTCGGTGATAAGTGCGGTCTCTACCTAGTGCGCCGCGAGGCGCCGGCCGTGGCGCGGCGAAGGCGGGTCGCCGGGAGGTAGCGGGCCTCCCGACGGCCCTGACCGCGATGCGGCTTTTGGGGGAAGCGCCGCGGCTGGCGAGCATGTGGCGACCCATCGGGCCGCTTTTGCGGTCAAATGCGGGCGGGACGACGAATCATCCCGATTTCATGCGGATTTCGGCGCCGCCGGGCGCGCCGGCTCAGGCGGGGCGAAAATGCATGAACAGCACGAGCAGCGCGCCGGCGACGACCGCCAGCATGGACAGGGCGAGGCTGATCTTGAGGAACAGCGTCTTCCAGTAGAGGATCCGCGACAGGATCGCGCAGCGCAGGCTCAGTTCGTCGATCTCGTCGCCGGGATCCCCGAGCGGCGAGAAATCCGCCGCGCGCGCCCGCGGCGAGATGAGGAAGTGCTGCCTGCCCTCCCGCGGATAGCGCGGATAGAGGCAGATCAGCAGGCACAGGAAGATCGTCAGCACCGGCGTCAGCACGAGCGGCAGCGGCAGGAACGGCGGAAACTTGTCGCGCGCGCCGACGACCGGACCCAGCATGATCGCCACGAACACGAGCGCGACATTGGCCTTGAAATCGGTGACGCGGATCGAATCGGTGAAGGCGGCGGCGATGTTGCGAAAACGCTGCGCGGGATCCGCGTCCTGGCTCATGGTGGAACCCGCGAACTCTGCGCCGGGGCGCGTCCCCGGCTCCTCGCCGGCGCTCTGATCTGGCGCATAAACGGCCGGCTGTCCAGAGACTTCGCGGGCGCCGGAGGCGGGACAGAAGTCCCGACGGCGCCGCCCCGGGCCAGGAGGCGAAGACTTGATAGGGGCCGGTGAGGTCGAGCTTGCTTCGACGGCGGAAAAACGAGAAGGCCGATTTCGACGGGCACGGGCTTGTTCTCCGACAAGGGCTGGATCGCGGCGCGCTGCGGCTTCGGCGCGCGCGACACGATGCGGCGGGCGTTCCTGCGCGTCGCCGGGGTCCTGCCGGAGGCGTATCGGCGCCGCTATTCCTTCGCGCCCGCGCGCTCGCGCTTGCTTCGAGCGGCGGGCGCATTAGATTGGCGCTCGAGACGCCGGCGCTCCCGCCCGCGCCCGCCGCCACGGTCATTTGAATGACGTTCGTCGATTCCGCCCAGTTGCACGGCCGCAAGAGCGGGCACATCAAGCTGCACGGCCCCGAGGATTTCGAGGCGATGCGCAAGGCCGGGGCGCTGACCGCCGAGGCGCTCGACCTGCTGTGCCCGCTGGTCCGGCCGGGGGTCGCCACCGCCGCGCTCGACAAGTTCGCGTTCGAATTCGCGATGGATCACAAGGCCTATCCGGCGCCGCTGAACTATCGCGGCTATCGCAAGTCGATCTGCACCTCGATCAACCATGTCGTCTGCCACGGCATCCCCGACGACAAGCCGTTGCGCGACGGCGACATCCTCAACATCGACGTGACCCTGATCGTCGAGGGCTGGCACGGCGATTCCAGCCGCATGTATGTGGCGGGCGAGGCGCCGCGGCGCGCCCAGCGGCTGATCGACGTGACCTGGGAATCGATGATGCGCGGGATCGCGGCGGTGCGGCCGGGGGCGACGACCGGCGACATCGGCGCCGCGATCCAGTCCTACGCCGAGCCCGAACGCTGCTCGGTGGTGCGCGACTTCTGCGGCCACGGGCTCGGCCGGCTGTTCCACGACGAACCCAACATCCTGCATTACGGCCGGCGCGGCGAAGGCGTGCCGCTGCGGCCCGGCATGCTGTTCACCATCGAGCCGATGATCAATCTCGGCCTGCCCGGCGTGAAGGTGCTGTCCGACGGCTGGACCGCGGTGACCCGCGACCGCTCGCTGTCGGCGCAGTTCGAACATACCGTCGGCGTCACCGAGACCGGCGTCGAGATTTTCACGCTGTCGCCGCGCGGCTGGGACCGGCCGCCCTATCCGCAATGAGCGCGCAGGCCGGCGTCGAGGCGCCGGCCCATTGGCTCGGCCATCGCGAGCGGCTGCGCGCGCGCCTGCTCGAGGCGGGCGCCGAGGCGCTGGCGGACTACGAGCTGATCGAGCTCATCCTGTTTCGGGCGATCCCGCGCAGGGACGTCAAGCCGCTCGCCAAGGCGCTGGTCGCCAGGTTCGGCTCGTTCGCCGAGGCGATCGCCGCGCGCCCCGAGCGGCTCGCCGAGGTCGCCGGCATGGGCCCGGGCGCGATCGCCGAATTCAAGATCGTCGAGGCCAGCGCCAAGCGCTTCGCCAAGGGCGCCGCGAAGAAGCGGCTGCCGCTGGGATCGTGGAGCGAGGTCGTCGATTATTGCCGCACCGCGATGGCCTTCGCCGACCGCGAGGAATTCCGCATCCTGTTCCTCGACAAGCGCAACGGCCTGATCGCCGACGAGGTCCAGGGCGCCGGCACCGTCGACCACACCCCGGTCTATCCGCGCGAAGTGCTGCGGCGCGCGCTGGAGCTTTCGGCGACCGCCGTCGTGCTCGTCCACAACCATCCCTCGGGCGACCCGACGCCCTCGACCGCCGACGTGAAAATGACGCTCGACATCGTCGCGATCGCCGCCCCGCTCGGCGTCGTCGTCCACGACCATCTGATCGTCGGCCGCCAAGGCCACGCCTCGCTGCGCGCGCTGAAGCTGATCTGAGCCCGCCGCGGCCGGCCGCGGCCGCCCGTCAGTGCAGCAGCATGTCGGCGCAGACGTTGCGGATTTCGGCGGGCTTGATCAGCGTGGCATGGGCGACGCGCACCGAATGGACGGGACCGTCGAGCTTCTCGCGCCAGAAGGCGAGAAATTTCCGCAGCGCGGGAAAGCGCGGCGCGAGGTCGTATTCCTGCCAGACGTAGCTCTGCAGCAGCGCGGGATGATCGGGCAGCCGATACAGGATTTCGGCGGTCGTGAGGCTGAACCCTTCGAGCTGGCGCACGAAGTCCGGGGAAGCGACCATACGAGCCATAGCGCGAACCTCCTTGCTTTCGAGGTCGACGCCGCCCGCGCCGGGCGCAACGCCGCCAAGACCCCATTGCGCGCCGCAAGAAGCTAGCGCGTCGTCAACCACACCGGCGGGAAAACCTTGCAACCCGTAAACCGACCTCCTCTCGCCGCTGATGCTTAGCAAATGATGGGCCACGAGGGCCGGAGATTCCAGCGGCGAGTTTATTGGCGGGAAAGCTGAAATCAAGGGCCGGCGCGCGCCGGCATCGGTTCGGGCGCGCCCAGCGGGTCGAAGCCCATCGGCGCCGGCGCCGCGGCGGGCGGGTCGCGCCCCGCCCTGCCCTGCGGCGCGGCGTCGACGGCGCGCGCGGCCAGGTAGATCAGCGCGCTGCCGACCATCGCGAAGGCGGCGTCGAGCGCGAAATTGCGCGGCGCCGTCTCCGCGAGCACCTGCCAGAGGGCGCTGCACAGCGAAACCAGCGCGAACACCCACAGGCTGTTGCGGCCCAGCAGCGTCAGCGGCGCGTAGAGCCGCAGCCCGCGCAGCCGCTCGGAGATCCCCGAGGCATGGACGAGGCAGGCGAGCGCGAGAAAATGGATCAGCCGCGCCAGGCCGAGCTGCGACTTGTCGAGATCGAGCCGGCCGCGCAAGGCTTCGAGGGCCGCGTAGCGCACGCCGCCGGCCGGCGACCACAGCCCGTGGGTCACCACGAGCGCGCTGGCGGCGACGATCGCGATCGAGGCGGCGACCAGCGGCCGCGAGACCGGAAACGGACCGCGCCGCAGGCTGAGGCCGACGGCGATCCCGATCGCGAACAGCAACTGCCAGGCGAGCGGATCGAAGAACCAGGCGCCGGGCGCCGGCCAGTTCGGCAGGTTCCAGCCCTCCAGGCGGACCAGCGCATAAAACAGCGCCGAACCGGCGAGCATGACCCGCCAGTCGAGCGCGGCCAGCAGCAGCAGGATCGGCGCGCAGGCGATGAGGATCATGTAGAGCGGCAGGATGTTGAAATAGCCGAGCTGGTGGCCGAGCGAGACCAGGCCGAGCAGGCCGAGGCCGGGATTGTCGACGAACAGCTCGCGGCCGTGGACGGCGACCAGCGCCGGCTTTTCGGCCAGTGCGGCGCCGCTGAAGAAGATCGCGAGCGCGGCGAGCGACAGGCCGATATGGGCGCCGTAGAGCTTGAGCGCGCGCCGCGCCAGGGCGCGCAGCGGTTTCAGCCGTTCGCCGGTCGCAAATTGTCCGCCATAGGCGAGCGCGATCGAGACGCCGGACAGGAACACGAAGGCCTCGGCGGCGTCGGAGAAGCCGAAATTGCGCGGCGTCGCGGCCTCGAACGCGTTGCCCGGCATGTGATCGACGAAGATCATGCACAGGACGCCGCCGCGCCAGAAGTCTATGCCGTCGATCCGCGCCCGCCGTTCCATGCCGCACCCGCGTCGATCCCCGATCGCAGCGGGGAACCGACATCGGACGGTAATGTTCCGGGAATATCGCGGCGCGGGAAATCAAGAAGTGTTGAACGTGCGCGGCGGCGCCCGGAATCGCGGCGCCGTCACTTCAGGGTCGATGTGGTCCCGGCGAATCGCGGCGCGGCCGCCGCGGCGAGCGGACGTTCCCCGGGCGCCGCGACGAAGCTGGAATCGACGAAGACCAGCACGTCCTCGATGCTCCGACGCCAGAGCGCCCAGACGTGATCGCCGCCGGTGACGCGGAAATCGACGCCCATGCGGTCCGCCATCAGCGTCTGGTAGAGCGCGATCGAGCCGCGCCAGAGATCGTGGCTGTCGTGATCGCCGACGGTCAGATAGATCGCGGGCAGCGCGGCGCCCTCGCCGATCCGTCGGGCGAGCAGGGTGAACACATTGGCCGCGTTGAACCGGCGCGGGTCGAACGGCGCGCCGAAGGCGGCGCCGAAATGACCGCCCTCGGGCGGCAGATCGATCCCGCTGACCACGGTCGCCGGATCGACGCGGCGGAAATATTCGCCCGCGCCGCCGGGGTCCGCCACCGGCAGGTTCTGCCAGATCGCGCCCGAAAGGCTCGCCGCGGCGACATAGCGGTCGGGCCGGGTCAAGGCGAGCCGGAGGGCGCCGAAACCGCCCATCGACAGGCCGGCGATCGCGCGGCCGGCGCGGTCGGTGCGGACGGGATAGGCGCGCTCGATCGCGCGTGGGAGATCGTCGAGGATCGCGGTCTGGTAATTGCCGGGACCGCCGACCTCGGCCGAATCGACATACCAGCTGTCGCCGGCGTCGGGCATGACCACCAGCATCGGCCCGACCCGGCGCGCCGCGATCAGCCGGTCGAGCGTCGCCTGGACGCCGCCCAGCCTCGGCCAGTCGCGGTCGCTGCCGTGGAGGCCGTGCAGCAGGTAGAGAACCGGCCAGCCGCCGGCCGGCGGCGGCCCGTCGGGCCGGTAGATCGAGGCCTCGAGCGGACGGCCGAGCGCCGCGCTCGGCAGCGCGACCTCCTCGACCATGCTCGCCCGCGCGGCCACGGGCGCGCCCAGGAGGGCGATGACGGCGAACAGGCGCGGAATGATCCCGGCGCGCGGGCGGGCGCGTCTGGGCGGCGAATGGAGCATGGAATCCCAAGGGGTTGTGGGCGCGATCAAAGTCTCGTTACCGGCAGATCATAGCAGGATTCGGGCGCGAGTGGGACTCCCGGCGAGGCGACGCCTTCCCGCGCGGCCCTTTCGCCGCGCGCCGCCGCCATGATACAGCCGGTCCGGCTCCCTCGATCCCTCCCCGACCCCTGGCGACCCGACGCGATGGTGGACATTTCAGTGCGTCTCGAACCCGAAACCCCCGGCGACGCCGAGGCGATCGAGCGGCTCAACGAGCGCGTGTTCGGCCCCGGGCGATTCGCCCGGACCGCCTATCGCCTGCGCGAGGCGGCGGCGCCCGACCTGTCGCTGTCGTTCGTCGCCCGGGTCGGCACCCTGCTCGTCGGCGCCAACCGGATGACGCCGGTCCTCATCGGCGAGACGCCGGCGCTGCTGCTGGGGCCGCTGATCGTCGAGCCGGTGTTCCGCTCGCAGGGGATCGGCGAGGCGCTGGTCGCGCGCTCGCTGGAGGCGGCGCGGTCGGCGGGCGGCACGATCGCGATCCTGGTCGGCGACGAACCCTATTACGGCCGGCTGGGCTTCAAGCCCGCCCCGCCCGGCCGGGTGAAAATGCCGGGGCCGGTCGATCCGGCGCGCGTGCTCTATTGCGAGATCGCGCCCGGCGGGTTCGAAGGCGTCAGCGGCGCGGTGGCGGGGCGGTAGGGGGCGACTCTTCTCCGACGGCGCGGGATCGGCGCGCGCCGCGACCCTCGGCTCACCCGACGATTCCGCCGCTGCGCAGCGCGGCGATCTCCTCGCCGGTCATGCCGAGTTCGGCGAGCACGCCCTGGCTGTGTTCGCCGAGCCGCGGCGCCGCCGTCGCCGCCGCCATCGCCTCGCCGTCGAGCCGGATCGGCGCGCGCACCGAGGGGACGGTTCCGCCGGCGGCGCCGGTCGCCGGCAGGTCGATCCGCATCCCGCGCGCGATCACCTGCGGGTCGGCGAACACCTCGGCGAGATTGTTGATCGGTCCGGCGGGCACGGCGGCGGCCTCCAGCGCGGCGAGCAGCGCGGCGGCCGGAAAGCGCGCGCAGGCGCCCTCCAGCAGCGCGACGAAGGCCGCGCGATTGGCGACGCGATCGGCGTTGGTGCGGAACCGCGGATCCTCGGCGAGCCCGCCGAGGCCGAGGATGCGGCAGAGATCCCACGTCTGCCGATCGTTGCCCGCCGCGATGATGATGTGGCCGTCGGCGACCCGGAACACCTGATAAGGCACGATGTTGGGATGGGCGTTGCCGAGCCTGCGCGGGGCCTGCCCGGAGACCAGATAGTTCAGCGCCTGGTTGGCGAGCACGCCGACCTGCACGTCCATCAGCGCCATGTCGAGATGGCCGCCGCGGCCGGTGACCGCGCGGCGCGCGAGCGCCGCCTGGATCGCGACGACCGCATAGAGCCCGGTGAAAATGTCGGCGATGGCGACCCCGGCCTTCTGCGGCTCGCCGGCGGGATCGCCGGTCAGGTCCATGGCGCCGCCCATGCCCTGGATCATGAAGTCGTAGCCGGCGCGCGCGGCATAGGGGCCGGTCTGGCCGAAGCCGGTGATCGAGCAATAGACCAGCCGCGGGTTGACCGCCCCGAGGCTGTCGAAGTCGAGGCCGTATTTGCGCAGGCCGCCGGTCTTGAAATTCTCGATCAGCACGTCGGCGCCGGCGGCGAGCCTGCGCACGATCGCCTGGCCCTCCGATCTCTCGAAATCGATCGCGACCGAGCGCTTGCCGCGGTTGCAGGCGTGGAAATAGGCGGCGTCGAGCCGCTCGCCCGCCGCGCCGGCGACGAACGGCGGCCCCCAGCTGCGGGTGTCGTCGCCGGCGCCAGGCCGCTCGACCTTGACGACGTCGGCGCCGAGATCGGCGAGCGTCTGGCCCGCCCAGGGGCCGGCGAGGATGCGGGCGAGTTCGAGGACCTTGAGGCCGGCGAGCGGTTTCAAAGCGGCGGCTCCATCGCGCGGCCCCGGCGGCGGCCGCAGGCCGCTCCACTGCCGCACGGCGAGGCGGAGCGCAAGCCTCGCCAGGCCCGGCGGCCGGGCCGGTCCGGCGCGCCGCCCCAAGCCCGGGCCGCGTCCAGAATCACCGCTGGCCGAGACCCGCAGCGAGCCTCGCGTCGGCTACGGCGAGGTCGAACTTGGCTGGCGCGAAGGACTCGCCGATCCACTCCTTCTGCTCGGCATATTCGGGATGGGCGGGGTCGGCGAGGACCGCGAGCCGATGCCGATAGCCCCAGATTCCGCCGCAATCCTCCGGCGGGCAGTCGCCCTTGCCGGCGACGCAGCGCGGGCGGAGCGGTCCGTCGACCGCCGGCTCGGTCTTTTCGATGACCACCAGATGCTCCCAGTCGTCGCCGAAATCATAGGTGTAGGAGAAGCGGGTCGCGCCTGATTTCGCCAGCCCGCCCAGCGTCAGCCGGTTCTCGTCGGCGACGTCGTCGACGTCGTGGGGGTCGCCGTAGCGCCGGCCGCCGATATCGAAGAGGTGGAGATGGCAGTTGTCCCAGCCCATCGCCGCCTGGATCGCCAGGTGCAGCTCGCCCAGGCGCATCGCCCCCGGCGCCTGCAACCGCCGCCATACCGGCGGCTTCATGCCGCGCAGCGTCACCTTGACGGTGACGACGTCCGCCCCGGCGCCCGTCCGGCCCGCGCCGCTCCTTGCCGACACCATCGCATCGCCTCGCCCCCGGCCATGCCCGCGACAGCCAGAGGGATTATTTTGCGCGACGACATCGCCGGCGGCAAGCGTCGGAAATCGTTGACGAGCCGTTAAGCGCGCGCGCCGATATTTATTTCGACTCCGGCGCCTCGCGCCCTCTTGCGTTTGTTCCCGCGTAGTGATCGAGTCGCCCCGCTGGGACCAAGAATATGGAATTAAAAGACTTTCCGATCGTCAAGCCGCGCGTCGAATGGCCGACGGTCGCGCTGGCGGCGGTCATCTACGCCATGTGGTTCGCGCTGACCCTGTGCTGGTCCCGGCTGCCGTTCTGGGCGCTGACGCTCGCCGGCGCCTGGACCACCGCCTGGCATATGAGCCTGCAGCACGAGATCATCCACGGCCATCCCACGCGCAGGCGGTGGATCAACAATCTCATCGGTCAATGGCCGCTCGCGCTGTGGCTGCCGTTCGAAAATTACCGCCACAACCACCTTGCCCACCACAATGACGAGCGACTCACCGATCCGCTCGACGATCCCGAATCCTATTATTGGCGCGGGGAGGACTGGGCCAGCCTCGGCCGGATCGGCCGCGGCCTCGTGCGCGTGCAATCCCTGCTGGTCGGCCGTCTGGCGATCGGGCCGCTGTGGGCCTGCGCGAAGCTGTGGAAGGGCGAGGCCGCCGCAATCGTCGCCGGCAGGCGGCGGGCGATCCGCGATGTGGCCGCGCATCTGGCCGAGGCGGCGCTCGTCCTGACCTGGGCGATCGGGGTCTGCGGCATGCCGCCGCTGACCTATCTGTTCTGCTTCGCCTATGCGGGAACCTCGCTCGCGATGGTGCGCTCGTTCGCCGAGCACCGCGCCGCCAGCCGGGTCGAGCGGCGCACTGCGATCGTCGAGCGCTCGTGGATTCTCGGGCCGCTGTTCCTGTTCAACAATCTGCACCTCGCCCACCACCTGCGCCACACCATGCCGTGGTACGCGCTGCCGCGCTGGTACGCGGCCAATCGCGCGGCGCTGATCGAGCGCAACGGCGGCCTCGTCTATAATTCCTATGGCGACGTGTTCCGCCGCTACTTCGTGCGTCCGCACGACCAGGCGCTGCACCCGCATCGCGCGGCGCCGCCGGAATAGCCGGCCGGCTGATGGAGCGGCCCACGAATCCGGACCAAGCGGGCGCGCCGGTCGGACCCGCCGCGACCGCGCCGCTGGTCGCCTCGCTCGGCATGTATGATTTCCCGTGGCTCGCCGAGGCCAACGACGCGCTGTGGGCGGGGATCGCGGCGCGGCTGCGCGCGGGCGGCGTCGCGGCGCCGGCGCGGCTGTCGCGCGGCGCCGAGCCCGCCGCGCTGTGGCGCGATCCCGGCCTCCTGTTCGGCCAGACCTGCGGCTATCCCTATGTCACCGCGCTGCGCGGCGCCGTGGCGCTGATCGCGACGCCGGTCTACGCGTTTGACGGCTGCGAAGGCGCCGAGCATTGCAGTTTCGTCGTCGCGCGCCTGGGCGATTCGCGCCGCGGGCTCGCCGATTTCGCCGGCGCCCGGGCGGCGCTCAACGCGGGCGACAGCAATAGCGGCATGAACCTGTTCCGCGCGACGATCGCGCCGCTGGCGCGCGGCGCGCCCTTCTTCGCGGCGGTGATCGAGACCGGCTCGCATCGCGCGAGCCTCGAGGCGGTCGGCGCCGGCGCGGCCGATCTCGCGGCGATCGATTGCGTCAGCTTCGCGCTCATCGCCGCCGGCCGGCCCGAGCTCGTCGCGGGGATCGGGATCGTCGCGCGGACGCCGCGCGCGCCCGCCCTGCCGTTCGTCATCAGCGCCGCGCTCGCCGGCGACCGGCTCGACGCCGTGCGCGGCGCCCTGTTCGCCACGCTCGAAGATCCCGCGCTCGCGCCCGCGCGGGCGAGGCTCGGGCTGGTCGGCGCGAGGGTCCTCGGCGAGGCGGATTATCAGCGGATCGCCGAGATCGAGCGGGCGGCGGTCGCGGCGGGCTATCCGGCGCTGGCGTGACGGTCGAGCGGCCGCCGGGGCTGGTCGCGCGGGCGCGATTGTGATCGGTTGAGGCTTTGGCGCGAGGAAAGTCCCGCATGGTCCAGGGTGTCGCGATCCTGCTCGTCTGCCAGCTCGTCGGCGAGGCCGCGGCGCGCGGGCTCGGGCTGCCCGTGCCGGGGCCGGTGCTCGGCCTCGGGCTGCTCGTCGCCGGCCTGTGGGCGTGGAACCGCTGGCGCCCGTTCGAGGATTCGGCGCTGCTGGACAGCGACCTCGGGCGTGTTTCGGGCGCGCTGCTCGCCGGCCTGTCGATCTTCTTCGTGCCCGCCGGCGTCGGCGTCGTCCAATATGGCGGGCTGATCGAAACCTGGGGGCTCGCGCTCGGCGTCGCGCTGGTCGGCTCGACGCTGGCGACGCTGATCGTCACGGCCGGCGTGTTCGTCGCCATCAAGCGGCTCGGCGGCGGAGCCGCCGAATGATCCCGCCCAGCCTGTGGGTCTATCTCTCGACGACGCCGCTGTTCTGGCTGACCGCGACCGTGCTCGCCTGGCTGATCGCCGACTCGCTCGCCCATGCCGCGCGGCGCAACCCGCTCGTCAATCCCGTGCTGATCGCGATCCTGCTGCTCGCCGCGCTGCTGAAGGCGACCGGCGCCGGCTACCAGACCTATTTCAACGGCGCCCAGTTCGTCCATTTCCTGCTCGGCCCCGCCACCGTCGCGCTCGGCGTGCCGCTCTACCGCAATCGCGCGCTGGTGCGCCGCAACCTCGTGCCGATGATCGCCGCGCTGCTGGCCGGCTCGGTCGTCGCGCTCGCCTCGGCGGTCGCCATCGCCGCCGCCTTCGGCGTGCCGCACGCCATCCTCGTCTCGCTGGCGCCCAAGTCGGTGACCGCGGGCATCGCGATGGCGGTGTCACAGCGGCTCGGCGGCATCCCGTCGCTGACCGCGGCGCTGGTGATCGCGACCGGAATCATCGGCGCGATCATAGTGACGCCGCTGATGAACGCGCTCGGCGTGCGCGACTTTGCCGCGCGCGGCTTTGCGGCCGGCCTCGCCGCCCATGGGGTGGGAACGGCGCGCGCGTTCAGCGTCGATCCGGTCGCGGGAACCTTCGCCGGCATTGCGATGGGGCTCAACGCGATGACGACGGCCGTGCTCGCGCCCCTGCTGCTGCCGATGATTCTGTGACGCCGCCCCGCCTCTCGTCAGGCGAGCCGGCGCCAGAACCTGTTGATCGCATTGACCTGCCAGAACCAGCCGAGCATGGCGGGCGTCAGCAGCATCAGCGCGGCGGCCTGCGGCAGGTCGCGCTCGGCCGCCAGGTCGATCGCGACGGCGGGGGCTCGCGCGGGCGAAGCTGCGACGGGCGCCGCCGGCGGCTCCCGGCGCTCCACCCATTGGTCCGACGCCGAGCCGCCGCCCTCGTCGGCGAGCGGGGCGGTCGGCGGCGCCGGTTCGATTTCGCCAGGGCTGAGATCCCGCCCCGGCATATGGAACGGTACGGTCTTCTTGCTCATGCCGCTTTCCTTTCGTTCGCGCCGCGGATGTGGTCGGCGAGTTCGTTCATCTCGCGCGCGGCCTCGCCGCCGGGGGCGGCCTCGACGACGGCGAGCCCGCGCGCCGCGCTCTCCGCATAGACGATGCGCTGACTCAGCATGGCGGGCAGGACCGGGACCTCCTCGAACTGCGCGAGCGCGGCCGCCGCGTCGCGGCCGATCGCGGTGCGCGCGATCTTGCGGTTGATGACGAAGGCCGCCTTCAGCGCCGGCTTCAGCTGACGCGCCTCGCGAATCAGCTGCACCGTATCGGCCGCGGCCCAGACGTCGTAGGGCGAGGGCTGGACCGGGACCAGCACGAGATCGCTGGCGAGGATCGCCGAGCGGCCGAGTTCGTTGACCCGCGGCGCGCCGTCGATCATCACGAAATCATAGTCGCGCGCCAGCGTCGGCAGATCGCGGTGCAGGCTCGGCTTGGCCATGCCGACGACCGGGAACAAGGGCTCCTTCTCGCGCGCGCTCGACCAGGCGAGCGCGCTGCCCTGCGGATCGGCGTCGACCAGCAGCAGGCGGGCGCCGGTCTGGGCGAGCGTCGCGGCCAGATTGATCGCGAGCGTCGTCTTGCCGACCCCGCCCTTCTGGTTGAGAACGCCAACGATCATCGCGTCGCATCCTTCGGATCTTTCCGCCTCGACGCTCCGCTCCCCAAGCGACGATCCCACAACGGCGCCGCCGCGGCAAGACGTCGCGTGCGCCGCCCTACTCCGCCGGCGTGGGGGCGGTCTCGTCCTGTTCGTCGAGGCCGCGCGCCGGCGCCGCTTCGGCGGCCCGCCAGTCGCGCCCGCCTGCGCGCAGCGAGGCCACCTGCAATCCGCCCTTGGGCTCGAACAGTTCGGGCGCCACTACGACCTCGCCGTCGACCATCGACAGCCCGACGAGCGCATAGGCCGCCGACAGCATGCGCGCCGCCGAGCCGGTGTACCAGGACCAGCCGCCGCGCCCGTCGTGGCCGTAGCCGTCGTAGATGTCGGCGGGCTGCTGGTTGGGCGAGAGCCCGTAGCGGGCGATATTGTCGGGATCGGTCTTCTTCAGCGGCGAGATTTTCTCGAAAATCGTAAACGCGCGCGCGGCCAGGCGCGCCGCGTCCGCAGCGTCGCCGGCCGCGCGCGCCTGCTGCGAGAGCCGCACGAAGCCGTCGACGATCCACGACGCGCCATGGCTGTACTGGCCGCCGTTCTCGCGCACGCCGGGCGGATAGTCGGCGATCCGGCCGGGATAGGGCGAGGAATGTTCGAAGAACGGCCGCTCGGTCAGCAGGATCCGGTTTCTGCGCTCGATCCCCTTCAGCCCGCCCTCGATCGCCGCGACGCCGCGGGCGAAGTCGACCGCGCCGGAATGGGCGGGCCAGCCGCTCGTCATCGCATTGGGCATGGCGAGCGGCGCGCCGTCGTCGGCGAAGTCGAGCGCGTAATGGGTCCCCTGCCAGCCGACGTCGAGCGCCCCGCGCAGGGCGAGCCGCGCGGCTTCGCAGCGCTGCGCGAACGCCGCGTCGCCCTTCGCCCGGGCGAGCGCGACGAAGCGCGTCAGCACGTCAAAGAAGAAGAAGCCCATCCAGACGCTGGTGCCGCGCCCCTCGCGGCCGAGCGCGTCGATGCCGTCGTTCCAGTCGCCGGCGCCGAGCAGCGGCAGGCCGTTGGCGCCGATATGGCGCAATGTATAGTCGATCGCGCGCCGGCAATGCTCGTAGACGTCGCCGCTCTCGCGCGACGGGCGCGGCGCGAGCACCCAGGTGTCCTCGCCGTCGGGAACCGCCTGACCCTCGAGATAGGCGACGGTCTCGTCGAGCACGCCGAGATCGCCGGTGGCGGCGACATAGCGCGACAGGACGTAGGGCAGCCAGAGATGGGGATCGCTCGCCTTGGTGCGCTGGCCGAGCCCGGTCTTGCCGTTGGGCGCGCGGTGCCACCATTTCAGCACGTCGCCCTCGAGGAACTGCTGGCCGGCGTGCAGTACGATCTGCTTGCGCGCGAGCCGGGGCTCGATGAAGATCAGCGGCAGCACGTCCTGCAGCTGATCGCGGAAGCCGAAGGCGCCGCCGCGCTGTTGCGGGCCGACGCGGCCGAACAGCCGCGAGGCCATCGTCTGGTACGGCAGCCAGGTGTTGACCAGCCGGTCGAAATCGGGACGGTTGGTCGCGACGCGGACCTTGCCGAGCGTCTGCGCCCAATGCCGGCGCGTCGCGGCCAGATGCGCCTCGACCTCGGCGACACCGGCCGCGCGCGCGGCGTTGAGCGCGAGCGTGCGGTCGGCGGCCTGGCCGATGACGATCGCGATCGACGTCTGCGCGCCCGGCGCGATCTCGAGGTCGCGCGAGAAGACCGCGACCCGGCGGCCGTCGTCGCGCTGGGCGAGGTCGGGCGCGCCGGTCTCGACGAGGACGGGCGAGACGATGTTGCGGCCCGGCCCGCCGAAGAACCGCGTGCGGATCGTCTCCTTCACCGGATCGAACAGGCTGGTGGCGACGAAGGCGACGCCGCGGTGAAAGTCATTCTTCGGGTTTTCGAACATCAGGACATCGTCGACCATCGTGGTCCTGATGACGTCGCGCGTCGCATTGGCGTCCTCGCCGAGCACGATGTCGAAGAACGGCGCCACGCGCAGGCGCAGCGCCGCCGCGCCGCGGTTGCGCAGGGTCAGCAGCCGCATGTCGCCGGGATAGTCGGGCGGAACGAACACGCAATATTCGGTTTCGAGCGCGCCGCGGGTCATGCGGAAGGTCGCCACGCCAGGCTCGAAAGTCACCGCATGGGCGGCCTCCTCGCGCTGGAACGGCGCGAAACCCGGCGAATCGAGCTCGCCCGAATCGAGATCGCGCAGGTAGATCACCTGGCCGGGCTGCGGCGTCGTGACGCTGTCGAAGCGGTACGGCGTCAGGCCGTTCTGCTGGGCGTTGCCGACGAACGAATAGACGGCGCCGTCATTGGACACGACCGCCCCGGCGCCCTGCTCGTTCGCCATCACATGCGCCCATGGCCGCGGCGTGCGATGGGTCAGGCGCAGTTCGACGCCGTCGGCCGAGAAGCCGAACGGCCACCGGTCGGGCAGCGCGAACGTCGGCTCGACCGAGCGGCTGTGATGGACGCGATGGGCGAGTTCGGGCTGGGCGATGGGCGGCAGGCCGAGACGCTCGGCGATGAGATCGGCCGCCGCCCGCTCGTTGTCGGCGATCCCGGCGATGAACCTGATCTCCTCGACCGCGTGGGCGGCCAGATCGACCTCGAGCGTCAGGCTCGCCGCGGGATCGAAGCTCCACAGCTTGCCTTCGTCGTCGGTCTTGCGCCAGCGGCCCTTGCCGATCCCGGTCGGATTGGCCAGCGAGCCTTCGCCGATGAAGCGCGCGCGCGAATCCTCGTAGCCGACCAGCCGCGCGTTCGACGATTCCGGCCGCGCGGCGAAAAACGCCATTTCGCAGCGGCCGGCGCGCGGCGAGCGCAGCAGGCGGTTGCGCGCGAGAATCGCGTTGAGCCGCGCGATGAAGAACGTCTCGACATGCATGCCGGCGAAATCGAGGTCGCGCGCATAGGCGCCGGTCTCATGGACGGCGAGTTCGGAAAAACTGGTCAGGCGCAGGCGGCGCGCGCGCCCCGACCGGTCGGCGAGCCGGATGCGCCAGACGATGACCGCGCCCTGGACGTCGGGGCCGACCTCCATCGAGGCGGCGAGGCCGTCGATCTCGTTTCGAATCGCCAACGTGCTGGCGCTCGTCGCCTGCGCGGAATAGGCGCCGGCGCGGCGCGCCGGCTCGTAGCCGATCGACCAGGGCGCCGCCCCGTCCTCACAGATATAGAAGAAGACGCCGCGCGTCTGAAGCGGATCGAGCGGCCGGCGCGTCAGGTCGATTCCGAAACTGTCGCGCGCGGCGCCCTGCACGAAGGCCGCGCCGCGCCCGTCGCGCCACAACTCGACGCCGACGGCGCCGTTGTTGACCGAAAAGCTGCGCGGCAGTTCGTTCAGCGCGTCGGGCGCGCCCGCCAGCGCCGGGCCGGCGCGGCCGAGCCGCGCGCGCGCGCGGCTGGCGATCAGCAGCGCCGCGAGCGCGATCGCGACGCCCGCCGCGCCATAGGCGACGGCGAGCGTCCGCACCGCCTGCGACAGCGGGCCGCCGGCGTTGCGCAGGGCCTCGGCCCCGGTCCAGGCCTGATCCCATTCGGCGCCGCGCGGAATGTAGAACGGGATCAGCAGCGGCGCCCAGGTCGCGAATTTCCGGATGCCGTCGGGAATGGCGCGCGTGCGCTGGGGATGGCCGAGGAACCGACCGGCCGCCTCGTCGAGGCGATCGCCGCCGACGAAGGTCAGGTTGACCAGCGTCGCCACCCGCAGGCCCATGTGATCGAACCAGATGATCACGCGCAGCCAGTCGAAGGCGAGCAGGCCGATGAAGATCGCCAGGCTGAACGCGCGGAAGCCGGCGTCGGGCAGGCCGATATCGGCGCCGATCGCGACCAGCGACCGGACGGCGCCGTCCTGGTTGTACCAGGTCGGATCGGGCGACTGGCGCAGGAACGAATTGATGATCGGCGACATCCACAGGCCCCAGCGCATGACGCGCACCGCCTGTTCGACGAGGCCCTCGAGTCCGCCGGCGCTGAACAGCCCCTTGATCGGCCGCAGGCTGCGCTCGATCAGCGCCGACAGCAGCGCGAAATTGACGCTGAACAGCGGCGCGGCGATCGACCAGTTGATCACCCCGGCGAGCGATTCCGAGTAGAACAGGCGCGCCCCGCCGGCGACCTCGCCGAGGTTGATCTGGCCGTATTTGTTGAACAGCGGATAGACGTGATAATCGCCGAGCGCGCGGCCGGTGAGCCGGTAGTTCACGTCGGCGTAGGCCCAGAACTTGGCGACGACGACGTTGATCTGGGCGGTGTCGAAATACCAGCCGAGGGCGCCGGCGACGAAGCCGCCGAGCGCAAGGCCCAGGGCGTAGAGCCGCCAGCTCTGCAGCCGGCGCCGCTCGCCGGCGGCGATGCGCAGCGCGTCGAACGCCAGATCGACCCCGCCGTAGGCGAGCGCGCCGACCACGGCCATCGCGAGGAACCGCGCGCCGCCGCTCGCCTCGCTGAGGCCCGCCGCCAGCGCCCAGGCGCTGCCGAGGCCGGCGACGACGCCGCGCGCATAGGCGCGCGGATCGCGATAGCTGCGGTAGAGTCGCCCGAAGAACGGCGCCGTCCCGTCGGCGCTGCCGACGAGCGTCTGCGCGAGCGGAAACGCCAGGGCGCCGAGCAGGGGTCCGAGCGCGATGGCGTTCGCCTTCAGGAACGCGACCAGTTCCGGCTGGCGCAGCGGCAGCGCCAGCGCGAGGACGAGGAACATGAACACGCCGCCGTAGATCGCGCCCTTGATCAGTCCGGTGCGCCAGTGGCCATAGGCGTTGCGAAACGTCGGCGGTCTGCCGTTGAGGAGATCGAGCGTCAGGCCGGTCATCACATAGACGATCGTCCACAGGCCCGATTGCGCGAGCGCCGACAGGATCGCGCCGACGGCGATCGCGAGCACCGGCTCGGCGAAGCCTTGCGCCAGATTTGCGATCAGCGGCGTCAGCGCGCCGAAGGCGGCGCCGAAGAACGCGAGCGCATGGAGCTTCGGACTGGCCTTGGCGTGGCCGGCGCCGATGACCGAATAGGCCAGGACCATCGCCTCGGCGGCGAAGAACAGCACGGCGCCGCGCCCGACCGCGACCTGGCCCTGGAACGAGCGCGGCAGATCGGGGCTCAGCAGCGCGCCGAGCTCCTGCATGTGCCAGTCCGCGCCGAGGGCGACGATCAGGTTGAACAGGAACGGAATCGCGATCAGGCTGACCGATTCGGCCACCAGCAGGCCGCGGTAGCGGCTCAGCAGCGCGGCCAGCGAGCCGACGAGATAGATCGCATAGCCGATCGCGGCGCCCGCGAGGTTGAAATGCGCCACGTCGATCCAGGGTCCCGGCAATTGCCAGAACCCGGCGTAATCATTGCGCATGTAGGCGAATGTCGCGAAGGCGAACGCGTCGAGCGCGATCTGCGCCGGCGAGAACGGCTCCAGCCGGAGCCCGAAGCGCCACAGCGACAGGCCGCCGGCGCCGAGCAGCGCCGCCGCCGGCCAGGATTGCCAGGCGAGCGAAGCCCAGATTGCGCCGGCGATCAGGATCGCGCCCGCCGCGACGATCGGCACGGCGAGGCTCGTTCCTTTGACTGCCGCTGAGGTCATTTCGGCCTCTCCCGCGCCCGCGATCACGCCGATCGCGCGCGTCCACCGTTCCGCAAATCACCCTACGAAGGGAAACTGAGCGCCGGCGGGCGCCCGACGCGAATTGCCGGGGGCATGTCGGGCGGCCTCGACGGAGCGCCGCGCCTGACCGGACCGCACTGCCCGGACGACGCGGCGAGGCTTGCATGAGGCGGCGATCTCCTGTCAACTCATATTGGCGATCGCGCGCGAAATGTTTGTCGACGCGCCGACGCCCGGCCATTCGCCCGAGGCTCGTCGATCGAGCGCGGCAAGCGATGCGAGAGTGCAATCGCGCGGGGCCAGCGGGAGGAGCGAATCGATGCCGGAGATCGAGAAGCGAACCATGGGCAAGGTGACGTGGCGGCTCGTCCCGTTCCTGATGCTCTGTTACTTCATCGCCTATGTCGATCGCGTCAACATCAGTTTCGCCGGCGGCTCGATGAGCAAGGATCTCGGCCTGTCGGCGGGGGCGTTCGGCGGCGCGGCGGGCATTTTCTTCATCGCCTATTTCTTCTTCGAAGTGCCCAGCAATCTCGCGCTCGATCGATTCGG
>JBEKZS010000079.1:0-20670 GCA_049509635.1 Roseiarcus sp.
GCCGGCGCCGGGTCCTTGTCGAACACGTCGGCGCGCACGCCCAGATAGATGAGGATCGGCGAGCAGATGAAGATCGACGAATAGGTGGCCACGAACACGCCCCAGATCATCGCCGCCGAAAACGAGCGGATGACGTCGCCGCCGAGAAAGAACAGCGCGAGCAGCGCGAGGAACACCGTGGTCGCGGTCATGATCGTGCGCGGCAGCACGGCGTTGATCGACATGTCGACGATTTCGGCGGTCGACATGCGCTTGTACTTGCGCATGACCTCGCGGATGCGGTCGAGAACGACGACCGTCTCGTTGAGCGAATAGCCGACGATGGTGAGGATCGCGGCGATCGAGGTCATCGAGAATTCGAGCTGGGTCACGCAGAAGAAGCCGACGGTCAGCAGCAGGTCGTGCATCGTGCCGATGATCGCGCCGACCGCGAACTGCCATTCGAACCGGAACCAGAGATAGGCGAGCACGGCGAGGATGGCGACGACGACGCCGAGCGTGCCGGTGTGCTCGAGCTCGCCCGACACGCGCGGGCCGACCGCGTCGACGCTGCGGAAGTCATAGCCGTCTGAGAAGGCGCCGCGCAGCTTCTCGACGGCATTGCGCTGGGCCGCCTCGCCGCCCGGCTGCAGGCCGACGCGCAGCAGCGCGTCGGTCTCCGGTCCGAACCGCTGGACGCCGACGGCGCCGAGCCCGAGCGCCTCCGCCTTGCCGCGCAGGCTCGCGAGGTCGGCGACGCCGGTCCGGGCGCGCAGCTCGATCTGGGTGCCGCCCTCGAAGTCGATGCCGAAATTCATGCCGACGAAGAAGAACAGCAGCACCGAGACGATCGACATCGTCGCCGAGAAGGGATAGCTCACGCGCCGGAAGCGCATAAAGCCGAATTTGGTGTTCTCGGGCGCGAGGCGCAGCAGTTTCATGGTTCCGTCCTTCGCGCGGCGGGCCGCGGCGCGCGCGTCATATCGGCAGCCGGGTCGGCCGCTTGTAGCGGTACCACAGCGCGATCATCATCCGCGTCATGGTCACCGCGGTCACGACCGAGGTGAGAATCCCCAGGCCGAGCGAGACGGCGAAGCCGCGCACCGGTCCCGAGCCGAACAGATAGAGGATCACCGCGGCGACGAACATGGTCACGTTGGAATCGATGATCGTGGCGAAGGCGCGCTTGAAGCCGGCGTCGAGCGCCGAGATGATCGAGCGGCCCAGATGCGCCTCCTCGCGGATGCGCTCGTAGATCAGCACGTTGGAATCGACCGCCATGCCGATCGTGAACACCACCCCGGCTATGCCCGGCAGGGTCAGCGTCGCGCCGAGCAGCGCCATCGAGGCGAAGATGAACAGGATGTGGACCGCGAGCGCGACATCGGCGAACACGCCGAATATGCCGTAGGTGACCAGCATGTAGCAGACGACGAGGGCGCCGCCGACCAGCGCCGCGCGCTTGCCGGCGTCGATCGAATCCTGGCCGAGGCCGGGGCCGACGGTGCGCTCCTCGACGATCGTCAGCTTGGCCGGCAGCGCGCCCGCGCGCAGCAGGACGGAGAGGTCGTCGGCGGCCTCGACGGTGAAATTGCCGGTGATCACGCCGCGCCCGCCGGTGATCGGGCCGCGGATCACCGGCGCCGAAATCACCTTGCCGTCGAGCACGATCGCGAACGGGCGCCCGACATTCTCGGACGTCACCTGGCCGAATCGCTGGCCGCCCCGCAGGTTGAAGGCGAAGTTCACGTCCGGTTCGCCCGACTGCTGGTCGAAGCCCGGCTGGGCGTCGGTCAGGTCCTCGCCGGCGACCATGACCCGCTTCTGCACGTTGACCTGGCCGCCGCCCTTCTGCATCGGCAGGGTTTCGATCTCGCTCGGCGGATCGCCGGGATCGGCGACCAGCCGGAACTCGAGCTTGGCCGTGGTGCCGATGAGATCGAGCAGGCGCTTGGTGTCCTTGAGGCCCGGCACTTCGACGAGCAGACGGTCGGCGCCCTGCTGCTGGATGTTGGGCTCGGTCGTGCCGAGCGCGTCGACGCGCCGGCGCAGGACCTCGATCGACTGGGTCACCGCGCGGTGGATCTTGTCGGTGATCGCCGCTTCGGTCAGGGTCAGCGCGATCGCGTCGCCGTTCTGGGCGATGTCGAGCGTATGGCCGGCGGCGCCGATCAGCGCGTTGCTGATCGGCTGATTGAGCGTCTGGAGCGCGTCGAACGCCTTCTGACGCTCGGCGGCGTCGGCGACGCGGATCTGCACGCCGCGGGGCTGCAGGGCGATGCCGCCCGCGATCGCGATCTTGCCCTCGCGCAGCTTGCCGCGCACGTCGTCGCGCAGCGATTCGACCTGGGTGCGCGTCAGCGCGGCGCTGTCGACCTCCATGAGGACATGGGCGCCTCCCTGCAGGTCGAGTCCGAGCACGACCGCGCGCACGGGCAGGAAGCCCGGCAGCGCCTTCTGCAGGCGGGTCACCGTATCGCCGCCCAGGAAGCTCGGCACGAGCAGCAGGATCGCCACGAAGGTGACCAGGAATATGGAGGCGACCTTCCAGGGGGCCAGTCGAAGCATGGTGGGTTTCGATCTCCACGCGAGGGCTTGCGGCGGCGCCGGCCCCTCGACGATTATTTGGCCGGCGCGTCCTTGACCGGCTCGCCTTTGGCGCGGACCTCGCTGATCCCCGACCGCGCGACGCGCACGCGCACGTTGGGCGCGATCTCCAGCTCGACTTCGACATCGTCGGTCGCCTTGGTGATCTTGCCGATCAGCCCGCCCGAGGTGACGATCGTGTCGCCGCGGCGCGCGCCCTGGATCATCGCCCGCTGCTCCTTGGCGCGCCGCTGCTGCGGACGCAGGATGAGGAAATACATGATCGCGAAGATGACGACGAACGGCGCGAACTGGACGAGCATGTCGGTCGACCCAAACGCGGTCGATCCGCTCGCCTGGGCGTAAGCTGGCGTGATGAACAAGGGTTACAACTCCGACGAAGGATCGCGCGCGGCCTTCCCGGGGCCGGTTTTTCGGGCGCGCGGCATATATAACGGGCGCTGCTGCGAAAGCAACGGCGGCGGGCGACGCGCGGCCGCCCTCAGCCGAGCAGCCGGTAGGCGGGGAGGGTGAGGAATTCCTCGAATTGCGCGCTCAGCGACATGTCCGAGAACAGGGCGATCGCCTCGGCGAACCGCCCGCCCTCGAAGGCGGCGGTCCCGACGCTGGCGCGCACCGCGGCCATTTCGTCGGCGTAGATCGCCTCGAACAGCGCCGGCGTCACCGCCCGGCCGTCGTCGAGCCGGGCGCCGAGCTTCAGCCATTGCCAGATCTGCGCGCGCGAGATTTCCGCGGTCGCCGCGTCCTCCATCAGATTGTAGAGCGGCACGGCGCCGCGGCCGCGCAGCCAGGCTTCGATATATTGCACGCCGACCCGCATGTTCTCGCGCAGCCCGGCCTCGGTGCGCACGCCTTCGTGGATGCGCACCAGCGCCTCGCGCGTCACCGTCACGTCGTCGCGCGCGACGCCGAGCTGGTTGGGGCCGGGCATCAGCCGGTCGAAGACTTCCCGCGCGACCGGCACGAGGTCGGGATGGGCGACCCAGGTGCCGTCGTGGCCGTTGGCCGCTTCGCGCTCCTTGTCGGCGCGCACCTTGGCGAAGGCCGCCTCGTTGGCGCTCGGATCGCCCTTGACCGGAATCTGCGCCGCCATCCCGCCCATCGCAAAAGCGCCGCGGCGGTGGCAGGTCTTGATCAGCAGCAGCGAATAGCTGGCGAGGAAGGCCTCGCCCATCGTCATGGCCGCGCGGTCGGGGGTGAGATAGGCGGGATTCTTGCCGAGCCGCTTGATGAACGAGAAGATATAGTCCCAGCGGCCGCAGTTGAGCCCGGCCATGTGCCGGCGCAGCTCGTAGATGATCTCGTCCATCTCGAACGCCGCCGGCAGGGTCTCGATCAGCACCGTCGCCTTGAAGGTTCCCGCGGGAATGGCGAGCTTCTCCTGAGCCGCCAGGAAGACGTCGTTCCACAGCCGGGCCTCCAGCCGGCTCTCCAGCTTCGGCAGGTAGAAGGCGGGCGTCGCGCCCTGGGCGATCTGGGCCCGCGCGTTGTGGAAGACATAGAGGCCGAAGTCGAACAGCGCGCCCGACATTTCCTCGCCGTCGACGGTGACGTGGCGCTCGGGCAGGTGCCAGCCGCGCGGGCGCACCATCAGGACGGCGGGGTCCGGGCGGAGGGCGTAGCGCTTGCCGCTCGCCGCGTCGGTGAAATCGATCCGGCCCGCCCAGCGGTCCCTCAGATTGAGCTGGCCCTCGATCATGTTGGCGTAGACCGGCGAGGTCGCATCCTCGAAATCGGCCATGAACACCCTGGCGCCGGAATTGAGCGCGTTGACGATCATCCTGCGGTCGACCGGGCCGGTGATCTCGACCCGGCGGTCGATGAGATCGGCCGGGATCGGCGCGACGCGCCAGTCGTCTTCGCGGATCGCCCGGGTCTCGGCGAGGAAGTCGGGCGCCTCGCCGGCGTCGAACCGCTTCTGGCGCGCGCCGCGCGCCTCGAGCAGCTCGCGCCGGCGCCGGTCGAAGCCGCGGTGCAGGTGGGCGAGGAAGGCGAGCGCCGCCGGGGTGAGGATTTCGTCGAACCGCGGTCCCTGCGGACCCAGGACGGCGACGCCGGCGGCGGGATCGATCAGGCTGGACAGGCTCATCGGCGTCCCCTCGGCCGCATGAGCGGCCTTCAGCGCCTCCTATAGAACATCCCGCCGCAATATCGAGGCCCGCCGCGGATCAAGATTTCCTGAGCCGGCGCCGGCGCGGGTCAGCCGGGCAGCCGGCGGCTGTGCGCCGCCCGCGCCCTGGCGGCGCGCGAGCCGGTCAGGTGCGGCGTCGGATCCTCGTCGAGCGGGCGGCCGGTGAGGTCGACCAGGTCCTGCCGGGACAGGCCGATGTCGCGCAATTCATACTCCGACAGCGCGGCGAGCTGGGTGAGGGTGCGCCGGGCGGCGACGACGCGCGCCGGCCACAGCGCGATGCGCAGCGCGACGGCGCCGAGTCTGGCCAACCACGGGCGCGGCGCGCGGCCGCGGGCGGAATAGGTCGCGTCGGAGAGAAAGGTCATGGCGGGCTCCTTCGGACAGGCGCCGCCCTCGGCCCCGCGCGGGGGCGTCATCGTCGGGCGCGCTCGTTGATGCCCCTGACATGCCGGATTTCGATTGATCGGTCCAACGAATGTTTGTAGGGTAATCCATCATCAAATCGGATCATTGATCATGCTCGACACCGACCAGCTGCGCTCGTTCCTCGCGATCGTCGACGCCGGCTCGTTCACCCGCGCCGCCGAGCGGGTCAACAAGACCCAGTCCGCCGTCTCCATGCACGTGCGCCGGCTGGAGGAGCAGCTCGGCTGCGCGCTGTTCGTCAAGCACGGGCGCGGCGCCCGCCTTTCCGAGGAGGGCGAGAAGCTGATCGACTTCGCCCGCCGCATCATGCAGATCGAGGCCGGCGCGCTCGCCGCGCTGTCGCGCAAGGGGCTCAGCGGCCGGGTCCGGCTCGGCATTCCCGACGATTACGCCGAATTCTTCCTCGCCGAAATTCTCGGCCGCTTCTACCACGACCATCCCGTCGTCGAGGTTTCGGTCGCCTGCGAGAATTCGGTCGGCCTGACCGCCCAGGTTCGCGCCGGCGCGCTCGACGTCGCCGTCGTCACCGACGGCGAGGGCGTCGAGGCGGTCGAGCCGATCCGCGAGGAGCAACTGGTGTGGGTCGCCGCGCGCCGGTTCAAGATCGACCCGGCGGCGCCGCTGTCGCTGGCGATGGGCAGCCCGACCTGCATCTGGCGGCGCATGGCCGAGGAGGCGCTGCGCCACAGCGGCCGCCCGACCCGCAGCCTGCTGGTGTCGAAGAATTTCTCGGCGATCGGGCCGATCGTGCGCGCCGGCCTTGCGATCACCGTCCTGCCGCGCGACGTCGTTCCCGCCGATTTCCGGATTCTCGGCCCGGAGTCGGGCCTGCCGAACCTGCCGAGTTCGCGCATGGGGCTGGTCTACGGCCATGGCGAACTGTCGCCGGAGGCCGCCGCGCTCGCCGAGGCGATCCGCGCGACCGTCGGCGAGCTGAAGCGGGCGGCGTGACCGGCGGCGGCGCTTCGTCGCGCGAGCGCGCGCCGGCGATTGCGATCCTCACCGCGTATCCGCGATCGCCGCCCAGCCCCAGCGCAGCAGCGGCAGCGCCTGCCGGCCGAACTCCACGAGATCCCCGACCAGCGCGGCCGAGGCGAGCCGCGCATCGGGGATCGGCCGCGAGCCGACATGCGACTTGCGCAACACCGCCGCGGCGATGGCGGGCGCCGTCACCGCCTCGAATCCGCGCGGCAGGCGCTTCAGGCTCTCGTCGTCCCTGAGACTCGCGCCCGCCGCGTCGAGCCCGTTGAGCGCCGTCTGGTATTCCCCGGGCGCCCGCACGATCGCCCGGCGCAGCCGGGCCAGATCGTCGGGCTCGGGATGGTAGAAGCCCGCCGCCACGAAGCAGCCCTCCGGCGAGACGTGGATATAGAACAGGCCCTGGTCGTCCTTGGCGCCGGTGCGCGTCAGCACCGCGCCCGCATGGGTCTTGTAGGGGCTCTTGTCCTTGGCGAACCGGACGTCGCGGTTGATGCGGAACAGCGAGGCCTTGCGGTCGCCCTTCAGCGGCGCGCCGATCCGCGAAAACGCGCCCGCCAGATCCTCGACGAGATCGCCGAGCGGCGCCTTGACCTGCGATTCGTAGGTCGCCCGGTTGTCCTCGAACCATTCCTTCGTCTGGTGGAAGCCGAGCGCCTTGAAGAACGGCAGCGCGTCCGGGCCGAATCCGCTGAAGCTCATGGGTTTCTCCGGTCCGGCGCGCCGCGCGGCCGCGGGCCGCCGCTCGCCCAGTCGAGCAGTTCGGCGGTGTGCAGGATCGGGATCGAGGCGCCCTGGGCGATCTGGGTCATGCAACCGATATTGCCGGCCGCGATCAGGTCGGGCTTGACGCGCGCGATATTGGCGACCTTGCGCGCGCGCAGGCGCCCGGCGATTTCCGGCTGCAGGATGTTGTAGGTCCCCGCCGAACCGCAGCAGATATGCCCCTCGGGCACGTCGCGGACGACGAAGCCGGCGCGGCGCAGCAGATCTTTCGGCGCGGAGGTGATCTTCTGGCCGTGCTGCATCGAACAGGCCGAATGATAGGCGACGACGAGCCCGCTCGGCGCGCCGAACGGCAGTTCGAGCCCGCCGAGATATTCGGTGACGTCCCTGGCGAGCGCGGCGACCCGCGCCGCCTTCTGCGCATAGGCGGGATCGTCGCGCAGCATGAAGCCGTAGTCCTTGATCGTGGTGCCGCAGCCCGACGCGGTGACGACGATCGCCTCGAGCCCCTGCGTCTCGATCTCGCGCGTCCAGACGTCGATGTTGGCGCGCGCCTGGGCGAGCGCGCGCGCCTCGCGGCCCATGTGATGGACGAGCGCGCCGCAGCAGCCCTCGCCTGCGGGCAGGACGACGTCGACCCCGGCGCGATTGAGCAGCCGGATCGTCGCCGCATTGATCTGCGGCGCCAGCACCGCCTGCGCGCATCCGGTCAGCAGCGCGACGCGGCGGCGCCGGGAGCCGGCGGCCGCGGCGGGATGGACGCCGGGTCGGTCGGTCGCGGCGCGCGCGGGCAGCTCGGCGGGAGCGAGCGCCAGCATCGCGGCGAGCGGCGCGCCGATGCGGGGCAGGCGCGCGAGCGTCGGCGCGAGCGGCCTGCCGATCCGCGCCGCCAGCAGCGCCGCGCGGAACAGGGTGCGCGAGGGCAGCACGCGGGCGAGCGTCGCGCGGACCAGCCGGTCGCCGAGCGGGCGCGCGTAGGTCGCCTCGATATAGGCGCGCGCATGGTCGACCAGATGCATGTAGTTGACGCCCGACGGGCAGGTCGTCATGCAGGCGAGGCAGGATAGACAGCGGTCGACATGTCGGACCACCTCGGCGGTCGCCGGGCGGTCGTTCTCGAGCATGTCCTTGATGAGATAGATGCGCCCGCGCGGGCTGTCGAGTTCGTCGCCGAGCAGCAGATAGGTCGGGCAGGTGGCGGTGCAAAAGCCGCAATGGACGCAGGCGCGGATGACCTGTTCCGACGCCCGCATGTGCGGATCTTCGAGCAGGGCGGGCGAGAAATTGGTCTGCATCGGCCTTCACATCCCGCGATACATGCGCCCGGCGTTGAAGAGGCCGTCGGGGTCGAAACTGGCCTTGACGCCGCGGGTGATCGCCGCCAGCGGCGCCGACAGCGGCTCGAAGACGTCGATCGAGGCGCGCAATGCGTCGGGGGCGCGCACCAGCGTCGCATGGCCGCCGAACGGCGCCAGCGCGGCGCGGATCGCGGCGGCGGCCGCCTCGGTCGCCGCGCTGCCGAGCCAGACGAGGCCGCCGCCCCAGTCGTAGAAATGCGCCAGCGCATGGGCGCCGAGTTCGGCGACGAAACGGGCGGCCTTCGAGGGCGCCAGACTCACGCGCCAGACCGCGGCCTCGGCGGGGCTGGCGAGGAACGCCGCGTCGCCGACCTCGCGCCACAGGCGGGTCGAATCCTCGTCCTCCAGCGCGTGCTTGGCGCCGAATTCCTTCAGCAGCGCGAGCAGGGCGGCGATCCGATAGCTCACGGAGTCGCGAAAGCCTTCGACGCGCAGGAAGCTGCGCGGAAATTCGCGTCCCATGCCGGCCGACAGATGCGCGGCGCCGCTGACGCCATAGGGCGAGCCGAGCGCGCGCGACAGCGCCTCGATCGCGGTGAAATCGTCGAGCCGCCGGATGACGACGCTCGCCTCGCATTCGGGCTTCGGCAGCAGTTTGAACGTCGCCTCGGTCACCAGCCCGAGCGTCCCGTGGGCGCCGCAGATCAGCTTGACGAGATCGAGGCCGGTGACGTTCTTCATCACCCGCCCGCCGTTCTTGACGATCTCGCCGGCGCCGTTGACGAACCGCAGGCCGATCAGCGCGTCGCGCGCCGCGCCGGCGCTGATGCGGCGCGGTCCGGAAATATTGCCCGCCACGAGCCCGCCGACCGTCGGCTCGCCGTGGGCGCCATAGAGCGCGCGATGGTCCATCGGCTCGAACGGCAGCATCTGGCCGCGCTGGCCGATCAGCGCCTCGATCTCGGCGACCGGCGTCCCCGCCCTGGCGCAGATCACCATTTCGGCGGGCTCGTAGAACACGACGCCGGTCATCGCCCGCGTTTCCAGCCTGACGTCGCCCTCCGCCGGCCGGCCGAGCCCCGCGCGCGCGCCGCCGCCGACGATGTCGAGCCGACGCCGCCTCGCGCGCGCCTCCAGCACCAGTTGCGCCGCCTCGGCCTCGGAGGCCGGCGTCAATCTCTCGCCGTCGCCCGGCGTCACGCCGGGACTCTGCCGTCGAGCGGGAACACCTTGGCCGGATTGAGCCGCCAGTCCGGATCGAACACGGCGCGCACGCGCATCTGCTGGGCGAGATCGGCCTGGCTGAACTGATGGCGCATGAGGTCGCGCTTCTCGATGCCGACGCCGTGTTCGCCGGTGAGGCAGCCGCCGAGATCGACGCACAGCCGCAGCAGATCATTGCCCGCCGCCTCGGCCTTGGCCTGTTCGGCGGGGTCGTTGCAATTGTAGAGGATCAGCGGATGCATGTTGCCGTCGCCGGCGTGGAACACGTTGGCGACCCGCAGGCCGTAGGAGGCGACGATCTCGCCGGTGCGCCTCAGCGCCTCGGGCAGCCGGCTGGTCGGCACCGTGCCGTCCATGCAGATGTAGTCGGCGATCCGCCCGGTCGCGCCGAACGCCGATTTGCGGCCCTTCCAGATCAGCGCGCTCTCCATCGCCGACATCGACTCGCGCACGACCTTGACGCCGTGGGCGCGCGCAATCGCGGTGATCTTGGCGAGCTGCGCCTCCATCTCGGCGTCCGAGCCCTCGACCTCGACGATCAGCATCGCCTCGACGTCGAGCGGATAGCCGGCATGGGCGAAGCCCTCGACGATCTCGATCGCCAGCTTGTCCATATATTCCATCGCGACCGGCACGAGGCCGGCGCCGACGATCGCGGCGACGCATTGCCCGGCCTCATCGGCCGAATCGAAGCCGAACAGGACCGGGCGGGCGCCTTCGGCGGCGCGCAGCAGGCGGACGGTCGCCTCGGTGACGACGCCGAGCTGGCCTTCCGAACCGATGGTCAGGCCCAGCAGGTCGAGCCCGCCGGAGTCGAGATGGGCGCCGCCGAGCTCGACGATCTCGCCGTCGAGCGTCACCAGCGTCACCCCGAGCACGTTGTTGGTCGTCACCCCGTATTTGAGGCAATGGGCGCCGCCCGAATTCATCCCGATATTGCCGCCGATCGTGCAGGCGAGCTGCGAGGACGGGTCCGGCGCATAGAAGAAGCCGTCGGCGGCGACCGCCTCGGAGATCGCCAGATTGGTGACGCCCGCCTGGACGCGCGCATAGCGGTCGGGAAGATTGATCTCGACAATCGCGCTCATCTTGGACAGGCCGAGGACGATCGCGTCCTCCTGCGGGATCGCGCCGCCCGACAGCGAGGTGCCGGCCCCGCGCGGCACGACATAGACGCCGGCGTCGCGGCAATATTTCAACACCCGCGCGACCTCGGCGGTCGTGCGCGGCAGCACGACCGCGAGCGGCAGCCGGCGGTAGGCGGTCAGCGCGTCGGTCTCGAAGGCGCGCCGCTCGTTGGCCTCGGCGATCACGCATTCGGCCGGCAGGATCGCGGCGAGGCCGGCGACGATCGCCTCGCGCCGCGCGATGATGCCGGCGTCAATGGCCGGGAACGCGATCAGCGACATGGCGAGCCTCCATCATACGCCGCAGGAGCGCGGCGACGCGCGCTCACGGTCCGGCGACGACCGGGATGATCCAGGGAATCCCATATTGCTGCAAGGCGACGAGCAGGCCCAGCAGGATCGTCAGAATGACGCTGTGCGGGAAGGTGCGCGCGAACACCTCGCCCTCGCGCCCCTTGAGATCGGTCACCGAGACGCCGGTGGCGATGTTCTGCGGCGAGATCATCTTGCCCATCACGCCGCCCGAGGAATTGGTCGCCGCGAACAGCACCGGATTGAGGCCGAGCTGCCTGGAGGCGACGACCTGGAGATTGCCGAACAGCGCGTTGCCCGAGGTGTCGCTGCCCGACAGGAACACCGCGATCCAGCCGAGGAACGGCGAGAGCAGCACGAACAGGGCGCCGACCGAGGCGGCGCCCTGGCCCAGCGTATAGGCGAGGCCTGAATAGTTCATGAGATAGGCGAGCGCGACGATCAGGCATACGGTGACCACCGCGAGCCAGATCTGCCGCACCGTCTGGACGACGCAGCCGACAAACGCGGCGGGGCTCGTCATCGTCACCGCCGCGGTGACGATCGCGGCGATGAGGATCGCGGTGCCCGTCGCCAGCGGCTGGAACAGCCAGACCGCCGCATAGGGCTTGTTGTTGTAGAGCGTGATCGAAATCGCCTTGTCGAGGCCGGGCCAGGGAAAGCCGATCTGTCCGATCAGGAAGACCTTGTAGGAGGTCCAGGCGATGACGATCGCCGAGACGATGAGCCAGGGCAGCCAGCCCTGCCATGGCGGCACGCCGCCGACGGCTTCCCCGCCGGCGGGCTTCAGATTGGCGATCTCGAATTCCCTGTTGTGCGGCAGCGTCCAGACCTGAAGGAACAGCAGGGTGACGATCAGCGACCCCAGCGAGGCGAGCACGTCGGTGAGCGTGTAGTCGATATAGTTGGAGGCGACGAACTGGCTCGCCGCGAAGCTCGCGCCGGCGACCAGCAGCAGCGGCCAGATGTCCCGGATCGAGCGCCAGCCGCCATAGACGAACATCACGTAGAACGGCAGGATCAGCGCCATGACCGGCAATTGCCGACCGATCATCGCCCCGAGCGCGGCGGCCGGCAGGCCGGTGACCGCGCCGAGCACGGTCACCGGCGCGCCGAGCGCGCCGAACGCGACCGGCGCGGTGTTGAAGATCAGCACGAACACCAGCGCCTCGATCGGCGCGAAGCCGACCAGGATCAGCAGCGAGCTCGTGATCGCGACCGGCGTGCCGAAGCCGGCGACGCCCTCGAGCAGGGCGCCGAAGCAGAAGCCGATGACGACGAGGATGATCCGCCGGTCGTTGGGCAGATGGGCGATCAGCCATTGCCGGAACGCCTCGAACCGGCCGGACTTGACCGCGATGTTGTAGAGCAGCAGCGCGTTGACGACGATCCACATGACCGGCCACAGCGCGAACACCGCGCCGTTCAGCACGGCGCCGGCGGCGAGGCCGGCCGGCAGGTCCCAGACCAGAATCGCGATGAGGAAGCCGACGATCAGGCCGGCGAGCGAGGCCTGCCAGGCCGGCCGGCGCAGCACGCCCAGCAGCAGCAGAACGGTCAGGATCGGCAGGGTCGCGACGATGAAGGAGAGGCCGAGGCTTCCCGACACCGGCGTCAGCAATTGCTGAAACATTCGCTCCCCCCGAGGCTCGGCGAAGTTTCGTTGTTTCCGCCTCATCAATTGGCCGGCACCTTAGTGCCGGGCGCCGCGCGAGGCAAACCCGCGCTTTGGTCGAACGGATCGCAGTCGTTGATTTCGCCGCGGAGGCGCTTTCCGGCGGGCGGCCGCTTCGCGCCTAGACCAGCACCGGCAGCGGCGCCATGCCGGCGGCGCCGAACACGCGCCGGTAGCGCTCGACCTCGTCGGCGGGGCCGAGGATCTTGTTGGGATTGTCGGACAGCTTCACCGTCGGCCGCCCGTCCGCCTCGACGACCTTGCACACCAGCGAGATCGCGCGCAGATCGCCGTCGACCCCGGCCGGCGCGCAGCCCATGAAATCATTGGTGAGGTTGGTGCCCCAGCCGACCGACACATTGACGAGCCCGCGCAGCGCGCGCACCGAGTCCTCGATCGAACCGATGTCCATGCCGTCCGACAGCACGAGCAGCTTGTCCCGGGGATCGCGGCCGCGCGCCTTCCACCAGGCGATCAGCTCGCGGGCGCCGTCGATCGGCGGCTTGGAATCGGGGCGGGCGCCCTTCCAGTCGGCGACCCAGTCGGGGGCCTGTTCGAGGAAGGCGGTCGTGCCGAAACAGTCGGGCAGCACGACGAGCAGATTGCCGCCGTAGATTTTCGACCAGTCGCGCAGCACGTCATAGGGCGCGTCGCGCAGCGCGTCGTCGCTGTCGGCCATTGCGGCGTAGACCATCGGCAGTTCGTGCGCATTGGTGCCGATCGCCTCGAGGCCGGTGTCCATCGCGTGCTTGACGTTGGAGGTGCCGATGAAGCTCTCGCCGAGCCCCTCCTGCATCGCCTCGACGCACCAGCGCTGCCAGAGGAAGCCGTGGCGCCGGCGGGTGCCGAAATCGGAAATGCGCAAGGGACCCTCGCGCGCGAGAATCCGCATCCGCTCGACCTTGAGCCAGAGCTTGGCCTTGGCGCGCGCATAGAGCACGTCGAGATCGAACCGGCTCATAAACCGCATCGCCGCGCGCGCGCGCAGTTCGTTGATGATCGCCAGCGCCGGGATTTCCCACATGGTCGTCTGGGCCCAGGGCCCCTCGAAGCGCAGTTCGTACTGGCCGTCGCGGCGCAGCAGTTCGTATTCGGGCAGGCCGAAATTCGACAGCCATTCCATGAAGCCGGGCTCGAAAATCTGCTTGGTGCCGTAGAAGCTGTTGCCGGCGAGCCAGATCAATTCGTTCTTGGCCAGCCGCAGCGTGCGCGCATGATCGAGCTGGTCGATCAGTTCGCGCTCGTCGACGACGTCGGCGAGCCGGACCGAAGCGGTCCGGTTGATCAGCTCGAAGGTCGCCCGCCGCCGGCCGTGCAGCTTCCAGATCATCTGCTGCATCAGCAGCTTGTAGAAATCGGTATCGAGCAGCGTGCGCACGATCGGGTCGATGCGGAACGTGTGGTTGTGCACGCGGGTGGCGATATCGGGGATCATCGCGCGAGCTTAGGGGGTCGGGCGCCGGGCGACAAGGGCGGGCGCCGGCAGGCGCGCCATCTGCCTTGGACCTCCGATGCTCAGGCGGTCGCGCCGACCTCGCCCCGACGCGGCTTGCCGACTCTCCGCTCGGGCGCACGCCGATCTCCGCAATGACGGCGCGCACGCGGCGCCGCGTCAGTGCGGCGCCGGCGGCTGGCCCGTCGCCGCCATGCGCGCCTCGACCTCGGCGCGCGGCCAGCCGGTGAGCGCAACGAGGGTTTCGGCCTGCTGCGAAAAGGCCGCGGGCAGGCCGTCGCGATAGGCCTGCGCCGCCGGGCAGGTCGCCTTGCCCGTCCAGGGGTGGCGCAGCACGTAGCGCGCCTGGAAGCTTTGCTGGTCGCCGGTTTCGAGGAAGGCGATGTCCTCGGGGAAGGATTGCCGGTCGTAGCGGATATGCAGGCGGGTGAGGAAAGCGGGGACGCCGCCCCAAATCAATCTCCGCGAGGGCGGGCCGGGTGCGACGGGAGCGAGGCCCGGGGCCGGCGGCGGGGACTCCTCGGCGGCGGTCCATCGCGCGCCGAGTTCGACCAGTTCCTCGGGCGCCAGCGGCGCGGCCGCGCAGGGATCGCAATTGCCCATGTTCCAGGCATATTCGACGAAAGCCGCGCGCATGCTCTGCTGCGCGACCACGCGATCGAAGGCGGCCTTGTAGAAGGGGCCGAAGGCGTCCTTGACATAAAGCGGGACGTCCATGCCGGACGGCGCCTTGACGTTGGGATAGTTGGCCGCCTCGAGCCGGCCGTTCCGCGTCAGCGCGAACACGATCATGTCCTGCGGGCCCTGCGCGTTGAGGGTGCCGAGCCGCAGCGGCAGCATGAATTTGGCGCTGCGGTAGCGCACCTGCAGCGGCCGGAGATAGCCGGCGCCGATGAGCTTCATGCGGTCGAGATTCACCTTGGCGACGAAGAAATGCATGTTCTGCTTGATATAGCTGCCGAGCACCGCCCCGGCGCCGGCGGGGATTTTGTAGCCGTTGCCGGTGAGCCATTCGACCAGGCCGTCGCTCTGGGTGGCCGACAGGATCGAGACGTCATATTCGCCGACGTCGTAATTGGCCTCGACGGTGACGCCATTGGCCGGAGCCGCCCGCGCGGACTTTTTGGTGGGGAATCCGCCGCCGCCGGCCATCGTGAAGAACGCCTGCGGCGGTTCACACGGATCGCGATCGAAATATTCCACCAGCCTCGGCGCCGAATAGGCGTCGAGATGATCGATCGTCCTCATGTCGACGACGCCGATCTGCTTGCGGTCGATGAAGGTCGGGACCGGCGCCACCAGCGCGAATTGCTTCGCGTCGCCCTCGTAGTCGCTCGCCATCGTGATCGCGGTCTCCTCGCCGTCGCGGGCGAGCACGACCTTCGAGGATTTGTTGAACAGCTTCGAATCCGCCTGCGCGACATAGAAGCCGCAGAAGGCGGCGGCGGGTCCGGCGCCGACCTGCGCGAGCATCGCGAGCAGCGCCAGACCGACCTTCAGCCTTGCGAGAACGGGAGAGGTCATGGCGCTGCTCCTTCGGCGGCGGGGGCGCGCCAGGAAAAGCGCGCCGCAGGGAAAATCCGGTCGATCAGCAGCGTCGCCGGCGACAGCGCGATCAGCGCGAAATAGAGCGCGGGACGCATCTGGGCGAAAAACGCCAGTTCATAGGCGAGCGCGGCCACCGCGAAGGCGAGCAGGAACCGGCCGAGCCGCGAATCCGGCGTGGTGCGCGGATCGGAAATCATGAAGAAGGCGAAGATCAGCAGCGAGCCGCTCTGCAGCTGGTGAAGCGGGATCGCGAGGGGATCGCCGAGCCAGGCCGCGCGCGCGAACAGCAGCGCGGCGTGGCTCGCCAGGAAGAAGATCGCGATGTCGGCGCGCCGCGCCGCCTGCAGCACGAGCATCGCGACGAGGCCGACCAGCGCCGCGAACCAGAGATTCGCGCCCCATTGCCCCGGCGAAATCCAGACCCCCGCATGCAGCGCGAGCAGGACGACGATCGCGAAGCCGGCGGGATTGAACAGATGCTTGCCGTCGATCCGCAGCAGGAATTTCGAGGCGATCGCGATGAGCCCGGCGATCGCATGCACCCAGGGCGCCTCGGCGCGCAGCAGCAGGCTCAGCGACAGGCCCGTGATGAGCGGCGAGCGCAGGTCGAGCGGGACGCCGGCCCAGCGCGAGAACAGCGCCTGCGCGCCGAGGCAGGCGCCGATCGCGCCGGCGCTCGCGAGCGGCCGGGCGCCGAAATCGATCGCGGCGAAATTGATCGCGAGCAGCAGCGCGAGCGCGCCGATCTGGAAATGGCGGGCGTCGCCGCCGAGGAAGCGAACGAGGCGTTTCAGTCCGTTTGCGCCGCCGGCCATCGATCGCTCCCGCCGAACGCCGGCAGGTCGAGACTCGCAACCGATCGTGGCGGCGCCGGGGCGCGGCCGCGGCCGCCGGGCGGCGAAGCCGCGATTGTTTCGGCGGGGGTCGCGGCCGTCTCGCCCGCGCCGCCGGCTTGAAACGGGGTGGCCGCTGGTCCAATGTCGCGCGCGCTGTCTCGCGACCCGAGGATCCCGCCATTGGCCGAAGCCGCCAGCCCTGCGCCGCGCGCCCCGATCCGGGTCGGCCTGTTCGTGACCTGCCTCGTCGACCTCATCCGGCCGAGCGTCGGCTTCGCCGCGGTCAAGCTGCTCGAGGACGCGGGCTGCCAGGTCGTCGTCCCCGGCCAGACCTGCTGCGGCCAGCCCGCCTATAATTCGGGCGACCGGGCGACGGCGAAGGACATCGCGCGCCAGGTGATCGCCGCCTTCGAGGGCTGCGATTATGTCGTCGCGCCGAGCGGCTCCTGCGCGGGCATGCTGTCGCGCCATTATCCCGAACTGTTCGCCGGCGAGCCGGAGCTCGCCCGCAAGGCGCAGGCGTTCGCCGCCCGGAGTTTCGAACTCGTCAGCTTCCTCGTCGACGTGCTGAAGGTCCAGGCGGTCGCGGCGCGCTTCGACGGCGAGGTCGCCTATCACGATTCCTGCTCGGGCCTGCGTGAACTCGGCGTCGCCGCCCAGCCGCGCAAGCTGCTCGGCGGCGTCGTCGGGCTGCGGCTGGTCGAATTGAACGGCGCCGACGTCTGCTGCGGCTTCGGCGGCACGTTCGCGGTCAAATACGGCGAAATCTCCGACGCGATCGTCGCCCAGAAGACCGCCAACGTCATGGCGAGCGGCGCCCCGACCCTGCTCGCCGGCGATCTCGGCTGCCTGATGAACATGGCGGGCAAGCTGCAGCGCCAGGGCAGCGCGGTGAAGGTCCGCCACGTCGCCGAAGTGCTCGCCGGCATGACCGAGGAGCCGCCGATCGGCGCGCCGAAGGCCTCGGCCCGGGCCGGGGCGGCGGCCGTCCGATGACCCAGATGCCCGACGCCACCCATTTCAAGGAGAACGCCCACGCGGCGCTGGGCGACCCCCAGCTGCAGAAGGCGCTCCAGCACGTGCGCGGCAATTTCATCGCCAAGCGCGCCGCGGCGGCCGCGCGCCTGCCCGAATTCGAGGCCTTGCGCGACAGCGCGCGCGACATCAAGGACCACACGCTCGCCCATCTCGACCTCTATCTCGAGGCCTATGAGGCGAAGGTCGTCGCCGCCGGCGGCCACGTCCATTATGCGGTGACCGCCAGGGAGGCGGTCGATTGCGTGCTGAAAATCTGCGCCGATCGCGGCGCCGAGGCGGTGACCAAGGGCAAGTCGATGGTCTCCGAGGAGATCGGCCTCAACGCCGCGCTGGAGGCCGCCGGTATCGATCCGATCGAGACGGATCTCGGCGAATACATCATCCAGCTGCGCGGCGAGGCGCCCTCGCACATCATCGCGCCGGCGGTCCATCTCAACAAGGAGCAGGTCGAGGCGGACTTCCGCCGCGCGCACCAGGATCTTCCCGTCGATCGCGATCTGTCGCGGCCCGAGCAGCTGCTGACCGAGGCGCGCGGCATCCTGCGCGACAAGTTCCTGTCCGCCGACATCGGCGTCACCGGCGCCAATTTCCTCATCGCCGAGACGGGAACCTCGATCATCGTCACCAACGAGGGCAACGGCGACCTCACCCAGATCCTGCCGCCCGTCCATGTCGTGATCGCGAGCATCGAGAAGATCGTGCCGACGCTGGAGGACGCCGCGCAATTGCTGCGCGTGCTCGCGCGCTCGGCGACCGGCCAGGACATGTCCGTCTACACCACGCTGTCGACCGGCCCGCGCCGCGCGGGCGATCCCGACGGGCCGGAAGCGTACCATGTGATCCTGCTCGACAACGGCCGCTCGGCGATGCTCGGCGGCGAGTTCGAGGACATGCTGCGCTGCATCCGCTGCGGCGCCTGCATGAACCATTGCCCCGTCTATCACGCGATCGGCGGCCACGCCTACGGCTCGGTCTATCCCGGCCCGATGGGCGCCGTGCTGACGCCCTCGCTGGTCGGCGTCGCCGAGGGCGGCCAATTGCCCAACGCCTCGACCTTCTGCGGGCGCTGCGAGGCGGTGTGCCCGGTGCGCATCCCGCTGCCCGGCATGATGCGCCACTGGCGCGAGCGCGAGTTCGAGCGTCATCTCTCGCCCGCCGCGACGCGCTACGGAATCGGCGTCTGGGCGTTCTTCGCCAGGCGGCCGACGCTCTATCGCCTCGTCACCGGTCTGGCGATGCGCGCGCTGCATCTGGCGGCCCGGGGCAGGGGCCGCTTTTCCTGGCTGCCGCTCGCGGGCGGATGGACGCGCTATCGCGACCTGCCGGCGCCGCAGGGCGCGACGTTCCAGAGCCGCTGGCGCGCCAGGAGCGGGAGGGTCGCTTGAGCGCGCGCGAGGCGGTGCTCGCGGCGATCCGCCGCTCGCTGGACGTCACCGGGGCCGAGGCGCCGCGTCGGATGGCGGTCGCCGAACGGCTCGCCGGCGCGCCGGCGGGGATCTTGCCCGCGCGCGGACAAGGCGATCGGGCGGCGCGCGCGGCGACGTTCCGCGCGGAGGCCGAGCGCGCGCAGGCGAGCGTCGCCGAGGTCGAGAGCGCGGCCGACGTGCCCTCCGAAATCGCCCGCTTCCTGCGCGCGAGCAATCTGCCGGCGACGCTGCGGATGGGGCAGGACGCCCGGCTCGCCGCCATGCCCTGGGCCGCGACGACGCTCGAGATCGCCCACGGCCCCTCCGACGGCCGCGATCTCAACGCGATCAGCGCGGCGTTCGCCGCGGTCGCCGAATCCGGCACCCTCGTGCTGGCGTCGGGCCCGGACAATCCGACGACCCTGAATTTCCTGCCCGACAATCATTTCGTCGTCGTCGCCGCGGCCGACATCGCCGCCGATTACGAGAGCGTCTGGCGCAGGCTGCGCGCGGCCTACGGCAAGGGCGCGATGCCGCGGACCGTAAACCTCGTCACCGGCCCGTCGCGCTCGGCCGACATCGAACAGACGCTGCTGCTCGGCGCCCATGGCCCGCGGCGGCTTCATGTCGTGATCGTGAACGCGCCGTGATCGGCCGCCGCAAGAAAGACGCCGGCGCGATCTAGGACCGCGCGCAGGGTGTGCGGAGAGCGGGATTGACGATGGCGTCGCGATTGAAACTGGCGGGAATTTGCCTCGCGGTCCTGCTGCGGGCGGGCGCCGCCGCGGCGCAGGATGCGCCGGCCGCCGGCGCGCCTGCGCCCGCCGCGCCGAGCGCGGCGGCGATCCCGATTCCCTCCGACGTCGGGCCGGCGCCGCCGATCGAGCCGCCGAAAATCGAGACCCCCAGGCCGAAGCGGCCGCCCGCCCCGCCCGCGCCGCCGCGCGAGACCGCGCTGTCGGCGGATCCGACCCCGACCCTGCAGGCGGACGTCTACCCGGCGACGTTGAGGGCCGCGGAGCGCTACGCGGCGATCGCCGCCGCGGGCGGCTGGCCGCAGATCGCCGCGCCGCTCAGACCGGGCGCCAGAGGCGCCGGCGTCGCGATCCTGCGCCGGCGCCTGGCGGCCGAAGGCGACCTCGATCCGGTCGCCGCGATGGAGGGCGCGTCGGCCGGCGTCTGGGACCGCGACGTCGCCGCGGCGGTGCAGCGCTTCCAGGCGCGCATGGGGCTGCGCCAGACCGGCGTCGTCGCCGGCGCGACCCTGCGCGCGATCAACATCCCCGCCGACATGCGCGTGAGACAGCTCACGGCGAGCGCCCATCGATTGGCCGCGGTCAGCCTCCCGCTCGAGGATCGCTATGTCGCGGTCAACATTCCCGCCGCCGCCGTCGAGGCGGTCGAGAACGGCCGCGTCGTCCATCGCTATGTCGCGATCGTCGGCGACGTCGCCCATCAATCGCCCGAGATCTCGGCGAAAATCTCGGTCATCAACCTCAATCCGACCTGGACCGTGCCGGTTTCGATCATCAGGAAGGAAATCATTCCCAAGATGCAGAAGGACCCGGGCTATCTCGCCAGGGCCAAGATCCGCATCCTCGACGCCGCCGGCGCGACGGTCGATCCGCGCAGCGTGAACTGGAGCACTCAGAACGCGGCCAATTACACGTTGCGCCAGGATTCCGGCGCCGGCAATTCGCTCGGCGCGATCCGCATCGGCATGCCCAACAAGCTGGCGGTCTACATGCACGACACGCCGACCAAGCGGCTGTTCGGCGCCGACTATCGGTTCCTCTCGCATGGCTGCGTGCGCGTGCAGGGCGTCTACGATCTCGCGCAGTGGCTGCTGCGCGGCGCGGCCGACCTCGACGGCGCCGTCTGGGACAAGCCGGCGCTGCTCGCG
>JBEKZS010000008.1:0-55880 GCA_049509635.1 Roseiarcus sp.
ACGGCGATGGCCAAGCTCAATCGCCAGATCGAGGAGCTGACCAACCTGCTGGCGATGGAGCGCACCGCCAAGAACGACGCGCAATCGAGCCTCGGCCTGTTGAGCGCGACGCTCGACGCCTCCAAGCAGGAGCAGGCGCGGCTGCAGGGCCTGCTGGCGCAGGGCGCCGCCAACGCCGAGGCGGTCGGCGGCAAGGCCTCCGCGGAGGCGACCGCGCTCGACGCGCAGAAGGAGGTGTCCGCGCGCGCGCTCGCAGAGGTCGACATTCTCAACCAGCAGATCGCGGCGCTGCGCCGCCAGCTCGCCGCGATCGAGGATGCGCTCGCCGCCTCGGAAGCTTCCGGCAAGGACGCGCAGACCAAGATCGCCGATCTCGGCTCGCGCCTCAACACCGCGCTCGCCCAGAAGGTTCAGGAACTCGCGCGCTACCGCTCCGACTTCTTCGGCCGCCTGCGCCAGATTCTCGGCTCGCGGCCGGGAATCCGGGTGGTCGGCGACCGCTTCGTGTTCGAATCCTCCGTATTGTTCGATTCGGCCAGGGCGGACATCAGCCCCGCCGGCCATCAGTCGCTCGACGATCTCGCCGCCGCGGTGATCGATCTCGAGCGCGAGATTCCGCCCGACCTGCCCTGGATTCTGCGCATCGACGGCCATACCGACAAGCAGCCGATCTCGGGCGGCCCGTTCCGCTCGAACTGGGAGCTGTCGTCGGCGCGCGCGATCGCCGTCGTCCAATATCTCATCACCAAGGGCATTCCGCCCGAGCGGCTCGCCGCGGCCGGCTTCGGGGAATTCCAGCCGATCGACCCCGGCCAGGACGAGGACGCGTTCGCGCGCAACCGGCGGATCGAGCTGAAGCTGACGGAAAGGTGAGCGGAAAGTCGCCGCGCTACTCCGCGGCGTCGCGCCCGCTCTCGAGCGCCGCCGCGCCCGCCTCGAACTGCAGCCGGGCGAGCCGCGCATAGAGCCCGCCCTCGGCGAGCAGGCTCTGGTGGGTGCCCTCCTCGACGATGCGGCCCGCCTCCATCACCAGGATTCGGTCGGCCTTGACGATCGTCGCCAGTCGATGCGCGATCACCAGCGTGGTCCGGCCCGCCATCAGCGCCTCCAGCGCGCGCTGGACGAGCGTCTCGTTCTCCGCGTCGAGCGCGGAGGTCGCCTCGTCGAGCAGCAGCACCGGCGCGTTCTTGAGAATGGCGCGCGCGATCGCCAGCCGCTGGCGCTCGCCGCCCGAAAGCGTGACGCCGCGTTCGCCGATCAGCGTGTCGTAGCCCTCCGGCAGCGCCCTGATGAACGGATCGGCGGCGGCGCGGGTCGCGGCGGCGCGGATCTCCTCGCGCGTCGCGGCGGGCGCGCCATAGGCGATGTTGTCGGCGATGCTCGCCCCGAATATCACCGCGTCCTGGGGGACGAGGGCGATGCGCGCGCGCAACTCGGCGGGATCCGCGCGCGCGATATCGACGCCGTCGAGCGCCACGACGCCCTCGGTCGGATCGTAGAAGCGCAGCAGCAGCTGAAAGATCGTCGACTTGCCCGCGCCCGAGGGGCCGACGATCGCCACGACTTCGCCGGGCGCCACACGCAGGCCGAGATCGGCGAGGACGCGATCGTGCGGCCGGCCGGGATAGGCGAAGCCGACGTCGCGGAACGCGATCTCGCCGCGCGCCGGCGTCGGCAGCGCCAGCGGATGCGCGGGCGGCCTGATCTTCGGCTCGACCGCGAGAATTTCGGCGATGCGGCCCGCCGCGCCGGCGGCCGCCGATATCTCGCTCCACACCTGCGAGAGCTCGCCGAGCGCGCCGGCGGCGAACACGGCGAACAGCAGGAACTGCGACAGCACGCCGCCGCTCATGCGGCCGGCCAGCACGTCTTGCGCGCCGAGCCAGAGCACGACGACGACGCTGGCGAACGACAGGAAAATCGCCACCACCGTCACGATCGCCCGCGACAGCGTCGTCGCGCGCGCCGCCTCGTAGGCGCTCATGCTCGCCGCGCGGAACCGCGCGACGGTCGAGAATTCGGCGAGGAAAGCCTGCATGACGCGGACCGAGGCGAGGCTCTCGGTGGCAAAGGCGGTCGCCTGCGCGAGCGTGTCCTGCGCGGCGCGCGCGCGGTCGCGCACCGACCGCCCGGCCGCATAGAGCGGCAGGATGATGATGGGGATTGCGACCAGCACATAGGCCGAGAGCTTCGGGCTGGTGGCGACCATCATCGCGACCGCGCCGACGAACATGAACAGGTTGCGCAGCGCGATCGAGGCCGACGAGCCGAACGCCGCCTTCAGCTGGGTCGTGTCGGTCGAAAGCCGGGAGACGATCTCGCCGGTCTTTTCGGCGTCGAAGAAGCTGGCGTCGAGGCGGGTCAGATGGGCGAACAGATCGCCGCGAAGATCGGCGACGACCCGTTCGCCGAGCGTCATGACGAAATAATAGCGAAGGCCGGACGCAAGCGACAGGACGCAGACGACGCCGATCATCGCGAGGAAATAATTATGGATGACCCCGCTGCGCTGCTCGGAAAAGCCGTAGTCGATCATGCTGCGGACCGCGATCGGCACCACCAGGGTCGCCCCCGAGGCGACGATGAGCGCAATCAGGGCGCCGGCGATGCGCCCGCGATAGCGCAGCGCATAGGGCAGCAACGGCCGCAGAGCCTCGAGCGACGCGCGCGAGGACTTCGACCCGGCATCATCAGACAAACTCATGTCCCTGGCGACTCCCACCCGGATTTCGTGCGAGGGTGACGGATGCTAGCCTAACACCCTTTGCTGAGCATCGAGGCGCGCCGGTTTCCCGGCGGCGCTTGTGCCGCAGGCCGGCCTACACTATAGCAGGCGCCGACGCGAGAGCCGACGGTCGCCCCGGCGGCTCCATTTGTTTCCAAGGACCCGTGCGATGAAGGCCGATATCCACCCAGACTACCACGTGATCAAGGTCGTCATGACCAATGGCGACGAATTCTACACGCGCTCGACCTATGGCGTGGAGGGATCGACCTTGCAGCTCGACATCGATCCGAACACCCATCCGGCCTGGACCGGGGGTTCGCAGCAATTGCTCGATCGCGGCGGCCGGCTGTCGCGTTTCAATTCGCGCTTCGCCGGCCTGTCGCTCGGCCCCAAGAAATAGTCCACCCTCAGGGATAGTCGACCGCCGCCAGATACAGCCCGCAGGCGGGCGCGACCTGGCCGCACCGGCGGCGGTCGGCGGCTTCCAGCGCCGCCTTCAGATCGGCGGCGCTCCACGCGCCGGCGCCGACGTGCTCGAGCGAGCCGACCATCGAGCGCACCTGCCGGTGCAGGAACGACAGCGCGCTGACGCGAAGTTCGATCCGATCTCCCTCGCGCGCCACGTCGAGGCGCGCCAGAGTCCGGACCGGGCTCGTCGCCTGGCACTGCGAATCGCGAAACGTCGAAAAATCGTGGCGGCCGACGAGGATGAAGGCCGCCTCCGCCATCGCCCCCGCGTCGAGCGCGCGCTTGACGAGCCAGGCGCGGCCGCGCTCGAGCGTCAGCGGCGCGCGGCGGTTGACGATCCGGTAGACATAGTGGCGCATCCCGGCCGAATGGCGCGCGTCGAACGAATCGTCGACCGGCTCCGCCGCGAGCACGGCGATCGGCGCGGGCGCGAGATGGGCGTTGATCGCCTCGCGCAGCCGGCGACCCTCCCAGGGCCGCGCGAGATCGACATGCGCGACCTGGCCGGTCGCGTGGACGCCCGCATCCGTGCGGCCGGCGCCATGCGCGACGACCGCCGCGCCGGACAACGCCAGCAGCGCCGCTTCGATCGCCCCCTGGACGGAAGGGCCGTTGGCCTGTCTCTGCCAGCCGACGAACGGCGCGCCGTCATATTCGACCGTCAGCTTGTAGCGCGGCATGGCTGCGAGGGGTTGAGGCCGGTTCGCCCGTCCGGGGCGGCGCGGGCGCGCCGATGAGCGCCGGCCGGCCGTCGATGTCAAGGGCGGCCCGGATCGCGCGCGCCGGCGCCGCCGAGGTCACGGCATCAATATGACGGTTTGTGTCATATGAAGCCTTTTTCCGGATGATTTCCAGTCGCTTGCGTCGTAGTTCGCGCGCCCGGGGCAATCTTCGGCGCGCGGCGGGTCATTGTGAAATCCGCATGCTTGTGCCAGTTTCACCGGTGTCCCGCGCGTCCGGGGATCCGGCGCCGGGGCGGCGCGGAACGGCGCATCGGGCGCCGGTTCCGGGACCGGCTTTTCGGCGCGGGGGCGCCGGCGCATGGAGGGCGGAGCAATGTTCAAATCGACCCACAGTCTGCTGCTGGCGGGCGTCAGCCGCCGGTCGTTCCTGAAATCGGCGGCGGCGGTCGGCCTCGGCGCCGTCGCCTCGCCGGCGATCGTCGGCCAGGCGCTTTCCTCGTCTGGCGAGCTCAGCTTGCTCAACTGGGACGACGAACTGCCCGACCCCGTGATTCCCGATTTCGAGAAGGCGACCGGCATCAAGGTCACCTCGACGCCGTTCTCGCAGAACGAGGAGCAGATCAACAAGCTGCAGGCGACCGACGGCGTCGGCTTCGATCTGTGCCAGCCGACCCACGACCGCGCGCCACAGTTCAAGGACATCGGCGTGCTGCAGCCGCTCGACGAGAAGCGCGTCAAGCTCGATCTCGTCGTTCCCTCACTGCTCAAGGCGTCGACGGCCAACTGGACCTGGGACGGCAAGCTCTATCACGTGCCCCATTGCTGGGGAACCGAGGCGATCTCCTGGCGCAACGACCTGACCAAGATCGACCCCGCCGAACTCTCGTTCGGCACGCTTTGGAACGACGAATACAAGGGCAAGGTGCAGGGCCGTCCGCATTCGCTGCTGCTCGGCATCGGCCTCTGGCTCGACGGGACCGGCAAGCTGCCGACCAACCGCATGCTCGACGCCTACAAGAGCGACGACCAGATGAAGAAAATCTACGACGTCCTGACCAAGGAGGCGATCGACCGCAAGGCCTGGATCAAGCAATACTGGGATTCGGCCGACAACACCAAGTCGGGCTTCCTGTCGAACGGCGTCGTGATCGGCCAGACCTGGGACGGTCCGGTGATCGGCCTCGAGAAATCGGGCAAGCCGATTTCGTTCCAGGCCCCCAAGGAGGGCGCGATCGGCTGGGTCGACGGGTGGTCGATCAGCAAGGCGGCCAAGAATCTCGAGCAGGCCTACGCCTTTCTCAACTACCTGCACTCGCCCGAAGGATCGGCGAAGGTCGCCGAGGGTTCCGGGTACAACCCGTCCGCGATCGGCGCCGAGAAACTGCTTTCCGACAAGGCGCGCACCGTGTTCAACGAGGCCTATCCCGGGGCTTCGATCGACAAGATGTGGTGGCGTCCGGTCGAGCCGTCGTGGTTCGCCGATCTGCGCTCGCAATACGCCGAGAAATACAAGGCCGCGTGACCGGCGGCTTCGTCGGGCCGACGATCGGGGCGGCGGCGGCGGTCGGCGCCCGTTTTGCATGACCGCCGCGGAAGCGAGTTGACGACGGCATGAGCGCAGACATCGAGCTGGACCGCGTCACCATAAGGTTCGGCGATTTCACGGCCGTCAGCAACGTCTCGCTCAAGATCGCCGGCGGCGAATTCTTCTCGATCCTCGGGCCGTCGGGCTGCGGCAAGACGACCCTGCTGCGCACGATCTCGGGCTTTCTCGAGCCGACCGAAGGCGCGGTGCGGATCGGCGGCCAGGACATGGCGGGCATCGGCTCGAACCGGCGGCCGACCGCGCTGATCTTCCAGAATCTCGCGCTGTTCCCGCTGATGTCGGTCGCCGACAACATCGGCTACGGGCTGCGCGTGCGCGGCGTGCCGAAGGCCGACCGTCGGCGCAAGGCCGACGAGCTGCTGCGCCTCGTCGCGCTGCCCGACCACGGCGACAAGCGGATCGGCGAATTGTCGGGCGGACAGAAGCAGCGCGTCGCGGTGGCGCGCGCGCTGGCGGTCGAGCCCAAGGTGCTGCTGCTCGACGAGCCGCTGTCGGCGCTCGACCTGCGGCTGCGCCAGCATATGCGCACCGAATTGCGCGCGATCCAGAAGCGCGTCGGCATCACCTTCATCTACATCACCCACGACCAGGGCGAGGCGCTGGCCATGTCCGACCGGATCGCGGTGATGAATGCGGGCCGGGTCGAACAGGTCGGCGACGGCCGCGCCGTCTACGACGATCCCGCCACGCCGTTCGTCGCCGCCTTCGTCGGCGAGAACAACGGCGTCAGCGGCGTCGTCGCCGAAATCGTCGACGGCGTGGCGGCGCTCGAGACGCCGATCGGACGCCTCGCGGGTCGCTGCGGCGGCAGGCTGACGCCGGGCGCGCCGGCGACGATCTTCATCCGGCCGGAAGCGCTGCGGCGGTCCGCGCCGGGGGTCGCGCCGGCCTTCACCGCCGAGTTCGTCAGCGCCGCCTTCGAGGGCAATTTCACCCTCGTGTTCCTGCGCGCGGCCAACGGCCTGGCGCTGACCATGGCGGTCGGCCGCGGGGCGGAGACCGGCGCCCTGGCGCCCGGCGCGCCGGTCGGGCTGACGTTCTCGGCGGCCGACGCGCTCGCCCTGCCGATCCGGCAAAACGCGTGAGGGCGCGCAGGTGACCAATCCCGTCACGGCCGCGCTGATCTTCGCCCTGCCGCTGCTCGTCATCCTCGGCTTTGCGGCAATGGCCGCGCGCGACGGGCGCCGCGCGCGCGCGGCCGGCGCGCCGGGTTTCTTCCAGCGCAACGGAACCCCGATCGCGATTTTCCTGATCGGCGCGACGGCGTTCTGGGCGCTGGTCCTGATCGTGTTCCCCCAGCTCTACATGGTCGACTATTCCTTCCATCCCAAGTTGCCGCAGATCAAGCGCGGCGGGCCCGAGGATTTCTACACGCTGCAGAACTACCGCTATTTCCTGTTCGGCTCGACGCAGACCACGGATCATTGGAACGTCACCCATCTCAACGCCTTCTGGATCACGATCCTCGCCTCGACGATCATCACGATCGTGAATTTCGCGATCTGCTATCCGCTCGCCTATTTCATGGCGCGCGTCGCGCGGCCGCAGACCGTGCTGAAATTCATGGTGCTGCTGGTCATTCCCTATTGGATCAACGAAATCCTGCGCGCCTTCGCGTTCCGCATCCTGTTCGGCTCGGCGGGGCTCATCAACAATGTCGCGCTCGCCGCCGGCCTCATCCACGCGCCGATCGACTTCATCGGCGACGACGTCGCGCTCTACGCGGGACTCACCTACGCCTACCTGCTGATCATGATGTTCTCGCTCTACAATGCGATCGAGAGCCTCGATCCGAACCAAATCGAGGCCGCGCGCGACCTCGGCGCGCCGTGGTGGCATATCCATCTGTTCGTGGTCATGCCGTTCGCCAAGCCCGGCATAGCCTCGGGCGCGACGCTGGTGTTCATGCTGTGCGCGGGCGCGCTCGCCGCCCCGCTCGTGCTCGGCGGACCCAAGACGCTGTGGTTCACGCCGATCGTCTACGACCGCTTTTTCCAGGCGTTCAACTGGCCGCAGGGCGCGGCCTATGCGATCATCCTGCTGCTCACGTGCATGGCCTTCGTGTCGATCGTGATGCGGCTGTTCAGGGTCTCGCTTTCGGAGATCACGCGATGAGCGCGCGCGCGATCTGGCGGCTGATGCTCGGCTTCTACATCGGCCTGTTCTTCGCCTTCCTGTTCGGGCCGCTGGTCGTGATGAGCGTGACCGCGTTCAACACGCCCGATTATCCGCAGGTCTGGCCGTTCGAAGGATTCACGCTCGACTGGTTCGCCAGGCTCTGGGCCGACCGCAACCTGATGGAAGGCCTCGTCAACAGCTTCGTCATCGGCGGCTTGGTCGTGGTCCTGTCGGTGCCGCTCGGTCTCGCCGGCGCGATCGTGATGACCCAGATCTACGCCCCCGCGCGGTCGCTCTATTATCTCGTGGTCGTCTCGCCGGTGCTGACGCCGGGCGTCATCATCGGCATTTCCACGGTGATCTTCTGGAAGGACGTCAGTGAACTCACCGGCGCGCAATCCCTGTTCAACGGCCTGTTCCTCGCCACCCTCGGCCAGGCGACGTTCATCTCGGCCTATGTCATGCTGATCTTCCTGTCGCGGCTGCAGCGCTACGACCGCGTCCAGGAGGAGGCGGCGCTCGATCTCGGCGCGAGCCAGACCCAGGCGTTCTTCGACATTTTCCTGCCCTACATGCGCCCGGCGATCTTCTCGGCGGCGGTGATCGCCTTCCTCTCGTCGTTCGAGAACTACAACACGACGACTTTCGCGATCCTCGCCAACAAGACGCTGACGACGGTGCTGGCGGGCCGCGTGCGCGCGGGCACGACGCCGGCGATCAGCGCGATGGCGGTGGTCATCATCGCCGTGACGCTGGTCGGGGCGATCGCTTACGAGGCGGTCAAGCGCGCGGAACTGCGGCGCGCGGCGGCGCGCCCCGCCTGAACGCTGCGCTCAGCGCCCCCGCCAGACGCTGGCGGCGAGCGCGACGACGGAGCCCAGCGCGAGCGCGGCGCCGGTGACCGGCGCGGGCGCGCGAAGGCCGAAGGCGAGAACCAGCGCCGCCGCGACCACGCCGAGGATCCCCAGCGCGAGCCCCGCGTCGTCGACGAACAGGCCGAGGATTTCCTGGAGCGCGGCGGCGAGCGCGGTCACGGCGGGACCTCGCGCCGCCGCGGCCGCGCGACCCCGACCAGCGCCAGCGCCGCCGCCAGGAACAGCCCGATCAGCCCGGCGACGGCGAGGTCGGCGCCAGGCCAGGCCACGCCGAGCGCCTCGCCGGTCCAGAACACGCCGAACGCCGACAGGAGGACGCCGACGCAGAATTTCAGCGCGTTTTCGGGAATGTGCGCGAGCGGCCGGCGGATCAGGGCGCCGATCGCCGCCACGAGCGCACAGGCCGCGAGCGCGCCGAGGCCCGCCGGGACGAGCAGCCCGCGTCCGGCGCCGACCGCCAGCACGATGAAGACGACCTCGACGCCTTCGACGACCACGGCCTTGCCGGCGGTCGCGCCGGCCAGCCAGTCGAGCCGGCGGGCGCGGCGCGCCGCCTGCCCGCGCAATTCCTCGGTTTGGGCGGCGAAGGCCCGCGCCTCGTCATGAAGCGGCAGGACGCCGGCCGCGCGGAGGATCGCCTTGCGCAGCCAGCGCAGGCCGAACAGCAGCAGCAACACGCCGATCGCGAACTGCAAGGCAGGCAGCGGCGCCTGCGCGAGCGCCGAGCCGAAGCCGGCGACCAGCGCGGCCAGCAGGATCGCGCCAGCCGCCGCGCCGGCCAGCGCGGGCCGCCAGCCCCGCATGCCGGCGACGGCGAGCACGATCGTGAACGCCTCCACGACCTCGACCAGCGAGGCGAGGAAGGCGGCCGCGATTGCGGGGCCGGCGGTCGTCCAGGCGATCATGCGAGACTCCCGAGCGCAATCCCGATCGATCAGGCGCGGCGCCGCCGCCGCGCGGGCGAGGAAAGATCGGCGGCGCGGGCGAAGAAAACCTCCCCCTCGCTCTCGCGCGTGTCGAGCCAGGTCAAGGGAAGCTTGGGGAATTCCGCCTCCAGCCGCGCCCGCCCGGCGCCGATTTCGCAGATCAGCGCGCCGTCGGTCTCGAGATGGTCCGGCGCCGCGGCGAGGATGCGGCGCACGAGCGCGAGGCCGTCGGCGCCGCCATCGTGGGCGAGGCGCGGCTCGGCGGCGTATTCGGGCGGGAAGGCGGCCATCGCCGCCGTCTCGACATAGGGCGGGTTGGTCAGGATCAGGTCATAGCGCCGGGCGCCGAGCGGCGCGAACAGGTCGCCCTGGTGGAGGGCGATGCGGGAGCCGAGGCCATGTTCCTCGACATTGCGGCGCGCGACCGCGAGCGCGTCGGGCGAGAGCTCGACCGCGTCGATCGCGGCGCCGGGAAAGACCAGCGCGGCGAGGATCGCCAGGGCGCCGCCGCCCGCGCACAGGTCGAGCACGCGGGCGATTCGCCCGGGGTTGTCGACCAGCCCGCCTTCGCCGACGAGGCCGCCGAACAGCAGTTCGCCGATGAAGCTGCGCGGCACGATGACGCGCTCGTCGACATGGAACGGCACGCCCTGGACATAGGCGCGCCCGAGCAGATAGGCGGCCGGCTTGCGGGTCGAAACGCGCGCCTCGACGAGATCCAGCAGCCGGATGCGCTCGACGCGGGTCAAGCGGGCGTCGAGAAAGGGATCGAGCGTATCGATCGGCAGGCCGAGCCCTTCGAGCAGCAGGAAGGCCGCCTCGTCGACGGCGTTGGTCGCGCCATGCCCATAGGCGAGACCGGCCCGGGCGAAGCGGCTGACCGCAAGGCGGAACAGGTCGCGCAGGGTGACGAATGTCGCCAGGATCTCGTCGCGGTCGGCCGCTTCGGCGCGAGCGGCGGCTGGCCGCCCCGCGCGCGGCGCCGGGCGGGATCTGTCTGGCGCTGCCATGGCGCAATCCGAAGTCAGAATCGCAAGGCCGAGGCGCCGGCGGCTGGAGTCATTTCGCCTTCACGCATTCGACATAGAATTTCCGGCGTTCGGCGTGATGCAATTGCCGGGCGTCGGCCTGCCGGTAGCATTCGACCGACTTGGCGGAATGGACGATCTGCGGCGTGCCCTTGGCGGGCGCGCCCAGCGCGGGCGCCGAGTCGGCGCGGGCGGCGCCGCCCGTCAGCAGGACGGCGATCGCCGCGACGGTCGCGAGACTGGCGATTTTCATGATGAAAGTCTTTCTGTTTCGAACGGATTGCGGCGCTGTCGGGAGGACGACGCCGCGGAACCCGACGCCGGGCGGTTATAGAGGCAGGCCGCGGGTCCAGACAAGCGCGCCGCAACCGCGCGCGCCGGCTCGGCCGGGCGCGCTCGGCGCCGCGGGAGTTGCGGAGCCAAACGAAGCCATATAAAGATTCGTTTATGTTGGAAAGTTCGCATGCTGCTCATCAGCCCGCGCGGGTGGGAATCGAAAGTCTGCTCGCGGGCCTGGCGGCGGCGGGAGAGATAACCCGGCTGCGCCTGCTCTATCTCATGTGCGAGGCCGAGCTGACCGTCAGCGAACTCGTCGCCATCCTCGGCCAGTCGCAGCCGCGCGTGTCGCGCCATCTCAGGCTGCTGGTCGAGGCTGGGCTCGCCGAACGCCGCCGCGAGGGGGCCTGGGCGTTCTTCCGGATCGCGGAGGCGGGCGGCGCGCTGGCGCGCGACCTGGTCGCGCGGCTCGATCCCGCCGATCCCGCGCTGGTTGCCGACCGCGCGCGGCTCGACATCACGCGCGAGGCGCGGCGGCGCCAGGCCGCCGCCTATTTCGCCCAGCGCGCGCCGGACTGGGACCATATACGCACGCTCCACGCGCCTGAGGAGCGCGTCGAGGCCGCGATCATGGCGATGGTCGGAAGCCAGCCGTTTCGCGCGATGCTGGATCTGGGCACCGGCACCGGCCGCATGCTCGAACTGCTCGCCCCGCTCGCCGGGCGCGCCGTCGGCGTCGACCAAAGCGCGGCGATGCTCGCGCTGGCGCGGGCCCACAGCGACCGCAGCGGCCTCAACAACGTCCAATTGCGGCAGGGCGACATCTACGCGCCTCCGGCGGAGCGCGACGCCTTCGATCTCGTCGTCATCCACCAGGTGCTCCATTTCCTCGACGATCCCCCGCGCGCGGTCCGCGAGGCGGCGCGCGCGCTGCGGCCGGGCGGGCGGCTCGTCGTCGTCGACTTCCTGACCCACGAGCAGGAATCCCTGCGCCAGGACTACGCCCATCGCCACCTCGGCTTCACCCTCGCCGAGATCGAGTCCTGCCTGCGCGAGGCGGGGCTGGCGATGGTCCGGACCCACCCGATCCTGCCGACCCCCGGCGAGGCCGGGACGCTGACGGTCGCGATCTGGATCGCCCAGGACCCGCGCATCCTGACCGCCGAGGCGCCGCCGCGCACCGCGCCGCTCGTCACCGCGGAGACCGCCTGAATGGCCAGCCCCGTCCGCCTCAGCCGGTCCGGCTCGCCGGTGCGCGTCTCGTTCGAATTCTTCCCGCCCAAGACCGCGGAGATGGAGCACGGGCTGTGGGAGGCGATCCATCGCCTCGAGCCGCTGGCGCCCAATTTCGTCTCGATCACCTATGGCGCCGGCGGCACGACCCGCGAGCGCACCCATGCGACGGTCGAGCGCATCGTGCGCGAGACGACGCTGAAGCCGGCGGCGCACCTGACCTGCGTCGGCGCCTCGCGCGCCGAGGTCGACGCGGTCGTCGCCGACTACCGGCGGGTCGGCGTGCGCCATGTCGTGGCGCTGCGCGGCGATCCGCCCGGCGGCCCGGACGCGCAATACCAGCCCAACCCCGACGGCTACCAGACCACCGCCGAGCTCGTCGCCGGCGTCAGGGCTATCGGCGACTTCGAAGTCTCGGTCGCCGCCTATTGCGAGAAGCATCCGCACAGCCCGAACATCCTCCACGACATGGATCTGCTCAAGCGCAAGATCGACGCCGGCGCTACCCGCGCGATCACCCAGTTCTTCTTCGACAACAGCGTCTACCTGCGCTTTCTCGACGTCGCGGCGGCGGCCGGGATCACCATCCCGATCGTGCCGGGCATCGTGCCGATGCAGAATTTCCGCCAGACCGCCGGCTTCGCCCGGCGCACCGGCGCCAGCGTGCCGGGCTGGCTCGCCGAGCGGTTCGAGGGGCTCGACGACGATCCGGCGACGCGCCGGCTGGTCGCCGCCGCCGTCTGCGCCGAGCAGGTGCTCGACCTCATCGACCGCGGCGTCCAGGACCTCCATTTCATCACCATGAACCGCGCCGATCTGGTCTTCGCGATCTGCCACCTGATCGGCCTGCGCGCCGCGAGCCCGAACCCTTCTCCCGCATAGCGAGAGAAGGGCGCGAAGCGCGCTAGCGCGGACTGCCGGGCGGGTCGAGGAAGCGCTGCATGAACACGAGGTCGAGCCAGCGGCCGAACTTGCGGCCGACCTCCGGGAACCGCCCGACCTCGGTGAAGCCCAGCCGCTCGTGGAAACGGATCGAGCCCTGGTTGGCGGCGTCGACCGCGCCGATCATTGCATGCATGCCGAGCGCCCGGGCGGGCGGCAGCAGCGCCTCGACGAGTCCGGCGCCGAGCCGTCGTCCGCGCGCGTCGGCGCGCACATGGACGCTGTGCTCGACGCTGTGGCGATAGCCCGACCAGGCCCCGCGGAACGCGCCGAACGAGGAAAAGCCGAGCACCGCCTCGCCTTCGGCGCCGACCAGCACGGGAAAGCCGAGCCGCCGGCGCTGCTCGAGCCAGTCCGCCCGTTCGGCGAGCGGAACCGGGTCAGTCGCGTAGACCGCGGTCGAGGACGCGATGACCTCGTTGTAGATCGCCAGGATCTGCGGCAGGTCGTCGTCGCGCGCGTCGCGGATCAGCATCGGACCGGCTCCCCCGGCGGCGCCCGGACGCCCCGCGCGTTCGGCGAGCCGCAGGGTTTTGCATTCGCGCCGCCTTTGTCAAATCCGGCCCGCCGCATCGCGCGAGGCGATCGATCCCGGCGAGTTCGCCGTCCTCGATCCTTCCGGGCGGCGAGCCGCAGCGCCACATCGCGCCCCGCGATCTGCGAGCGGACATGCGCCCGCCGGATCGCGGAGCCTTTGTGAGGAGTCCGCGTTATCGACCGGGGCGGCTTGCACGCCGTCGCGCATCACCCCGGCGCCTGACGGCGCATATGGAAGGAAACATCATGTCTCACACCCTGTTCTTCGGCTGCTCGGCGGCCGCCATCGTCGGCGCGGGAGCGATCCTGGTCTCCGTATCAGGCGCGGGAGCGGCCATGCTCCCGGTCCAGCGCGCGGCGCCGGCCTATGTTCACCCCGTCGACTGCGCCGTCGGCGCCCATATCGGGCCGCTCGGCGGCTGCATTCTCGGCAATGACGATGACCGGCGGCCGGTCGTGATCGAACGCCGGTCCACCGACGTTCCGCAGCCGCAGCCGGACGGCTGCGCCACCAAGTCGGTCACCACCACCGACGGCGCCGGCAACACCGAGACCAGAACCAAGTCCAACTGCTGAGACGCGACCGAATCGGACGCGATCGCGGCGAGCGCCGGAAAGTCCCCGCTCGCCGCGGTTCGCTGCAATCATCATCCCTGGGAGGCGTCGCCGCGCCGCCCATTCTGGACGCCACTCGATTGGTTCTTTTCGCCGCTTCAGCCCGGCGGCCATCAGCGCGACGCCGGGGCGTAGCCCTTCGGGGCTTCGTGCATGAGCGCGAGAGTATGGCCGTCCGGATCGTGGAAGAACGCCATCCAGAGGTCGTGATCCTCCATCGGCGCGATGAGGTGGGGCTTGGCGGTGAAGGCGACCCCGCGCTGTTCGAGTTCGCGAACGGCGAGGCCGATGTCCGCACAGCTGAAGTAGATCGGCGAGCCGTGGATCGCTTCCCCCGGCTCGCTCGCCTTCTCCAGCATCAGCCGGACCCCGCTGCAATCGAAGAACGTGAGGTCGCCAAAGCGATAGAGCCATCTCAGCCGCAGGACGTGCCGATAAAACGCCTCGGCCTCATCGACGTCCCTGACCGCCAGCGCGATCTGCCCGATCCGATTCAGGCTCAACGGCATGGTCTCCTCCGGCGATGACGGGCGAGCCTGGGGATCATCGCGGCGACCGCCCTCGGCCCCGCATCCGCCCCACCGGGGCGTCAGCGCGCGCCTGGCGCGCGCGGTCCGGCGAGCGACTGGCGCTCCTTCAGGAGCTCGGCGAGCTGGCGCTCCTGCTCGGCGATTCGATCGGCGTTGCGCGCCTCGTCGCCGGCGCCCGAGAATGCGGCCGCCTGCTCGGCGAGTTCGCTGATATTGCTGCGAATCGCAGCGATCCGTTGGTCGAGGTCGATGAGGGTTGCAGCGCCCGCCATGATGATTCCGATCCTCTCATGCTGACCGCCGCCCTGGCGGCGAGGCTCGCCGATGACCCTTGTCGCGCCGGCGTCTCGCCCAAGCCGCCGCGCATTCCGGCCGCCGATGCGCGGACGGACGGGCGTCGTCGCTCTTACCCCAATCGCGGCGCGATTGCGAGCGCGAGCGCGGCGGCAATTCCAAAGGCGCGGAAAACCCTTCTCCCGCTTGCGCAGCGCTGTCCGGGGAAAAAGTCCATAGTCCGTCCAAGCGATTGGCGTCGTTGAGATCATAACAATTGTCGCCTGTTGAGACTCAGGAGAACAAACTCGAGTCATTTGATTCGCTCGAGTCCGTCCCCGGACAGCCCTGCGGTGTGTTCGGTCCTGGCGACGAAATGGGCGGCGAGGGCGATCAGCTTCGGCCGGCGCTGCCGTATCTTGCCGGTCATCTTGCCGGCTCCCGTAGCCGGGTTTGTACAGCCCGATGGACAATATACGCAGTTTTGCGAGAGCTATTTTTTGATTTCAAGGGCTTTAATGGTGCTGCCAGAGAGGATTGAACTCTCGACCTCTCCCTTACCAAGGGAGTGCTCTACCACTGAGCTACGGCAGCGTCGCCACTTCGGCCGGATCCGCGACGCGGGGCTCGGACAGGACGCGCGCCTTGTGCCACAGGGTCGCCGCCAAGGCAATATCGGCTAGAGATCGATGAAAGTCTCGCGCTCCAGTTCGACCGGGCCGGTCATCAGCACGTGATCGTCGGCGGCCCGCAAGGCGATCGTCAGATCGCCGCCCGGGAGAGTCACGCGCGCCGCGCGGTCGGCGAGATCGTCGCGCACGGCGGCGACCAGCGCCGCGCAGGCGGCCGAGCCGCAGGCGAGGGTCAGGCCGACGCCGCGCTCCCAGACGCGAAGGCGGATATGGTCGCGCGCGACGACCTCGGCGAGCGAGATGTTGGCCCCCTCAGGGAACATCGGATGCTTCTCCAGCAGCGGGCCGCAGGCGGCCAGATCATGCGCGGCGAGGTCGCGGGTCCAGAAGATCGCGTGCGGATTGCCCATGTTGACCGTCGAGGCGGTCTGAAGCTCGGGATCGGCGACGCCTTCGATCGTCAGGTCGACCCGCCCGGTGTCCGGCACGGGATGGGCGAGCGGGATCGCCGCCCAGCCGAGGCGCGGCGCGCCCATGTCGACCCGGAACGAGAATTCGCCCTCGCGCCGGCAGTCGAGGACGCCGGCCCCGGTCTCCAGGCTGAGTTCGCGCGTCTCCCCTCCCCGCATCAGGAGCCAGGCGACGCAGCGCGTGCCGTTGCCGCAGGCGCCCGCCTCGCTTCCGTCATTGTTGAATATGCGCACGAACGCTGCGGTTCCCGCCCGGCGCGGATCGGACAGGACCATCAACTGGTCGAAGGCGAGGCCCGGGACGCCATGGATGAACCGCACCTGGTCGGCGGACACCGCCGCTTCGGCGCCGCGCAGGTCGAGCACCGTGATCGCATTGCCGAGGCCGTTCATCTTGACGACTTTGCGACGGGTCGAGATTTCGTCCGCCTGGAAAATGCCGGCCGCTCCCATTGCGCGCGGGCTAGCGCGCGCCGCCGCTGCGCTCGATCACGCGCGCGCCCAGACGGGTCACCGCATCGCGCAATTCTTCCGTCTCGATCGGCGCGGCATAGCGCCGCGCCTGCTCGCTCGCCTGCGCGCTCGGCGGCGCGACCGCCGCCGCGCGGCTCGGCGGCGCGGCGAGCGGGCCCTGGCGGAACGCGATCTTTCCGATGCAGCGCCAGCCCAGATGCGCATTCACGCGCTCGACGATGATCGCGGCGGCGTGCTGGGCCTCGAGCGCGAAGGCGCCCTCGACGCGCAGCACCAGCGTCGCCGGCGTGACCGCCGCTTCGGGATCGCGCTTCGAGGGGCGCGGCGGCCATTGGATTTCGATCGGGCGGCAGCTGCGGGCGAGCTGGGCGCCGACGATCTCGGGCCAGGCGGAGACCAGCCCGGTCTCGCCGAGGCCCTGGCGGGCGAGCGCCGGCGCGACGAGTTCGGCGACGAATTCGGCGAGCGGGACCGCCCCGCGCGCCTTCCAGCGCAGCGGTTTCGTCATCGATCGCGTCCGGCTAGGATCGGCTCCATGACGGACACTCTAGACCCGCGCGAGATGCGGGCGCAATCGCGGCGCGTCCTCGCCTGGTGGGATCGCCATCGGCGGACGCTGCCATGGCGCGCCGAGCCCGGCCGACGGCAGGACCCCTATCTCGTCTGGCTGTCGGAAATCCTGCTGCAGCAGACGACAGCGGCGACGGCCATTCCCTATTTCGAGCGGTTCCGGGCGCTGTGGCCACAGGTCGAAATGCTCGCGGCGGCGTCGCTCGAGGAGGTCATGCGCGCGTTCGCCGGCCTCGGCTATTATTCGCGCGCGCGCAACATGCACGCCTGCGCACGAACGATCGCGGCCGCCGGCGGCGTCTTCCCGCGACGCGAGGCGGAACTGCGCGCGCTGCCCGGGATCGGCGCCTATACGGCGGCGGCGGTCGCGGCGATCGCCTTCGACGAACCGGCCGCGCCGGTCGACGGCAATATCGCGCGGATCATCACGCGCCTCAACGCGATCGAAGCGCCGATCGCCAGGGCCCGGGGCGTCATCGCCAGGGCGGCGGTCGCGCTGACGCCGGCCGAAAGGCCCGGGGATTTCGCGCAGGCGCTGATGGATATCGGCTCGGCGATCTGCACCCCGCGCAATCCCGATTGCGGGCGCTGCCCGCTTCGGCCGGGTTGCGCGGCGGCGGCGAGCGGCGAGCCGGCGGCCTATCCGCGTCGGGAGGCGCGCAAGCAGCGCCCGCAGCGCCGCGGCGCGGCCTTCTTCGCCCAGCGCGCCGACGGCGGCGTGCTGCTGCGCACCCGCCCGCCCGAGGGGCTGCTCGGCGGCACCGTCGAATTGCCGGGCACCGCCTGGACCAGCGATTTCGAGCCCGACCGGGCTGCGCGCGCGGCTCCGTTCGCGGCGTCCTGGCGATTGGCGCCGGGGCTCGTCGAACAGGCGTTCACCCATTTCTCGCTCGCGCTGACCATCTATGTCGCGCGGATCGGCGCAAGCCCGCCGGCGCCCGAGGGCTGCTTCTGGGTCGCCCCCGAGGCGCTGCCGGGCGCCGCGCTGTCGAGCGTGATGCGCAAGGCGGTCGTGCACGGTCAGCGCTTCGCCGAAGCATCGCTGGATGTCGACGCGGTCGCTCCCCTCAATAGGCGCCGGAATGGGTCTTCGGCGAGAAGATCGTCATCACGATGATCTTCAGGTCGAGCCACAGCGACCAATTGTCGATGTAGTAGAGGTCGTGCTCGACGCGCCGGCGCATCTTGTCCTCGCCGGCGATTTCGCCGCGCAGCCCGCACACCTGCGCCCATCCGGTGATGCCGGGCTTGACGTTGTGGCGGCGCGCGTAGCGGGCGATGCGGCCCTCGTAGCGCTGGTCGTGGGCGATCGCATGGGGCCGCGGACCGACCAGCGACATGTCGCCGGCCAGCACGTTCAGCAATTGCGGGAGTTCATCGATGCTGGCGCGCCGCAGAACGGCGCCGACGCGGGTGACGCGCGGATCGAAGCGGGTCGCGGAGATCAGCTGCGCGTCGTCCTCCATCGCCGCCATCGTCCGGAACTTGACGATCCGGAACGGCTCGCGGTTGAAGCCGTAGCGCCGCTGCATGAAGAAGATCGGGCCGGGGCCGTCGAGCCGGACGAGCATCGCCACGACGACGAACAGCGGGGCGAGCAGCACGAGCGCGAGCGCGGCGATCGTAAGATCGAACAGGCGCTTCTCGAACCGTTGCAGCAGCGAGAGCGGGCGGCGGGTGAGGCCGAGGCCGCAGATCGGTCCGAGGCGGACGACTTCCGCGTCGGCGAAACGGTCGAGAATCGACTCGGGCGCGAGATGGATCTCGGCGGGCGTGCGCAGACAGGCGTCGACGCAGGCTTCGATCACGCCGGTCTGCGCCCAGGGAATCGCGAACACGACATCGTCGGCCCGCAGCATGCGCACCGTCGCGCCGATCAGCGCGAGATCGTCAGGCAGATCGGCCTCGCTCTCGCGCAGCGTGATCGCGGCGACGACCTCCATGCCCGATTCCGAGCGGTCGATGCGGCGCGCGAGCGTCGAGAGCGGGGCTTCGAAACCGACGAGGACCAGCCGGCGACGGACCAGCAATCCCCGCCGCCTGACCGCTTCGACGAGGCCGACGATCGCCGCCCGCCCGCCGCCGAGCGCCACCAGGCCGGCGACGTAGAGGACGCCGGTCGCGCCGCGAGAGAACGCCCCCGTCGTCTTGGTGGCGAAGCCCAGCGCCAGCGCGAAGAAGAAGGCGATGTTCCAGACGGTGAAGCAGCGGCCGAAATGACCCGACAGCGAGTCGAACCGCCGGATCGCATATTCGCCGCGCTGGACGTTGCAGATCACGACGAGCGCGCCGACCACGACCCCGATCCCGGCGACCGGCTCGACCGCGGGCGCAAGTCCCAGGGTCGCCGCGCGATAGAGCAGGGGGGACGCGGAGGCGGCGAACGTCACCGCGCCGAAGTCGCACAGCGCCGCCAGACACCCGATCCCGACCGCGTAGATCGCACGGGAGGCGCGCGGCGCGCGCCCGGCTCGAAGCCGGCGGTCGCGACCGGGCCGACCCTGCCCGGACGCCACGGCCGCGGTGGTCGGTTCGCTCGCCGATTGCATGGCGTGTTGCTCCGTTTCGGGACAGATCGACGGCTTAGCGCAGCGGCAAGCGCGCGCCGGCGGGTTCGTCGCAAGCGGCGCGCCTGCGGCGGCGTACGAGCGCCATCGGCTCGCGACGCCTGGCGAAATCACCCTGGGCCGCCATCGCGGCGCGGCGCCGGCCCGGGTTCGCGGGCGAAGTCGTCCCGATTCGGGAGGCACGCGCCTTGCCCCGCCACGGCAATTCCATCGGGGATGGAGCGGAGCGATGCGACTGGCGGTCATGGCGCGGCGCGCGGACCGGCGGCCGGTCGCCCATGTCGGCCGGTTGCCGATCGATGCGGTGGCGCTGGAGGAGACCGCGCAGGCGTTCGTCGACTATTGCCTCAGCGAGGCGCGGAACGCCGCCGAGCGGCCGATCTTCTCGACTTCGGTGAACGGACAAATGATTTCGCTCTGCGCGCGCGATCGCCAGCTCGCCGAAACATTGCTGAGCGCCGATTCGGTCAACGCCGACGGCCAGCCGCTCGTGTTGCTGTCGCGCTTCTTGTGCGCGAATCCGTTGCCGGAGCGGGTCGCGACCACCGACCTGTTCCCGGTCGTCGCCAGGCTGGCGGCGCGCGCCGGACTGTCGTTCTATCTTCTTGGCGGAATCGAGCAGGCGAACCGCGCGGCCGTGGCGAATGTCCGCGCGGCCCACCCGACCCTGCGCATCGCCGGGCGCCGCAACGGCTATTTCTCCCCCGCCGAGGAGCCGGCGATCGTCGCCGAGATTGCGCGACTGAAGCCGGACGTGCTCTGGATCTCGCTCGGCGCGCCGTTCGAACACCAGTTCTGCCGGCGCAATCTCGGCGCTCTGCGCGGCGTCGGCATCGTCAAGACCGCCGGAGGACTGTTCGACTTCCTCTCGCTCGCAAGGCCGCGCGCGCCGCTGTGGATGCAGAGAATCGGGCTCGAATGGCTGTTCAGAATGGCCTGCGAGCCCAGAAGGCTGTTCCTCCGCTACGCCCTGACCAACCCGCACGCTCTGCTGCTGATGCTCAGGGGCCTGCGGTGAGCGCGCGGGTCGGCAGGCGGGCGGCGCTCGCCATGATCGGCGCCGCGACGCTGGCGCCGCGGCGCGCCCGCGCCGGCGACCTCGACGCGCGCGTCGCCGGTCTCGCCAGCGGATTCAATCTTCCCGATCAGGTTCCGGCGCGCCGTTCGCGGGCGCCCGACCGCGGCGTGTTGGCGTGGCTGCGCGCGCGCGGCATGACCCATGTGCGGCTGCCGATTTGCGGCGAGCGGCTGATGTCGCGCTTCTCGCCGGAGGCGGCGATCGACGCGGCGATCGCCGATTTCGCCGCCGCCGCGGAGCTCCTGCTCGAACTGGATTTCGTCGTCAGCGCCGACATGCATCCCGGCGCCGTTTTCGGCCGGCTGCATCGCGCCGATCCGGAGGCCGCGCTCGTCTCGCTGCGCGAGGGATGGCGCAATCTCGCCCGCCCGATCCGACGCCTGCCCGCCGACCGCGTGTTCGCCGAACTGCTCAACGAGCCGCAGACCGAGGATGCAATCTGGCGCGCGCAGGCGGCGCGGCTCGTCGAGGACTTGCGCGCCCGCCTGCCGTCGACGACCTTCATCGTCGGGCCCGCGCCCTACCAGCGCGTCGAGGCGCTCGCCGGCTGGCGCCCGCTCGACGACGCCAACGTCGTCTATGCCTTCCACTATTACGACCCGATGGCTTTCACCCACCAGGGGCTCACCTGGGACGCCGCCGATCCGCTCTCGCGCCTCGAAGGCGTGCCGTTTCCCGCCCGGCGCGGGGATCCGGAGATCGTCCGTCTGCTCGACGGGCTGCGCGCGCGCGGCGACGCCGATCTCGCGTTGTCGATCGAGCGCGCGCTCGATCGGCCCTGGACCGCGCAAGCGATCGGCGCCCAGTTTGCGCCGCTGGCCGCCTGGAGCCGCGACCATCGCGCGCCGGTCGTGCTCAACGAATTCGGGGCGCTGCGATTCAAGGCCGCGCGCGGGGCGAGGCTCGCCTGGCTGAGCAGCGTCCGCGACGCGGCGCAGGCCAACCGCTTCGGTTGGGCGCATTGGGACTACGATCAGGGCTTCGGGCTGCTCGACGAGGCCGGCCGACCCGATCTCCCGCTGATCGACGCGCTGCTGCCGGGATGAATGCGCCCACGCGGATCGGCCGCCCCCTCGCACGCCTCAAATGCGCCATCGGCGACGACCCGGCGATGACCGGCGCGATTCTCGCCCTGGCGATCAAGGGCGGCGGCGCGGTCCTGATGATCGTGGTCTTCACCCTCGCCGCGCGCGCCCTGCCGGCGCCCGCGTTCGGCGAGATCGCGATCTGGTTCAACGTGCTCTCCTGCCTCGCCGTCGCGGCGGCGTTCGGCCAGGAAAACCTGATCGTCCGATCCTGGGCGGAATATGCGAGCGGACGCCGATTCGGCCTGATGGCGGGCGCCTACCGGTTCGGCTGGCTCGCCAGCGCCGCGGCGACGATCGCGGCCTGTCTCGGCCTGGTCGTCGTCAACCGCTTCATCGCCGCGCCGCTCGGCTCGACGGCGCTCGGCGCCGCGGTCGCGTTTCTGGCCGCCCAGGCCATGCTCCACTATTCCTCGCATTCCTGCCGGACGATCCATGGCTTTCGAATGTCCGAGATCAACCGGGAATTGACGTGGCGGGTGGTCCTGCTGATCGTCGTCGCGCTCGATCTGCACGGCGATCTGTCGCTCGCGATCTTCTTCTCGGCCGCCGCCGCAGGAATGGCGCTGTCGATCGCGGTCCAGTGCGTCGCGACTTCTCGGGCGTTCCCGGGCGAGGTCGCCCGCGCGCGCCCGATATTCGCCTGGCGGGCGTGGTTCGAGCGCGGCCGCCGGATGTGCCTGTCGGCGAGCGTCGAGGCGATGGGACAATATGCCGATGTGGTGCTGCTGGGCCTCCTGGTCGCGCCGGCCGAGGCCGCGAAGTATTTCATCGCGGCGCGAATCGCAAACGTGTTCGCGATGATTTCGACCGGCCTGAACACCTATACCGTCACCCATGCCGGGTCGCTTCATTTCGCCGGGGAAACAGACGGGCTCCAGAAGATTCTGCGTTCGGTGATGATGGTCGTCGTGGTCCTCGGCGCCCCGCTCCTGCTCGTCCTGGCGGCGGCGGCCTCGCCCATCCTGTCGGTGTTCGGGCGAGCCTATGCCGCGGGCTGCGCGCCGCTGGTCATTCTCGCGACGGCGAGCTTCGCCATCACGCTGTGCGGCCCCGCCTCCGGCATTCTGGTCGTGACCGGCGAAGAGCGGCTGTGGTCGCGCATCGCGCTCCTCTCGCTGGCTCTGCGACTGCTCCTGATCCTCTATCTGGCGCCCCGCTGGGGCGCCGCCGGAGCCGCGTTCGGCTGGGCGATCGTCAGCGCCCCGATGATGATCGGGGTCAGTTTTCTCTGTCGAAAGCGTTGCGGGGTCGACGCGTCCGCGCTCTCGATCCTGCCGAGCCGCCGAACGGCGCCGCGCCCCGTCGCCGCGCGACCGGCGTCGGACGCATGGCAGCCGCCGGGCCTCCGGCGGGATTCCCGCCCAGCGGCGCCGAGCCCTCGTAGCGCGCGAGGTCGACCTTGTTGAGAATGACGCCGACTTTCCGCGGCTCGAAACATTCCATGGCCTCGTCGACGAGAGCGGTGTCGGTCTCGCTCCACTCGACGACCATCAGGACGACGTCGACGCGGCGCGCGAGCACGCGCAGCGCGGGCGCCGCCAGCACCGACGGCGCATCGATGACCACCGCGTCGAAATCCCGGCGGCAGTCATGAATGACGCGTCGCAACGCAGCGCCGGACAAAAACGCGTCTCTTCGAACGGCGGACTCGCGCGATCCGCCCAGAGGAAGGATGCTGGGCGCATCCTCGCCGAACCAGAGCACCGCATCGTCCAGGAGGCAGCTCCCGGCCGCGACGTCGACGAGGCCGAGTTCCCGGCGCGGCGCCTGGACGTCGCCGGGCGCCATGCGGATCAGCAGCACGTCCGCGCCGCCGCGGGCCAGACACCCCGCGACATTGGCGGCTACGGTCGACTTGCCCTCGCCCCCGCGCGGCGACGTCACGAGCAGAACGCCGCCGTCCGCGATCCGACGCAGGAGCCCGGACGCGCATATCCGTTCGAACCATCGCGCCGCCTCGCGATCGATCGGGCGGCCGTCGCGCTCGGGCGCGTGGTCGAGCAGCGGCACGACCGCCTCCGCCTCGACAGCAGCGGCTGGCCGGCTCACGGCTGGCCGGCTCGCGGCTGGCCGGCTCACGGCCGATGTCGAGGCGGGCGATCCTTCCCACGCATCGCGTACGAACGCCCCGGCGAAGCCGACGAACAGACCGATCACGCCGGAGGCCGCCAGAACCAGCGGAAGCCTCGGCGCGTTCGATCGCGTCGGCGCGATGGCCGGCGAGACGATCCGAATGTCGTCGCTCGTCAGGCCCTTCATTTCGGTGAGCGCCCGCTGGCGTTCCAGCAATTGCTCGTAGACCGCCTGGTCGGACTTCTCGGTCCGCTCGAGATCGCGCAGCTGCGCGGCCTGCTGATCGGTGGCGCCGCTGTCGGCCTGGGATTTGCGCAGTTCTTCCGCGAACGAGACCTCGCGCTTGTGCGCCTCCAGATAGTCCGCCTTGGCCGAGGCTATCAGCCGATCCTTCTCGGCGGCGACCTGGCGCAGGACTTCGCCGAGCTGGGCGTTGGTCGCCACGACGTCGGGATGACGCGCCCCGAGCACTGTCTCCAGACCGGCCGCCTCGCGCGTCAGACGCGCATATTCGGCGCGAAGCCCACTGAGAACCGGGGACTGGATCGCGGTCGGAAGCGCGCCGGCGGCGAGATTGGCGTCGCGCAGTTGGTCGACGAGCGCCTTGGCCTCGTTCGCGTGGGCGTCGGCGAGCGCGAGCTGCTGGTTGAGTTCCGTCACCCGACGCTCCTGCAGGACTTCGCCCTGCCCCGCGTCGGTGATCTTCAGTTCGGCCCTCAGTTTGGCGATGGCCGCGTCCTCGGCGTTGACCCGCTCGCGCAATTGGGTGAGTTTGCCGCCGATGAAATCGGCCGCGCGCTGGTTGGCGCCGGCGCGCAGGCTGGTCTCGCTTTCGACCATCATCGCGGCCGCGGCGTTGGCGATCCGGGCGCTCTGTTGCGCGTCGCTGGTCCTTATCGATATGTCGACCACGTAGGTGGCGCCGCGTCGCCGGATCGTCAGCCGGTCGCGCAGCGTCCCGATCGCTGCGTCGCCGCGTTCGGCGGCCGCCCCCCCGCTTCCGCCAAATTCGGGGTTGCTCAAGAGCCCCTCGCGCTCGACCAGCGCGCCGAGGAAGCCGTCCGACTTCGCCACCTGGACCACGCTCTCGATCGCGACCGAATCGGGGCCGATGTCCGGGAGCACTTCCTCCGAGGCGGTGACCTTGGCGTTGCGCGGGTCGAACAGAACGGTCGCGGTGGCGACGTACTGATTGAAAGTCAGCGTGATCGCGAGGGCGCACAGGACCGCTACAATGATCGCCGTCGCGACGATCAGGCCCAGGTTGCGCCGCGCGAGCGTCACGACGGCGCGCCAATCGGGCGCTCTCGGACTCTCGGACCGCGCGGAATCGGCCCACAGTTCGACCGCCTGACTTTCGTCGGCCTCGACGTGTGGCGGCGTTTCCTTGAACTGCATCATCGAGCAAAATCCACCCTCACGGCGCCGCGGCCGTGTCGCACCCTTCCGGCAGGAGATACACGAAGCCTTAAGTATTGGTTAACTATCCTGTCGCAGAAGACTGCCGGATCTGAATACGGGTGGATTATCCATGGGCGGGTCGCGGCGCGAATGAACGCTCGGCGGCAGACGCGCGAGGGCTCGGCCGAGCAGGCGCTGGATCTGGCGCTGCACACGGGCCTCGCCTTCGCCATCACCGGCGCGCCGATCCTGCTGCATCAGATCGGCCAGCCGCTCGCCGTGGCCTTTTGCCTGGCGGCCTCGTGCGCCGTCGCGCTGTTTTGCGAACGCGCCGCGCCGATGGTCCTGTTCGTTGGCTTCCTGTTCCAGTCGACGTTCGTGGCCATGGCTTCGCCGTATGCGACGCAATATTCCGATCTCGACCCGTTGAAGGCCTATGACTTCGTGACGACGGCGGGTCTGTGGGCGACGATCATGGCCCGTCTCGCGGTCGGCCGCGACCGCCCCTCCCGGTTCGTGCGGCGCATGATCGCCGTGACCGCGGCGGGTCTCGGGCTGGCGGGCGTGTATTTCGTCCTGGGCCTGCCGATCGATTCGCGCGGCGCTGCGATCTACCTTCGCAACATCGGCCTGCCGATCCTGTTGTTTCAGATTTGCCTGCTCGTCGCATCGAGGCGCGAGCTGCCAATGCGCAATATCGCCGCGCTGCTGCTGGGCATGCTGGTCGTCTGCGGCTATTTCGAACTCATCGCCCCGCGTCTCTGGCTCGATCTGACCAACGGCTGGACCTACTGGGACCTCGCCTCCGCCGCGCAGCGCCAGAGCGTCGAGTTCGAACGGGACGCCCGCGCTTCGGGCGCGGTCGCCGGCGACACGCTCGATCTCTTCACCACGAAGCTGTTCAACACCGACCTCCTGGACAGCCTGCATGTCAGCGTCGTCCGGCTGCAGGGGCCGAACTTCCATCCGATCAGCTTCGGCTACGCGCTCGCCATACTCAGCGCGTTCGTCGCGGTCCACGGACGCTACATGCTCCCGCTCGCGGCGGCGCCGCTGCTGGTGGTGGTCGGGGCCAAGGGCGCCTTCGCGTTGTCGGCGCTGTCGCTCGCCTATTGCCTCGCCAGCCGCCACGTCCGCGGCGTCGCGTCGCCCGCCGGTCTCGCGATCGCGTTGCTTGGCTACGCCGCGTTCATCTTCGTCACCGGGCTGCGATCAGGGGACTTCCATGTTCTCGGGTTGATCGGCGGAATTAACGGCTTCCTGAGCGAGCCGGCCGGCCATACGCTCGGGGCGGGAGGCAATCTTTCGACCAACGTCGCCAGCTTCGACTGGAGCTGGTACCAGCGTCAGGGATCGACCGACGTCGCAGTCGAGAGCGCGGCGGGCGTGCTTCTCTACCAGATGGGGGTCGCCGGGATCGTCGTCATCGCGATCTATCTGTGGCTCGCGCGCGTCGCCTGGCGGCTGTCCGAGAGCCTGCGCGCGCCCTCGCTCACGCTGTCGACGGCGTCGATCGCGGTCGTTCTCGTGAACGGACTGTTCCAGGAAGAGGCCTGGTTCGCGCCGCTCGCGCTCGGGCTCGCACTCGCGCTCGCTGGCCTGGCGTTTGGCGCCGTGGACCGGGTTCTGGCCCCGCAGCACTGGGCGAGGCCGGGCGGCGGCGCCGCCGCGCCCTCGCTGGCGAGGACGACGTGAGCGCGGTATCGCCGCCGCGCGTCGCCCTGGTTCAGACGCAGGCCGAGAATGCGGGCGCGCAGCAGATATCGCGGCTCATCGGCGCCGATCTCGCGGCGCGCGGCTATGACGTGCGGCAGGTGTTCTTGTTCCGCCGCACCGCCTCGTTCGACGCAGCCGCCAATGTCGAATTCTGCGCCGCCGAACGACCGACCGGCCCATTGAGCGTCCTGCGTCTGCTGCTTCGCCTCTATCGCATCCTGCGGACCATGCGGCCCGCCGCGGTCGTCACCTTCCAGCACTATGGCAACATCATCGGCGCCTCCGTCGCGCGGCTCGCCGGCGCGCGGGCCGTCATCGCCAATCAGACTTCGGCCAGCGTGATGATGCCGCGCTGGGCGATCGCGATCGACAGGGTGCTGGGGCGGCGCGGGGCCTATGACCGTATCGTCGTGAACTCGGCCTTCAACGCCGCCATGTTCGCCGCCCATCCCGCCGGCTATCGCAACCGTGTCCTGCGGATCGATCACGGTTTCGAAGACAAGACGGCGGGGATCGGCAAGGGCGCGGCGCGGGCCGAACTCGGCCTGCCGCTGCAGGTTCCAATGCTCGGCTGCGCGGCGCGTCTGCATCCGCTGAAGCAGATCGACGCCGCGATCGCGCTGCTTCCACTGCTTCCGGGCGTCCACCTCGCCCTCGCCGGCCAGGGTCGGGACCGCCCTCGCCTGGAGCGCCTCGCGCGCGACCTCGGCGTCGGCGCGCGCGTCCATTTCCTCGGCGAACTCGCCCCCGCGAGGATCGGCGTCTTCCTCGCCGCGCTGGACTGTTTCGTGTTCCCGAGCGGCGCCGAAACCTTCGGGCTCGCTCCCGTGGAGGCGGCGCAGGCCGGACTGCCTCTGGTCGCCAACGATCTCGAAGTGCTCAGGGAAGTGCTCAGCGTGGACGGCGTCCCCTGTGCGATCTTCGTCGATGCGCGCGACACCGCCGCTTTCGCAGGCGCGGTCCGACGCGTGCTCGGCGATCCCGAGCTGGCCGCCAATCTCGGCGCCGTCGGCCGGCGCCTCAAGGAGCGGTTTCCGCTCGGCGAGATGACCGACGCCTACGCCCGGCTCATCGCGGGGCTGATCGAGAGCGGCCGTGCGCATCGCGATTGAAGTTTCGCGCGCCGGGGTCCGGCGCTTCCATCGGCTGCTGCGCGATCGGCTCGCCCGGCAGTTTCCGGAGGCCGGCGTGTCGCTCGTGCTGGTGGACGGCGAGAAGCCGTCAGCCGGCGCGGCGCTGCTGCTCGGAATCGAGCGGATGATCGCCCGTCCGGGCCGCGAGGCGCTCTGCGACCCGCTGGACGCCGAGGATTTTGGCGCTCCGGCGACCGGATCGCCAGATGTCGTGCTCGATCTCTCCGGCCGCCCCCACGCCACGGCGTCGCGGGGTCCTGTTCTGAGACCGCTCTACGATGGGGCGCCGGGCGAAAGCGCCATGATCGGCGCTCTGATCGGCGGCCGGGCGCCGGAAGTCGCGATCGAGAATTGCGCGACTGGCCAGATCGTCTGCGCTGGAACCCCCTCGCTGGAGGCCGCCGGAGGGCTGACAGGCGGCATGGAGGCGGTCTACTCGCGCGCGATGGCGCTGCTGCGCGACGCGATCGGCAGGCCGGAAAGATCCGCGCCGCGCCGGCGCGGTCGGCCGCTCGCCGGGTCGGCCGCCGGCCTTGCGCGTTACGGCGCGCGCGTGGAACTCGGCCAGTTGGCGCGGCGGCTCTATCACCTGTGTTGTCATGCGCCGCACTGGCGGATCGGCTGGCGGATCCATGACGGACCCGGAGTCATGGAGCGCGGCGACCTCGGCGGTCCGAAATGGAACGTGCTCGGCGACCCCGGCGGGCGCTTTTTCGCCGATCCGTTCCCGATCGCGCGCGGCGGGCGAAGCTATATGTTCTTCGAGGATTTCGACCATCGTCTCGGCAAGGGCGTCATTTCGGCGGTCGAATTCGGCGCGCGCGGGCCGATCGGCGCGGTCTTCCCGGTCCTCGAGGAGCCCTGGCACCTGTCCTATCCCTTCCTGATCGAGGCGGAGGGCCGGCTGTGGATGGTCCCGGAGAGTTCGCGGTCCAGACAGGTCACGCTCTACCGCTGCGTCGAATTCCCCCGGCGATGGGAGCGCAGCGCGGCGCTGCTCGAAGGCGTCGAAGCGTCGGATTCGACGATTTTCCGACACGACGGTCGGTTCTACATGATGTCCACGGTGCGCGAGGACATCGGCGGCTATTCGGACACGCTGGCGATCCATCACGCGCCGAATCTCCTCGGACCGTGGCGCGAACATGCGGCCAACCCGGTCCTGATCGACGCCGGCGGAGCCCGCCCGGCGGGCGCCGTGACGAACAAGGCGGGCGCGCCCTGGCGACCTGTGCAGGACTGCTCGCAGGGCTACGGCCGCGCCCTGCGTCTGGCCCGCATCGACCGTCTCGACCCGCGAGCCTTCGCGCAGACGCTCTCGGCCCCGATCGTCTCGGACGCTCTCTGGCCCGGCGGACGACTGCACACTCTCAACCGGGCCGGCGCGCTCGAGGCGATCGATGGGATTGCGATCAATCCGAAGCCGGCTGCATTGCGGGGGACCGCAGCGAGGCGGCAGGCGCCGTCCGCGCCCGTCGAGCAGGCGGGGACCGCGGGCTCGACCTTGGTCCGGCCGCCGTGACCGTTGGGAGGCGAGCCGCGCTTGCGGACGCCTGATGTCAGAGCGCTCTCGGGAGCCAAGATGGCGGCGCCGAGCGCGACCCGGATCGGCAAGCCGAGCCTCGCCGGCGGATCGCTCGCCCTGAACGCGGCGATGGCAGCGGGTCGGAGCGGGGCGCCGTTCATCGCTCGTGCGACAGAACGATCGCGACGCTGGCGATGTCGCCGCCGTGCGGCGTGATGTTGACGGCCTGCCTTCGGCCGCTCATTTTCAGCGACAGCTCCGCGGTGAAACCCGGGCCGGCGACGCTTCCCTCGAAATCTCCGTCTACGACCCGGCCGGTCACGTCGCCCGAGACATCGCGCGTCGTCTCCTGCCATCGGCCCTGCACCGCCGGTCCGTCGGCGACGACATTGCTGCGGATCTCGAAGCGAAAGCTGTCGCTCGCGCAGACGAGCGACTGGGCGAGCCCGACGCCGCTTTCCGTCACCTCGTATTTGGCGCGGCACGAGATCGGTTCGCGCGCGCCGTTTGCGCCGACCACTTCGCCGCCGCCTCGCCATGCGCCGGAAAATTTGGCGAACGGGCCTTCGATTCGCGCCGCGGCGGCCTGCGGCGATAGCGCCAGAGCCGAGACGAAGCCGGCCGCGACGGCCATGCCGATGAGGGAGCGCCCGGGGCCTCCGGGTTTAGATGCTGACACCATTGCCTCCTTCAAGGTTCGGATCGAGATATGGGGCGCGGCCCCGACGGTCCCGTGGCCCGACCCGCGTGCTTTTTCGACCCAGACGCATCAGGAACGTGATCGTCGGACGCAGGATCAGCAGATCGCCGACCAGCGCGGCGAGCATCGCAAACGCGCTGAGCCAGCCGAACAGGCGAAGCAGCGGCAGGCTGGAGAAGGCCAGAGCCGCAAGTCCGCACGCCAGCACGATCGAGGTCAGGATCAGCGCCGGCCCCACGAGCATCGTCGCCCGCTCCACCGCGATCGCCGGGTCGGCGTCGGCGCGGTCCTCGCGCCACATCCGGTTGAGGAAGTGGATCGTGGCGCTCAGGCCGAGTCCGAACGAAACCGTCAAGGCGATGACGCTGGAGAACTGCAGACCGTCCCCGAGCAATCGCAGCAGGGCGCCGGCGGTCAGGATCGGAAATATCCCGGGCGGCAGCACCGCGAGGATGACCGGGAACGAGCGGAACGCGAGGCCGATGAAGACGGCGACGAAGACGAACTCCAGCGTCAGGCCCCGATTGAGCTTGTCGATCATCGCGGCGCTGTTGCGCGCGGCGATGACCGAGAGGCCGGTCACCGCGATCGAATAGCCGGGATGGCGGGCGCGAAGCTCGGCGAGCGTGGCGTCCAATTGATCGACGATCGGAAGCAGCCGCGCCGAATCCTTGTCGGGGACGAAACCCGAGACGATGACCGCCCTCTGGTCCTCGGACACGAACCGCCGCACGAGATAGCGCGGCAGCAGCTCGACATACTGCTTCAGCGTCGCGACGTCCGAAGCGCCAAGTTTCTGCGCGAGCCAGCGGCGCAGAGTCTCGAGCGACCAGACGTTGCCGACCCCCGGCTGTCGTTCGAGCGCCTGATGCGCCTGTGCGATCACGTCGAGCGTCTCGCGCGAATAGAGGGCGCCGCCGGGCGGAAACTCGATGAGCACGTCGATCGGATTCGAACCCGCCAGCTTCGCGTCGAGGCGGCCGCTCGCCTGCACCGCCTGCTGCCCGTCGGGCACCTGATCGGCCAGTCGATAGCGCGGCTCGAGCCCGGCGTAGACGAGCGCCAGGCCGCAGACGACGAGCACGCCGGCCAGGCCGTAGGCGCCGGGCCGGCGAACCATGCGCGCGGCCACCCAGCCGCAAAACCCCCGCAGCGCCTCGATCCCGGCGTCGGCCCGCGCCGGGCTGGCGAGGGAAGCCGGTTCGGAGCGAACGAGCAGGACGCCGAGCACGGGCACGAGGGCGAGCACGGTCGCCAGCGCGATCACGGAAGCAGCGAAACCCGCCTCGCCGAAGGCGCGAATCGTTTGGGAGCTGGAGAACAGGAGGCCGAGGAAGGACAGGCCCGCGGTCGCGTGGGTCAGCACGCAGGCCGGCCCCACGACCAGAATCGCTTCGCGGAACGCCGACCGTCGGTCGTGGCCGGCCAAGATGCGGTCGCGCGCCGCGAAGGTCAGCTGCATGCTGTCGGAAAAGCTGATCACCATGATCAGCGGGGTCATCAGGTTCAGGAACAGACTGAGACGAAAGCCGAGCCATCCGAACGCGCCGAGCGCGAATACGATGGCGAGCAGAGGCGGCGCGGCCGCGACGATCATGTAGGACAGGCGTCGGAAGAACAGGATGGCGATCGCGCAGCCAACGAACAGCCCGGCCGCATTGTACACCAGCCTGTCGCGCTCGAGCGCGTTGCGGACTTCGAGCTGCATCACCGGCACGCCGGACAGTTGCGTCGACAGATCCGACCCAGCCATATCTTCGCGCGCGGTCTGGCGGATGTCGTCGATCGCGGTCTGGAGCTTTACGCCATCGACCGTCGCCGGGTCGAGCGACAGGACGATGAGGGCGAGATCGCCGTCGTCGGAAAGAAGCCTGCCGCGGATCAGCTCATTGCCCGTCACGCGGCTGATCAATTGCTCGTATTGCGCGCCCTGCGGCAGCTGCTCGGGAAACAAGGGCGCAGGGAGGCCGCCGTTCTCGGACGGCTGACGCGCCGAAAACAGGGAAATGATCCCGCGCGCGCCCTCGACCAGCTGCAGGTCGGTGACGAGCGCGCGCAGCATTTCGACCGATTCGCGCGCGAGCAGCGATTTGCCTTCGACCACGACCAGCACATCATATTCGCTCGACGGAAACTGACGCGACACCTTCTCGAACTGTTCGAATTCGGGCGTATCGGATCGAAACAGCTGGCTCAGCGAGTCGTCGATCTGGATCCGCCCTATCCCGGCCATGGCCGCCGCCGCCAACACGATCGCGGCCAGGATCGCCAGCGCAGGCGCGCGCAGCGGCAGGAGGCCGAAACGCTCGAGCCCGAGCGCGATGGCGACGCTGCGGCCGGACTGGGAGCGCGCCGGCGTTTCTTGCTTGTTCATCGCGACGCGCCTTCCGCTTCGGTATCGATCGCCTCGGCGCAGGGAGCGCTGCACTCCGTCGCGTCCGTCCTCATGTCGATCGCCGATCCCCAAGCCCGGCGCGCCCACCGGTTCGGCGCGCTGGGGCCGCGAGAAAAACATAATCCGCCCGGCCCGAACAGGTTGCGATCCCGGTCTCCCAGAGGCGTCGCCGATCGCGCTCCTCGCCCGTGGAGGGGCCTTGAACCGCCCGGCGTTCCCGGCCTCATTTTTGGCGCAACGCCGGTAAATAGTCTAGGAAACGCGTATTGCCGAGTCGGGGCCCTGCTTCACGACCTTACGGTCTGGGCAGGCGATGTCGGGCAGGGATCGCCGAGAACGAAGCGCCGGGCAGGGAACCAAAAGCGCGGCCAAAGGCTTTTACGTCCCGTAAAGCGGGCGGGAGGCGGCGGTGGAGGAGGTCATGACGACGACACGTCAGCCTGTCGGCGCGCGTGCCGCGCTTGAATTCGAGCGGTCGGGCGAGAACCGTCGGTGGACGAACCTCGAAAGGGCGACCACGGTCGATCTGGCGGCCGATGGGGCGATCGCCGTGGTCCGCCCCGGGGTGCCGCGTCTGGCTCGGGTCCTGCTCGCGCTGACCGGCGTGAAGGTCTAAAAGAGGCCAACCGCGACTTGGGCGTCTGCCGCGTGAAACCAGGCGAAGCCCGGGGTCATTCCGCCGCGGCCGCCGCGGGCCCCATCGAATCCTTCGGGATGTCGGCGGGGGCGATCACGTCGTCGGGAAGGCGGGTCCATACCTGCGTCTGTCCGAACAGCGGGATGCCCAGGTAGCCGCGCACGAACAGCTTCTGCCCGTCCGGGCTCATCTCCATTTCGGCGTGGTAGACTGTCCCGTCACGCGGATCAAGAATGCTGCCTTCTTCGTATTTGTAGCCGTCCCGCTTCATGCCCTTGACGATCGTGAGGCCGAGCATCGGCGCGTCCTTCTGATCCCCCTCGCATTTCTGGCAGGTCGAGATCAGCTTCTGTTCGCCCGGCCGCTTGAACAGCCTGACGAGCCGGCCTTCGAAGAAACCATTCTTTTCGGCGAAGAGAAACCACCCTCCGACGTGACCGTCGTCGTCCGCCTGCTGCCAAAATCCCGACGCGGTCGGGGTGGGCGCGGGATTGGCGTAGGCGGTCGCCAAGACCGCGCTGGCGGCCAAGATCGCTAGAGAGAACCTCATCATCGGCGTCCCAAAATGTCGGCGAGAGACGATCCTCTCGCCCACCAATGCGCCGGATTCATGGACAAAACCCGGCAGCCGAGCGCAACTGCCGGCCAGGCCTATGCTGCGCTCACCGCCCGTGGCTCTCCAGCAATGTTCGGCAGGGCGTCGACAGCTTGGCCCGATTGTCCTGGAGGCACTTGAGGAAAGCGTCGTCGCCGTCCGTCTCCTTGAGCTTGTGACAGAATTTGCGAACGTCGGGGCGACACGCGTCCTGTTCGTCGGGCGTGCCCGATGCGGCGAATGTGACAGACGCGATGCCGAAGATCGCGGCGGCCATCGAGATCCTGAGCGTCATCATGGTCTTGGTCCTCTCTGCGTGAGTGGGGGGAAGGGTTCGGCCTCCGCGCCCGCGGCGGCGGCCACGCTGCGCGGCTTGCCCATCAGGATGGGCTGGAACAGCACGGCCGCGGCCAGCGTGCACAGCAGCGAAAGGACGAGCAATTTGCCCATGCTCGCCGTGCCTGGATGGCTCGAAAAACAAAGGCTGCCGAACGCCGTCGCGGTCGTCAGCGCGCTGTAGATGACCGCGCGCGTCAGGCTGGTCTGGAGCAGGTGGGTCTGGCCTTCGCGCCACGCCATGATGTAGTAGATCTTGAAAGCGACGCCGACTCCGAGCAAAAGCGGCAGCGCGATGATATTGGCGAAATTGAGCCGCAGGCCGATCGCGACGCTGACCTCGAGCGTGACCACGCCGGCGAGCGCCAGCGGAATCAGGGTGAGCAGCACGTCGCTGACGCGGCGAAGCACGAGCCAGAGCAGGATCGCGATCGACAGCAAGGCCAGCGCGCCGGCTTCGACGAAAGCGTGAACGACGAGATCGCCCGCCTCCAGGACGGAGATCGGACCTTCGGTCGCGTCCGGCTCGACGGCCAGCACCGCGCGCGCGAAACGCCGCATCGCGTCGTTGTCGCCGGGGTCCGCCTTGGGCGCGATCGAAACGCGGGCGCGCCCGTCGGCGGCGACCCAGCCTCCCACGAGTTCGGGCGGCAGCGACGCGCGCGTGACCGCCTGCGCCTGGAGCGCGGCCTGCAATGCGGTCAGATCGACGCCCAGCGGCCATAGGAACGCCGCCGCGGCGCTGGCGCGCGTCGGCGCGCTCGCCTTGGCGAGCGACGAAAGCGCCGATGCAAGCCTCCTGGCCGCCGCGGCGCCCGGTCCGTGCTGGTCGTCCGCGGCCTCCAGCAGCCTGTCGGCGCCCTCGTTCAGGGCATCCGAGTCCTCGGCGTCGCTCGGCGGAGGCTGCGCGTTCCGCGGGTCGAAAGCCCCTGCGAGCTTTTCGGCGGCGTCGCGGATGGTCGGAAGCTTCTCGCTCTGCAGCTCCGGAATGAATCGCGCCAGGGTCATCGCATGGGAAACGTCGGGCAACTTCGCCATCCGGCCCGCGATCGCCTCCGCCTGTTCCAGCGATGGCGCGAGAAGCTGGATCGCATTGGCGTCGGTGCTCGGGTCGCGGCTGAGTTCGAGATAGGTCGCCGTCGCCTCGGCGTTGGGATTTTGCAGGTCGACCGGATTGAAATCGAAGCTGAGCCAGTAGAGGAGCGGCAGGCCCCCGACCACGGCGATCGCGGTGCCCATGATGATCCCCAAGCGATGCCGCATCATGTAATTGTCGGCCGGCGCGAGCGCGGCATAGCCGAGCGGCTCCGGCTCCCCCGGAGGATTGAGCACGAAGATCAAGGCCGGCAGCAGCGTGATGCTGGTCGCGAAGGCGATCAGCATGCCGCAGCCGGCGATCAATCCGAGTTCCGATACGCCGCGGTAGTCGGTGGGAAGGAACGACAGAAAGCCCGCGGCCGTGGCGAAGGCGGCGAGGGTCAGCGGCGCGCCGACGTGGAAACCGGCCTGCTGGACCGCCCGCCTCAAATCGCCGAGGTCGTGACGTTCGGAGCGATAGCGAACGCTGTACTGGATGCCGAAGTCGAGACCGATCCCGACGAACAGGACGGCGAAGTAGACGGAGATCAGATTGAACGCGCCGACCAGCATCAGGCCCAGCGCCGCGGTCAACGCCAGCCCGACGACGAGATTGACCGTCACCGCGGCGATCAGCCGGCCCGAGCGCAGCGCCAGCCACAGAATGACGGCCACGATCGCCAGGGTGACGATTCCATTGCGAACCGCATTCTCCTTGATCGTCCCGAATTGTTCGTCCGACATCGCGACCGGGCCCGTGAGGCGCACCCTGGCCTGATATTTCGGAGCGATCTCGGCCGCGACCCGGCGAACGACCTCGCTCGCTTCGAGCCCCGGCTCCAGCGCCCGGAAATCGAGTCTGGGCCGAATCTCGATGAAGCCGCGCAGATCGCCGGGGGCGGCGGGCCCGCCCTGGGTCAGGACCCGCCAGGAAAAACTCGCCGGCCGTCCGGCCAGCACCTGCTCCAGGGTGGCGGAGGCCTCGCCGAGCGGCCTTGCGAGATCGTCGAGTTTCAGGCGGCCGTTCTGCACGCCGAGCAACGCGTCCTCGAGCCCGGCGATCAGCCCCCGCAGGCTTCGATCCGTGGCCATGTCGCGGATGAGAGGCTCGCCCTGGACGAGGCCGCCCAGATCGCGCGCCAGTTCCTCCTTCGACTCGAACAGCAGCCCATTCCGGGCGAAGAATTCCGAGCCGCCGATGCTGGCGACATCCTGGAATTGGGTCTTCTCCTCGCCGAGCGCCCGCGTCAGCGCCGCGGTCGCCGCTCCCGTCAGTTCGGGGGTGGGCGCCTCGACCACGACCTCGATCAGATCGAACCGGCGAAAGGCGTTCTCGAAAGCCTGTTCGCGTTTGCGCCAGCCGAGATCGTTCGGCAAAACCGCGTTGATGTCGGAATTGAGCCGGAAATGGCCGGCGGCATAGTAGCAGGCGCCCGCCGCCGCCAGCAGGCCGATCATCACCATCGCCCAGGCGTGGGCGACGCAGAAGCCGACGATCCGAACGATGAGGGATGTGAGCATGGCGACAGCGAAGATCCGAGCGCGAGAGACGATTTGAGGGAGTGCGGATTCGAGGAACGCCGCTCGACGAAGGGCGCGCCGAGAATCCATGCATATGACGCCAGAACGGAGACCTCGGGGCGCCTATGTCAATGTCCGCCGTCGCCGCAAAGGACGCAAGCGAGAGGCACGCTGAAGGAATTCGCCATCGGCCAGGCCCCGCTCCCCGATCGACCGACTCGCATTGAACCGGCGAATCGCGAACGGCGTATTGCGCGGCCGACGATAGCGCCGCGACGCGCTTTGCACAACGCGGCCCCATAGGCGCCGCCACCCGGACCCGCGACCGAGTTCATACGCTCGCCAGCTGCGCGGGCAGACGGAACTCCTGAGTCTCGTCGCGGCCGTCCAGGATCGAGACTTCGATGGGGCCGAGATCGCCGAGCCAGGCGACGACGCCCTGGACCAGCTCCTCGGGCGCGGAAGCCCCCGCGGTGACGCCGACGGCGCGCGCCTTTTCGACCCATTCGCGGCGCAACTCGCCGCGGTCGGCGACGAGATAGCTCGGAACGCCGAGCTGCTCGCCGATCTCCCGCAGCTGGTTGGAATTGGAGCTGTTGCGCGCGCCGACGACGAGTACGACATCGACGACCTTGCACAATTCGCGCACGGCCGCCTGACGGTTCTGCGTGGCGTAGCAGATATCGCTGGTGTCCGGGCCGACCAGATCGGTGAAGCGCCGCCGCAGCGCCGCGATGATCCCCTTGGTGTCGTCGACGCTGAGCGTCGTCTGGGTGACATACCCGACCGGCGCATCGGCGGGAATGTCGAGCGCTTCGACGTCCGTCTCGTTCTGCACCAGCGCCACCGGCGCGGAGATCTGGCCCAGCGTGCCCTCGACCTCGGGATGGCCGGCGTGGCCGACGAGGATCAGCCGGCGCCCTTGCATCACATAGCGCTTCGCCTGGCCGTGGACCTTGGCGACGAGCGGACAGGTCGCGTCATGGACGATCAGGCGCCGCGCCGCCGCCTCCTCCTCGACCCTTCTGGACACCCCGTGGGCGCTGAATATCGTGACCGCGTGGCCGGGAATCTCGTCGAGCTCCTCGACGAAGCGCGCGCCCTTCGCCTTCAGACCGTCGACGACATGCTTGTTGTGCACGATTTCGTGGCGCACATAGACCGGAGCGTCGTATTTGCGCAGCGCCCGCTCGACGATTTCGATCGCGCGCACGACGCCGGCGCAGAAACCGCGCGGTTGCGCGAGGATCACCTGCAGCGGAGCGCGTCGTTCCGACGGCTTGCGCGACGGCGAGTCGGTCGGCTTGGCGTCAGGGCGACGATTCGGGCGCGGATTGCCACCCAGCGTTTCGAATACCTTGGCGACGATGCCGTGGGCGTCGAGCCCGGCCTTCGCATACATGTTCGCCGGCGAATCCTGCTGCTGGAAGACGTCGGGCAGGACCATCGAGCGAACCTTGAGCCCCTCGTCGAGCATGCCATGTTCGGCGAGCGCCTGCCTCACCTGGGCCCCGAAGCCGCCGATCGAGCCCTCCTCGACCGTGATCAGGATTTCGTGCTCGCGCGCCAGCTTCAGCATCAGATTGACGTCGAGCGGCTTGGCGAATCGGGCGTCCGCCACCGTCGTCGACAGTCCGAACTTGGCGAGTTCGACGGCCGCCGCCGAGCATTCCGACAACCGGGCGCCGAGCGAGAGCAGGGCGATCGTGTCGCCGTGCCGGATAATTCGGCCCTTGCCGATTTCCAGGGGAACGCCGATTTCCGGCACGCCGATCCCCACGCCCTCGCCGCGCGGATAGCGCACCGCGGAAGGTCGATCGTCGATCGCCGCGGCCGTCGCGACCATGTGGACGAGTTCGGCCTCGTCGGCCGCGGCCATGATCACGAAGCCGGGCAGGCAGGCGAGAAAGGCGATGTCGAACGAGCCCGCGTGGGTCGGACCGTCGGCGCCGACGAGCCCGGCCCGGTCGATCGCAAACCGAACCGGAAGCGATTGAATCGCCACGTCGTGCACGACCTGGTCATAGGCGCGCTGCAGAAAGGTCGAATAGATCGCGCAGAACGGCTTGAAGCCTTCGGCGGCGAGCCCTGCAGCGAAGGTCACCGCGTGCTGTTCGGCGATCCCGACGTCGAACATGCGGGTCGGAAACGCCTTGCCGAAAATGTCGAGCCCGGTTCCCGCCGGCATCGCGGCGGTCACGGCGACGATTCGCTCGTCCTTGGCGGCTTCCCTGACCAGGCAGTCGCCGAACACCCGCGTGTAGGACGGCGCGCCCGCCTTCGCCTTGACCTGCTCTCCGGTCGCCACGTCGAACCGCGCCACGCCATGGTACCGGTCGCTCGCCGCCTCCGCAGGCGCGTAGCCTTTGCCTTTCTGGGTGACGACATGGACGAGGATCGGACCGCGCTCGGCGTCGCGAGCGCTCCGCAAGGCCGGCAGGAGGCTGTCGAAATCGTGGCCGTCGATCGGCCCGAGATAGGCGAACCCGAGCGCTTCGAACAGCGCTCCGGGGGTCGCGGCCTCGGCCGATCCGAGCCCCCGCACGGCCGCGCTCGGCGAGGCGCGCGGCGGCGCCGAGTCGCCGCCCCGGAGCGCCGGGGTTTGCGACGGGCGCTCGAACCGCCCGGAAACCAGGCGCGACAAATAGTCCGACATCGCGCCGACCGGCGGCGCGATCGACATGGCGTTGTCGTTGAGGATGACGACGAGACGACGATTCGAAGCCCCGGCGTTGTTCATCGCTTCATAGGCCATCCCGGCGGACATCGATCCATCGCCGATCACGGCTACGACATTGTGCCGCTGGCGCCGCAGATCGCGCGCAATCGCCATGCCCAGGGCGGCGGAGATCGACGTCGCCGCGTGGGCGGCGCCGAAGGGGTCGTATTCGCTCTCGGCGCGCCTCGTGAAGCCCGAAAGCCCGCCCGCCGCGCGCAAGGTGCGGATCCGCTCGCGGCGGCCGGTGAGTATCTTGTGCGGATAGGCCTGATGGCCGACGTCCCAGATCAGCCGATCCCTGGGCGTGTCGAAGACATGGTGCAGGGCGACGGTCAACTCCACGACGCCGAGCCCTGCGCCCAGATGCCCGCCGGTCACGGCGACCGTCCGGATCGTTTCGGCTCGGAGTTCGTCCGCTATCTGCTTGAGGTCCGCCGCATCATGGAGCCGCAGGTCTTCCGGGCTTTTGACGCCATCGAGCATAGCGGCTCCTGTATTCCGAGGTGCGTTAACGCGGATGTCGCAGGCAGGTTCCATGCCGCCGCCGTTATTTTACGGCATGGTCGATCGAGCCGTGCCTGGGTGGGCGCGATCCCGGCGCGCCCGGAAGGCCGCTTCGCTCGCTTCCCCCTTCAGCCGAGGCGCCGGCCTCGCGCCGTCGAGGCCGGATCGGCCGGGCGCGCTTGACTGCTCGCGGCGGTTCGGTTCACGTTCGGTTCACCACGCGGCGCTAGGATGGTCGGCTGGGGCTCGGCACGGAATGGTCGGCGCGCCGACGAACCTCCGGTCAGCGTCCTGGAAGCAGCGAACTTCGACGTAAAGCCTTCTCGAAAAATAAGAATTCCCGCTCGAGCGAACCAATCGGGGCAACAGGTGCTGCAGACAGCGGAACAGATTCGTGAGCCCTGCCCGGCCCGTCCGACCCGATTCGGCGCCCGGCTTCCCGCCGTTCGCGATCGCGCCCGCTGATGTCGCTCGCCGTCGTCACCGGGCTGGCCGCCGAAGCGCGCATCGCGGTCGCCCCGCGTGGCGCGATGCTCGTGGGCGCGGGACGCACGGAGCGGCTCGCGGCCGAACTCGAGGCGGCGATCGCGCGCGGCGCCCGGCGGCTGCTGAGCTTCGGCGTGGCCGGCGCGCTCGCCCCATGCCTGCGGGCGGGCGACCTCGTGATCGCGCACGCGGTGCTCGACGGCGGGCGTCGTCTGGAATGCGACGCCGACTGGCGAAACGCGATGAGCGGCCGGCTTCTGGGCGCCGCGTCGCATTCGCCGGCCGACGAGCGCGACGGGGGTGGCGGCCACGCTGACATGGAGCCGCCGACGGCCTCCGGATTGTTGCGCTTCAGCGAAGGCGGGGCCTGGCGGCCGCTCGCGCGCGGCGGCCCCCGCCGCCTGCTCGCCGACATCGCCGGCGTCGGCGCGCCGGTCGCGGACGCGGCGGCCAAGGCGGCGCTGTTCGCAGCCACCGGGGCCGCCGCCGTCGACATGGAATCGGCGGTCGTCGCCCGGGCGGCGCAGCGCCACGGCTTGCCTTTCGCGATCCTGCGCGTCATCGCCGACCCGGCCCACCGCCCGCTGCCGGGCGCCGCGCTCGTCGCCATGGGCGCGGACGGCGAAGTCGATCTCCTCGCCGTGCTCCGCGCGCTGATCCGGGAGCCGCGTCAATTGCCGGCCCTGATCCGCCTGGCGCGCGATTCGCGCGGGGCCTTCGCGGCGCTCGGTCGCGCCCGCGCGGCGCTGGGCGAGGATTTCGGCAGCCTCGATCTCGCGGGCCTGGCTGCGGTCAGGACCGCGGCGACGGATCGGGGTGCGGCGCGCGGCGACTGACGGCGCCTGAGGCCGCGCGGCGCCGGCCCGCGCAGATCGTGAACGATTTCCGCGGCGTCCCGACCTGGCGCGACCGCTGGCCGGCCTCGGCCAGGACCGGCGGCCGGCCCGAGCTTCAGGCGCGCGCGCCGAGCTCGGCGGGGCGCTCGGCGGCCTTTTCGCGCCCATCCAGCGTTTCGAATTTCAGCAATTCGGCCTGCGCCTCTTCCTGAGCCGCCTTGGCGTCCTCGATCTGGCCGGCCAGTTCGGCGATCGAACTCTTGAGATTTTCGCGCCGGGTCATCGCCGCGCGCGCATAGGTCGGATAGGCGAAGTGGGCGGGGTCGCTGATCCCTGCGCGCTTTTCCTCCGCGCCGATTTCGCGGTCGAGTTCGAGCGTCATGCGCGAGAATTCCGCCATCATGATCTCGATCTGGCGCACGCGGCGCCGCTTTTCCTCGATCTGGAAGCGCTTCAATCGAATAAGCGTGTCTCGCGACTTCATAAGGCAACACTCCGCTACGCTGCAACAACGCGGTCAGGGCGTATGACCCCGCCCATTCCTTGATCGCGAGACTGCGGCAGGTTGCCCCATGAAAGTTGCTCCTTTCTTACGCTCCGGCCGGGCCGCAACTCTTTTTCTCGCGGGAAACGCTCCGGCAGGGTCGTAATTCCACACGCTCGGCGGCGGGCGTTAGCAATTCCTTTACTCGCCTCGTTAACAATCGTCGTCGAGCGGGGGTCTGCGACGGCCGCGACGGCCGAACGCGGACCAACAGCAAGTCGGGTGAGTCTGATAGAGGCTTAAGCTAATGTAACACATGAAATTCAGAAATCGACATTAATACAACAAATTCAAATAATTGAAAGTATTTTTTGAAATAACGGTGATTGGACTTGCGGGCGTGAATCAAGATTTGTTAACCATTGGCTTGCAGGGTTGCGTCTCGAATCGGCCGATTACGCCTACGGCCGGTCGCCGGGTTTATCGCGGTGTGACTTGGGCGAACCTGACCGCGGTCTCGAACCGATGGACAAGGCTGGGGACCTGACATGCGTGTTTTATTGATCGAGGATGACAGCGCCACGGCCCAGAGCATCGAACTGATGCTCAAATCCGAGAACTTCAATATCTATGTCACCGACCTCGGCGAGGAGGGCATCGATCTCGGCAAGCTGTACGACTACGACATCATCCTGCTCGACCTCAATCTTCCCGACATGTCCGGCTACGAGGTGCTCCGGTCGCTGCGGCTGACCAAGGTCAAGACGCCGATCCTGATCCTGTCCGGCATGGCCGGCATCGAGGACAAGGTCAAAGGGCTCGGCCACGGCGCCGACGACTACCTGACCAAGCCGTTCCACAAGGACGAACTGGTCGCGCGCATCCACGCCATCGTGCGCCGCTCGAAGGGCCACGCCCAGTCGGTGATCATCACCGGCGACCTGCTCGTCAATCTCGACCAGAAGACCGTGGAAGTCGACGGCGCGCGCGTGCATCTGACCGGCAAGGAATACCAGATGCTCGAATTGCTGTCTTTGCGCAAGGGCACGACGCTGACCAAGGAAATGTTCCTGAACCACCTCTACGGCGGCATGGACGAGCCGGAACTGAAGATCATCGACGTCTTCATCTGCAAGCTGCGCAAGAAGCTGGCGCTCGCCTCGCACGGGCGCAACTACATCGAAACCGTGTGGGGCCGCGGCTATGTGCTGCGCGAGCCGAACGCGGCGGACGACCGGATCACGGCCTAACCGCGACCTCTCGCGCGGGTCGGCCCGCGCGCGCGGCGAGGAACGCCGGGCGCCTTCCGCGCGCCTTCTTTCTCGGCCGGACCCCGCGATCCTTAATCTCTCGATCGTCGCGCCCGGCCATCCGGGGCGGCCGACCACAGCCTCGCCCGCCGATCGGACGGGAAGCGCGGCGGCGATGGCCATCACCTCCGCAGCGGCGAGCCGGCGCCGGCCGCAGGCCTCGCGCCCGACCGCTCCCCGGTCGCCCTCGCCGCGACGCGGTCCGGGATTCCTTGATGACGAGCACGCCCGCCGCGCGGGGAGACCCGCCTAACGCGGCAGCACGGTCGCGCCCATCAGCGCCTTGTCGATGGAAGCGGCGCATTGGCGCCCCTCGCGGATCGCCCAGACCACCAGCGACTGGCCGCGGCGCATGTCGCCGCAGGCATAGACCTTCGGCGCCGAGGCGGCGTAATCGCCGACGCCGGCCGCGACGTTGCCGCGCGCGTCGAACTTCAGCCCGAGATCGTTCAGCATGCCTTCCCGGCGCGGCGAGACGAAGCCCATCGCGAGCAGGACGAGGTCCGCCTTCAGCAGGAACGCGCTGCCCTCGACCGGGTTCATCTTGGCGTCGACGCGGACGCAGTTCAGCGCCGTCACGACCCCGTTCTCGCCCTCCAGGGAGGTGGTCAGCACGGCGAAATCGCGCTCGGCCCCCTCCTCGTGGCTCGAAGAGGTCCGCAGCTTGAGCGGCCAGTTCGGCCAGGTGAACAATTTGTCCTCGCTCTTGGGCGGCATCGGCATGATTTCGAGCTGGGTCACCTTGACGGCGCCTTGCCGGATCGAGGTGCCGATGCAGTCCGAGCCGGTGTCGCCGCCGCCGATCACGACGACATGCTTTCCGGCCGCGCCGATGGGTTCGTTGGAGCCGATCGGTTCGCCCGCGACGCGACGATTCTGCTGCGGCAGGAAGTCCATCGCGAAGTGGACGCCCGCCAGATCGCGCCCGGGGACCGGCAGGTCGCGCGGTTGCTCGGCCCCGCCCGCCAGCGCGACCGCGTCGTAGTCGTCGACGAGCGATCGGGCTGCGACGTCGCGCCCGACCAGAACGCCGCAATGAAAGATCACGCCCTCGGCCTTCATCTGGTCGACCCGGCGGTCGAGATGGATCTTCTCCATCTTGAAGTCGGGAATGCCGTAGCGCAGCAGGCCCCCCGGCTTGGCGTTCTTCTCGAAGACATGGACGGTGTGGCCGACCCGCGCGAGTTGCTGCGCACAGGCGAGCCCAGCCGGCCCGGAGCCGACGACCGCGATCCGTTTGCCGGTCCTGTGCGCGGGAGGTTCCGGCTTGATCCAGCCTTCGCTCCAGGCGCGATCGGCGATCGTGCATTCGATCGTCTTGATGGTGACGGAACTGTCCTGGAGATTGAGCGTGCACGAGGCCTCGCAGGGCGCCGGGCACACCCGCCCGGTAAATTCGGGAAAATTGTTGGTGGTGTGCAGGTTGCGCGACGCCTCCTCCCAATCGCCGCGATAGACGAGGTCGTTCCAGTCCGGAATCTGGTTGTTGACCGGGCAGCCCGAGTGGCAATAGGGGATGCCGCAGTTCATGCAGCGCGCGGCCTGGTTGCGGGTCGTCTCCTCCGAAAGCGGAAGCACGAATTCGCGATAGTGGCGGATCCGGTCCGACGCCTGCGCGTAGCGCCGGTCCGCGCGGTCGATCTCCAGAAACCCCGTAACCTTGCCCATGTCTCGAACTGCCCCTGTCCCGGCCCTTGCGCGTCAACACCACCGCGGCGGGCAGGCTCGACGCAGAGCCGCGCCGCCGCGCGCTACTCCCCTGCAGCCATCAGCATCTCGCCGCCCCGCTGCGCCGCCAGTTCCGCGAGCGCGCGCCGGTATTCGACCGGCATCACCTTGCGGAACCTCGGCAGGTAGGCGTCCCAATGCTCCAGGATTTCGCGCGCGCGGGTCGAGCCCGTGTAGCGGGCGTGATTGACGATCAGCTGGCGAAGCCGCTCGGAATCGTGCCGGCTCATGTCGTCCATGATGTCGACGCGGCCATGCCCCTCGAGGTCGCCGCCCGAATGATGCAGTCGCTGCATCAGCTCCTCCTCGGCCGCGACCGGCTCGAGCTCGACCATCGACAGATTGCAGCGCTTGGCGAAGTCGCCGGCCTCGTCGAGCACATAGGCGATGCCGCCCGACATGCCGGCGGCGAAGTTGCGCCCGGTCTCGCCGATCACCACGACGATGCCGCCGGTCATGTATTCGCAGCCGTGATCGCCCGTGCCTTCGACGACGGCGATCGCGCCGGAATTGCGCACCCCGAAGCGCTCGCCGGCGACGCCACGGAAATAACATTCGCCCGCTATCGCCCCATAGAGCGCGGTATTGCCGATGATGATCGAATGTTCCGGAACGATTTTCGTCGCCTCCTTTGGCGGATAGACGATCAGCCGCCCGCCAGACAGTCCCTTGCCGACATAGTCGTTCGCCTCGCCCTCGAGCTCGAGCGTGACGCCCCGGGCGACGAAGGCGCCGAAGCTCTGGCCCGCCGTGCCCTTCAGCTTGATGTGGATCGCCTCGTCGCGCAGGCCGGCGTGGCCCCAGCGGCGCGCGATCTCGCCCGACAGCATGGCGCCCGCCGAGCGGTCCGAATTGCGGATCGCCATTTCGAGGCGCACGTGCTTGCCGTGCTCGATCGCCGCGGCGGCCTCGCCGATGAAACGCCGGTCGAGCACGTGATCGATGCCATGGTCCTGGGCCTGACTGCGGTAGATCGTGTCGCCTGGCGCCGGTTCGGGCTTGTGGAAGAGATCCGCGAAATCGAGGCCGCGCGCCTTCCAATGCTCGATGAGCCTGGCCTTGTCGAGCATTTGCCGCTGGCCGACAATTTCTTCGAATCGGCGATAGCCGAGCGCAGCCATCAGTTCGCGCACTTCCTCGGCGACGAAGAAGAAGAAGTTGATGACGTGCTCCGGCAGGCCGACGAAGCGCTTGCGCAGCACGGGGTCCTGCGTGGCCACCCCGACCGGGCAGGTGTTGAGATGGCACTTGCGCATCATGATGCAGCCCGCCGCGATCAGCGGCGCGGTGGCGAAGCCGAACTCGTCGGCGCCGAGCAGGGCGCCGATTATGACGTCGCGGCCCGTGCGCAGCCCGCCGTCGACCTGCACCGCGATGCGCGAGCGCAACCCGTTCAGCACCAGCGTCTGATGCGTCTCCGCCAGTCCGATCTCCCACGGCGAGCCCGCGTGCTTGATCGAGGTCAACGGGGAGGCGCCGGTGCCGCCCTCGTAGCCGGAAATCGTCACATGGTCGGCCTTGCACTTGGCGACGCCCGCCGCGACCGTGCCGACGCCCACTTCGGACACGAGCTTGACCGACACGGCCGCGCGCGGATTGACGTTCTTGAGGTCGAACACGAGCTGCTTGAGATCCTCGATCGAATAGATGTCGTGGTGGGGCGGCGGCGAGATCAGGCCGACGCCCTGGGTCGAATGGCGCACCTTGGCGATCACCGCATCGACTTTGTGGCCGGGCAGCTGGCCGCCCTCGCCGGGCTTGGCGCCCTGCGCCATCTTGATCTGCATCATGTCGGAATTGACGAGATATTCCGCGGTGACGCCGAACCGGCCGGACGCTACCTGCTTGATCGCCGAGCGCATCGAGTCGCCGTTGGCCATCCGCTTGTAGCGGTCCGATTCCTCGCCGCCCTCGCCGGTGTTCGACTTGCCGCCGATCCGGTTCATGGCGATGGCGAGGGTGGTGTGCGCCTCGCGCGAGATCGAGCCGTAGGACATGGCGCCGGTGGCGAAGCGCTTGACGATTTCGGCCGCTGATTCGACTTCCTCGAGCGCGACCGGCGCGCGGCCGTCCTCGGCCGCATCCTTGATGCGGAACAGGCTGCGGATCGTCAGCAGGTGGTCTTCCTGCTCGTTCAGGAGCTTTGCATAGGCGCGATACTTGTCGCGCGCATTGCCGCGCACGGCGTGCTGCAGCAGCGAGACCGATTCCGGCGTCCAGGAATGGGCTTCGCCGCGCAACCGGAACGCATAGTCTCCGCCGACCTCCAGCGCGCTGCGCAGCACCGGCGAAGCGCCGAACGCATCGGCGTGGCGCAGCGCCGTCTCCTCGGCGATCTCGGCGAGCCCGGCGCCCTGGATCGTCGTCGAGGTGCCGAAGAAGAACCGGTCGATGAACGAGCGGCTGAGGCCGACCGCGTCGAAAATCTGCGCGCCGCAATAGGATTGATAGGTCGAGATGCCCATTTTCGACATGACCTTCAGCAGGCCCTTGTCGATCGACTTGATGAAGCGCTTGACGACCTCGTAGGCGCTCACCTCCTCGGGCAGGCCGCTCGCCATCGCGGTCAGGGTCTCGAACGCGAGGTAGGGATTGATCGCCTCGGCGCCATAGCCGGCGAGGCAGGCGAAGTGATGAATCTCGCGCGCCTCGCCGGTCTCGACGACGAGGCCGACCGAGGTGCGCAGACCCATCCGGATCAGATGATGGTGGACGGCGGCGACCGCCAGCAGCGCCGGGATCGGAATGCGGTCGGGCCCGAGCATCCGGTCGGATAGGATAATGATGTTGTAGCCGCCGTGGACCGCGGTCTCCGCGCGCTCGCACAGGCGCAGCAGCGCCTCCTCCATGCCGCCCGAGCCCTTGTCGACGTCATAGGTGATGTCGAGCGTCTTGGTGTCGAAGGAATCCTCGAAATGGCCGATGCAGCGGATCTTCTCGAGATCCTCGTTGGTGAGGATCGGCTGGCGCACTTCCAGGCGCTTCTTCTTGGCGTTGCCGGCGGGATCGAACAGGTTCGGCCGCGGCCCGATGAACGAGACGAGGCTCATCACCAGCTCCTCGCGGATCGGATCGATCGGCGGGTTGGTCACCTGCGCGAAGTTCTGCTTGAAATAGGTGTAGAGCAGCTTCGAGCGGTCGGACAAGGCCGAGATCGGCGTGTCGGTGCCCATCGAGCCGACCGCCTCCTGCCCCGTCGAGGCCATCGGCGCCAGCAGGATCGCGAGATCCTCCTGGGTGTAGCCGAACGCCTGCTGGCGATCGAGCAGCGAAACGTCGGTGCGCACCGCGCGCGGCTCGACCGGCTTGAGGTCCTCGAGCACGATCTGGGTGTCCTCGAGCCAGCTGCGGTATGGATTGGCGCGCGACAGCGCCTGCTTGATCTCGTCGTCCGAAACGATGCGGTGCTCGACGAGGTCGACCAGCAGCATCTTGCCCGGCTGCAGGCGCCACTTGGTGACGATCTTCTCCTCGGGGACCGGCAGCACGCCCATTTCCGAGGCCATCACGACGAGATCGTCGTCGGTGACGAAATAGCGCGCCGGGCGCAGGCCGTTGCGGTCGAGCGTGGCCCCGATCTGGCGCCCGTCGGTGAAGGCGACCGCCGCCGGACCGTCCCACGGCTCCATCATCGAGGCGTGGTATTCGTAGAAATCGCGCCGCTCCTCGTCCATCAGCGGATTGCTCGCCCAGGCCTCCGGGATCAGCATCATCATCGCCTGGGTCAGCGAATAGCCGCCCTGGACCAGGAATTCGAGCGCGTTGTCGAAGCAGGCGGTGTCGGACTGGCCCTCGTAGGAAATCGGCCAGAGCTTGGAAATGTCGTCGCCGAACAGCCGCGACGAAACGCTCGCCTGGCGCGCCGCCATCCAGTTGACGTTGCCGCGCAGCGTGTTGATCTCGCCGTTATGGGCGACCATCCGGTAGGGATGGGCGAGGCGCCAGGACGGAAACGTGTTGGTCGCGAAACGCTGGTGCACCAGCGCGAGCGCGGTCTCGAAGCGCGGGTCCAGCAGATCCCGGTAGTAGGGCCCGAGCTGGGGCGCGAGCACCATGCCCTTGTAGACGATCGTCCGGCACGACATCGAGACCGGGTAATATTCGGCGAAATCCCTGGAAGCCGCCGCGTAGACGCGGTTGGAGACGACCTTGCGCACGATGAACAGCTTGCGCTCGAACTCGTCCTCGTCGACGACCCCGGGTCCTCGCGCGATGAACACCTGGCGATGGGCCGGCTCGACCGCCTTCACCCGCTCGCCCAGATCGCCGTTGTCGACCGGCACGTCGCGCCAGCCGACGAGCGCCTGTCCCTCCTGGGCGACGACCTCCTCGACGATCTTCTCGACCTGGGCGCGCGCCGCGCGGTCGCGCGGCATGAAGAACTGGCCGATCGCGTACTGGCCGGCGGCCGGCAGATTCATGCCGAGCGCGGCGCATACGGGGGCGAAAAAGCCGTGCGGGATCTGCGCGAGCACGCCGCAGCCGTCGCCGAGCTTGGCGTCGGCGCCGGTGGCGCCGCGATGGTCGAGATTGACCAGGATCTGCAGACCCTTTTGCACAATGTCGTGCGACTTGCGATTGTGGAGGTCGGCGACGAAGCCGACGCCGCAGGAATCGTGCTCCTTGGAGGGATCGTAGAGGCCCTGGGCGCGCGGCAGGAACGGGTCGGTCACGAGGCGGCCGCGCGGGAACCCGGCGCCCGGCGCCGGCGCCCGGCCGGCGGCAGCGGCGTCCAGGACGCCGGCCGGAAAGAGATCGCCCGGGGCCTGAGCCTTGCCATTCATCTTCCGCTCCCCTTGGCGGCCACGATGTCTCGGGCCGATTGTCGTGAATTTATGCTGGCGGCGTCTCGACGAGACGGCTGCGGCGCACGCAGCCGGAAGGCTTCACGCGGCGTATTTTTTTCGATCTTTTCGGACCGTCTGTGTCAGCATCGCCGTCGCCCCGGGGTCGCGCCGAACGCACAGGCGCGCAGGCGAGCGATCGCCTGCAACAAACGCGCCAGAAATGGTCAGCACAACTGTCCTATCTTCGCTGACCTTGACAGATTTGCCGACGCCGCACAAGCGGTCGCCGGTCGCGCCGACGGACTTTTTTGGCCCGGCGATCCGCGCCCGGCGCTTGCGCGCGAGGGTCATTGCGGCCAATAGCTGGCGCGCCGAGCAGGAGGCTCCGGGAAATGCAATTCGCCAGCGACAACGGCTCCGGAGCGGCGCCGGGGATCCTCGCGGCGCTCGTCGCGGCGAGCGCCGGCGCGGCGCCGGCCTATGGCGCCGATCCCTTCACCCTGCGGGCCGAGGCTGCGCTGAGCGAGATTTTCGAGCGACCTGTCGCCTCGTTCCTCGTCGCGACCGGCACCGCGGCCAATGCGCTCGCCCTCGGGGCGGTGACGGCGCCCTGGAGCGCGGTCTTTTGCCACGAGGAATCGCATATTCACGACGACGAATGCGGCGCGCCCGAATTGTACACCGGCGGCGCCAAGCTCGTCGGCGTCGCCGGCGAGGGCGGCAAGATGACGCCCGAAGCCTTGCGCGAGACGCTCGCGCGGTTTCCGCGCGGGCTGGTCAAATCGGTGCAGCCCGGGGCGCTCTCGCTGTCCCAGGCGACCGAGGCGGGCACGGTCTATTCGATCGATGAAATCGCCGCCCTGTCGGCGATCGCCCGCGGCGCGGGCCTCGCCGTGCACATGGACGGCGCGCGTTTCGCCAATGCGCTCGTCGAGTTGGGCTGCTCGCCCGCACAAATGTCCTGGCGCGCGGGGGTCGACGTGCTTTCGTTCGGCGCCACGAAAAACGGCGCCATGGGTTGCGAGGCGGTCGTCTTCTTCAATCCCGACCAGGCGGCCAGCTTCGCCTTCCAGCGCAAGCGCGGCGGCCACACCCTGTCCAAGGGACGCTTTCTCGGCGCCCAGATGGCGGCGTACCTCGACGATGGTCTCTGGCTGAGCCTCGCGCGGCGCGCCAACGCGGCCGCCGCCCGGCTCGCCGGCGGCCTGGCCGCCATTCCCGGGGTCCGGCTCGCCTGGCCGCGGCAGGCCAACGAGATATTCCCGATCGCGCCGGGCGCGATCGTGGCGCCGCTCCAGGCGGCCGGCGCCCGTTTCCACGTCTGGAGTTCGCGCGCCGTATCGCCGGCGACCGCCGCTCGCCAAGGCGAGGCGTTCCTCCGGCTGGTCTGCTCGTTCGCGACCGAGGACGCCGAGATCGAAGCATTCCTCGCCCTCGTCGCCGAGCATGGCCGATCCCGCCTCACGCGCTGAACCGCTGGGCGTCGGCGTCGTAAGCTCGCCGCAATTGTTGGCCAAGCCTAGCGGGCGGGCCGATGGCGCCCGACGGAGGCGCGCGATGACCATTCGATCGAAACGGACCGTTCCCGGCCGCTCCATCGCGGCGCTCGCTCTGGCGGCGGGCCTGATCGCCCTCGGCGCCAAGCCGGCCGGCGCGCAATGGTTCCGCTGGCCCGGCTGGGACCCGGCGCTGTCGCCCGCTGAAGTCGAGCGGATGATCGAGGCGAGCGGCTACCGTCTGACCGGCCCCGTCCTGCGCGACGGACCGCTCTATCTGGCCAACGTCCTCGGCCGCGAAGACGACCTGGAGCGGCTCGTCATCGACGCGCGCGACGGGCGACTGCTGCAGCGCTACGCCGCAGCCTCGGGCTACCGCCGGCTCGCCGCCGCGGGCGCATGGTCGAACCGGCCGCGCGTCGATGCGGCTCCAAACGACGGCTGGCTCGACCGCGACGACGACGCGCCGCCGCGCCCGCCCGCCTTCATCGACGGCGGCGGCGAGGGCGCGCCGCGTCTGTCGCTGCCGCAGCCAAAGCAGATCGCGCGCGGCGACGACGCCGCCTTTCCGCGCGTGATCCTCGCGCCGCCGGGGGCTTCGGAGGAGCCGGCCGTCGACAAACCGAAACCCAAGCCGCAAGCCAAGCGCAAGCGGCCGGACGCCAGCCCCGTGGCGCAGCCCGCGCCAAATCCCAACCCCGCCGCGCCGGCGCACGCCGACGCGGCCGCCGGAACTTCACCCCCCGCGGCCGCGGGCGTCGCCGACACCAAGCCGGCGTTGGAGATCGTGGCTTCGCCGCCGGTCGCCCCCGCCGCCCCTCAGGCCGTCGCGCCGGCGCCCAACGACGTGCCCGTCGCGCCGCTCGAATGAAAAAGGGCGCCCCGGCGGGGCGCCCTGTCCTCCACGACGCGAAAACGTCAGGCCGGGTTTCAGGCGGCCTGCTTGGCGATCGGCTGAACGGTCGAGCCGACGGTCTTCTCGGTCTTGTTGATCGCGAGCGTGCGCGGCTTCTGGGCCTCCGGCACTTCGCGGACGAGGTCGATGTGGAGCAGCCCGTTCTGCGTGGTCGCGCCGGTCGCGGTCACATGATCGGCGAGCTGGAAGCGGCGCTCGAAGGCGCGCGCGGCTATGCCCTGGTAGATCACTTCGCGCTTCTCGCCCTTCTGCGCGGCCTCCTTCGAGCCGCGAACCGTCAAGGCGTTCTCCCGCGTCTCGATCGACAGTTCGTCGTCGTCGAACCCGGCCACCGCGATGGTGATCCGGTAGGCGTTTTCCCCGGTGCGTTCGATGTTGTAGGGCGGATAGGTCGGCGCCGCGCTCTCGAGCCCGGAATGCTGGTCGAGCAACGAAAACAGACGGTCGAAGCCGATCGTCGAACGGTAGAGCGGGGACAGATCGAAATTGCGCATTGCACATCCTCCTGATGAAGCGACATGGACAGCCCGCGCCCCTGAATCGGCGGCGCCGGCCGTTTGCGCGTCCTTGCGGACCGCGCTGTCCCCGATGTGGGGGAGGCGCGCCGGCGGCGCAAGGGCCGCCCCCGCGCCGCAGGGAAAAAATGCGCCCGGCGGCGGGCGCGGCGGCGGTTGCCCCGCAGCGCGCGCCCCTCTATATCGGGCGCGGTCGGCGCGTTTCCCGAGCGGCGCGGGCGCCAGCCTGCGTCCGCAATCAGGGCCGGACCGGATTCATGCGCGAGTCCCCGGCGCGAGGCGGAGCCCGCCGCGCCGTCGAAGACGCCATGGCGAACCTGACCCGAGGATGTCGAGATGAACATAGTGTTGCTCCGCACCGCCACGGCGATGCTCGCCGCGGCCTTCGCAACCCTGGCGGCCGCGCAGATGCGCGACAAGGACAGCGACGCGCCGCCCAAGCCGCTGCCGCCGTTGCAAAAGCAATTCCCGCTCGACCAGACTTGGTCGCTCAAGGACGTCAACGACAAACCGATCCCCGCGGGCCTCGACGCCAGCCTGAAGATCGACGGCAATCTGCGCGGGTCTGGCTATACCGGATGCAATTCCTGGTCGGCGACGCTCTATCCGGTGAAGGACCAGCATCTGCTGATCGGGCCGCCGGTCTTGACCAAGAACCAATGCTCGAAGGAGATCATGGCGCTCGAATTCAGCTTCCTGTCCGCGCTGACCGGGAGCCCGAGCTGGGATCTCGTGAACGGCGAGCTCGTCATCAAGGGGCCGAAGGGATCGCTGCGGCTGGCGCGCTCGCTCTGATCGGTCCGGCCTATTCCCCGGCCGCGATCTCGCCCAGCGTCGCCGGCCCGGCCTCGCGCGGGGTCATTTCGATCCGCCGGCTGTGGAACGCCATCAGCGTCGCGCGGTGGCCGATCGAGACCAGGGTCGTGCCGGGCAGCCAGCGCGCGACGGCGCGGTAGATCTGAGTCTCGCTCTGCTCGTCGAGCGCCGACGTCGCCTCGTCGAGAAACAGCCAGTCGGGCGCGGCGAGCAGCGCTCTCGCCACCGCCAGCCGCTGCTGTTCGCCGCCCGACAGGCGCAATTGCCAATTGTCGGAATCGTCGAGCCGCTCGACGAGATGGCCCAGGCCCGCCGCATGCAGGGCGTCGCGCGCGGCGCCGTCGCTGTATTTGCCCGGAGAGGCGGGATAGGCGATGGCGTTGCGCAGCGTGCCGAGCGGGATGTAGGGGCGCTGCGGCAGCAGCATCAGGCTGGCCTTCGGCTCGGCGATCCGGCCTTCGCCGAACGGCCAGATGCCCGCGACGGCGCGGAACAGGGTCGACTTGCCAGCCCCGGAGCGGCCGACCAGCAGGGTCGGCTGGTCGGCGGCCAGGGTCAGGCTGTCGATGCGCGCGAGCGCGCGCCCGTCGGGAAGATTGAGGTCGAGACCCTTGATGGTGAGGTCGCGCGAGGGCGACTGCGAGATTTCGATCCGCGGCTGCAGGGATTTCAGGGCGAGCGCCCGATCGATGGAGGCGTCGAACGAGGTGAGCCGGTCGAGGACCGCCTTGAAGTCGGCCAGCCCGATATAGGAGGTGACGAAGAAGGTCAGCGAGGAATTGACATTGTCGAAGGCGCGCGCGACCTGCATGAGAACGCCGAGCTGGATCTTGCCGAGGAAATAGAACGGCGCGCCGACGATGAACGGGATATATTGGCTCGCCAGACTGTAGGCCTCGGTGAAGGCGCGCAGTTTCTTGCGGACGTTGACGATCCGCATGTAATTGTCGAAAATGTTGCTGAATTTCGACATGGCCCCGGCGGCTTCGGCGTCCTCGCCGCGCAGCAGCGCGATCTGTTCGCTGTATTCGCGCAATCGCGCGAGGTCGAAACGGAAATCGGCCTCGTAGCGCTGCTGCGAGAAGAACAGTCGGACGAGCGGGCGGCCGATCCAGTGGGTGATCGCCGTCCCGAGGCCGGCGTAGAGCAGCGCGACCCAGAACAGCAATCCGGGAATGATCGTCTGCGTGCCCGGCAGGGTGAAGCTCGCCGACAATTCCCACAGGACGATCGAGAACGACACCAGCGAGGTCAGCGTCTGCAGGATGATGACGGAATAGCCGTAGATGCCGGTTCCCGAGCCGCCGCCGTAGATGAAGCCGTAGATGTCCTCGGAAATGCGCTGGTCCGGGTTGTCGGTCGGCGACCCTGCGAGCGCCATGTTGTAATGCGCGCCGCCGCTCAGCCAGCGCCCGATGTAATGGCCCGACAGCCACCGGCGCCAGCGAATGACGAAGGTCGAGGTGATCACGTATTCGAGCACGATGCTCGCAATGTAGATCGAGGCGAACGGCAGGAAGACGTAGAGCAGCTGGAACCAGAACTGCCCGAGATCCTTGTTCTGCAGGGCGTTGTAGAAGTCGCGGCTGAAGAACGACAGACGCACCGAGATCGCCACCTGCATCTGGTTGACGACGATCAGGAACACCAGCGCGCTCTTGGCGAGCCGGTTCTGGGCGACGATGAACGGCGGCAGAGGCCAGAAGCGCGCGCTGGTCGGCAGGGCGGCCTCGAAATAGGGATCGGCGATATCGGTCATCTTGCGGACGACCGGAATGAACGACAGCGCATAGGTCAGGCAGCCGAACAGCGCGACGGCGAAAGGCAGACTGTCGGGAAGCGTGTAGTCGGCGTAGGCTTTGGGCCAGAGGTCGAGATGGTCGACCAGGAAGGCGAGGCCGAACCCGACCGTCTCGACGGCGAAGATGGCGTTGAACACCTTCAGAAAAACCGAGATGCGCTGCGAGCGGAAGGTGGTCATCGCGCAGGCCAGCGAAACGCCGGCGAGCAGAAAGAGCGCCGTATCGGGCGAATGGAGCCCGAGCAGGAAAGTCGCCGCGGCGAACAGGCCGACGGCAAAGGAAAGAAGTCTCATCGAACCTGGCCTCGGTGGAAATGGGGCGGCCGCGGACGCCCGGCGAGTCGGGGACTATCGCAGACGGACACGCCCCAATGAAGGGCGCGCGACCCGATCGCAAATGAAATGTTCGTAACCTCGGGGCGCGCGGCCAGCTTCAGGCAAGCCGCGCCCGGACCGCGGCGGCCATCGCGCGGCCGAGCCGGGCGTGCTGGTCGGCCTCGAAATGAATGCCGTCGAGGGCGGAGCATTGGATGTGCGCGCCGGCGTCGAGAAACCCGACGCCGTTGCGCTCGGCGACCGCCCGGTAGAGCGCGCCGAGGGCGCGCGATTTCTCCGCCGCGCCCTCGAACATGTCGGCGAATGCGGTGAGCCGGACG
>JBEKZS010000080.1:0-20443 GCA_049509635.1 Roseiarcus sp.
GGGGCGCGCGGCGACGACCGCGCGCGCCGTCTGCCCGATGCGCGCGAGCAGCGTCGGCAGCTTGGCGATCACCGGCACTATGCCCATCACCGCGATGTCATTCAGCGGAAACAGGCTGCCCAGGCCCTCCGCGTGCATCGCCTCGCCGCCGACGCCGGAAAAGGCGATCGCGCCGCCGGTCTGCGCGCGCAGGGCGCGCATCAGCTTGAAGCCGAGCTGGTCCCCCGAATGCTCGCCGACGACGATAAACGCGCGCACCGGCCGCGCGACCGTCGTCACGCCTCCAGCCCGAACACGAACAGCCCGGCTTCGTCCGCCGCCCGCGCGAACGCATCGGGATCGGCGATGAGAACCCGGCCCGCCGTCAGCGCGATGCCTTCGAGTTCGGCGGCGCGCGCGCGCTCGATCGTCGCCGGCCCGACGGCCGGCATGTCGAGCCGCAGATCCTGGTCGCGCTTGGGCGCCTTTATGAGCACGCCCGCCCCGCCCTTCAAGCGCAGGCGGCCGGCGCCGCGCAATTGGGCGACGCGGGCGAGCATGGCGTCGGTTCCCTCAGCCGCTTCGACCGCCAGGATGCGGCCGTTGGCGACGACGACCGCCTGACCGGCGTCGAACGGCGACAGCGCGTCGAGAAGCGCGCGGCCGCGGCGCGCGTCGGCGAGCGCGCGCGCCGAGGGCCGCTGCGCGCCCAAGGCGCCGGGCGCGGCGAGGAGCCGCGGCGCGATCTCGTGGACGCCGACCACCCTGACGCCCTCCGCCTCGAAGAATTTCGAAATGCCGACGAGCAGCTGGTTGTCGCCGCCTCGAAACAACGACGCGAGCCCGGCGAGCCGGCGCAATGCGCCCCAGTCGAGCCTGAGATCGGAGAATTCGGGGCGCGTCATGGCGCCGACGATCGCGATCTCGCCGACGCCGCGCGCCTTCAGCGCGCCAAACAGCCTGCCGACCTCGCCGACATGGACCCAGACATGGGCAAAGGCCTCGATCCGCGCGTCCGCGGCCCCGACGATTCCGACGAGCAGCGGAGCCCGGCCCTGCTCGGCCGCCGCGCGCGCGACGGCAGTCGGAAAGTCCCCGCCGCCGCACAGGATCGCGAGCGGCGCAGGCTGCGCCCCATTCCCGGCGATCGACGAAGACATCTCCGGCGCGAGACTCACACCGCGTCTTCCTTGCCGGCGCGCGGCGTGCAGATCGCGCGCTCGCCGCCTTCGCGCAGGAAGTCGAGGATCTGCTGGACCTCGGAATGGGCGGCGAATTCGACCGCGACGTCCTCGACGCGCTCCTTCAGCGTGCCCTCGGGCGCGAACAGCGCGCGATAGGCCCGGCGCAGGTCGTGAATCGACTCGCGCGAGAAGCCGCGCCGCTTGAGGCCGACGATATTGAGCCCGGCCAGAGCGGCTCTGTTGCCCAGCGCGATGCCATAGGGGATGACGTCGTGTTCGACGCCGGCGAGGCCGCCGATGAAGGCATGGGCGCCGATGCGCACGAACTGGTGCGCCGCCGCGCCGCCGCTGACGATGGCGAAATCGCCGATCTGACAGTGGCCGCCGAGCATGACGTTGTTGGACAGAATGATGTCGTCGCCGAGCCGGCAGTCATGGGCGACATGGGCATTGGCGAGAAACACGCAGCGGTCGCCGACGCGGGTCAGCGAGCCGCCCCCTGCCGTTCCCGGATTCATCGTGACGCCCTCGCGGATCACGCAGTCGGCGCCGATCGACAGGCGCACCGGCTCGCCGCGATATTTGAGGTCCTGCGGCTCGTGGCCGATCGAGGCGAACGGAAAGATGCGCGCACGCGCGCCGATTTCGGTGAAGCCGGCGACGCTGACATGGGAAACGAGCCGCACCCCGTCGCCCAAGGTGACGTTGGGGCCGATATGGCAGAACGGGCCGATCGAAACGCCGGCGCCCAAACGCGCGCCCGGCTCGACCCAGGCGCTCGCGTGAATCGCCGGCGCCAGCGCGGATGCGGCGCCCGCAGGCGTGGGCGAGACGTTCATGGCTGCGCCACCAGCGTCGCCGAAATCTCCGCCTCGCAGACCAGCGCGCCGTCGACCTTCGCCTCGCCGCGGAACCACCACATGTTGCGGCGCTTGGCGAATTTCACCATGTGCAACTCGACGCGGTCGCCGGGCACGACGGGCCTGCGGAACTTCGCCTTGTCGACGGTGGTGAGATAGACCGAGACGGGCTTGCCGTTATCGGCCTGCGAGGCGATGCACAGGGCCCCGGCGGTCTGCGCCATCGCCTCGATCAGCAGCACGCCAGGCATGACCGGACGGCCGGGAAAATGGCCCTGGAACTGCGGTTCGTTGGCGGTGACGTTCTTGATTCCGATCCCGAATTCGTCGCCGCGGGCGCCGATGATCCGGTCGACGAGCAGGAAAGGATAGCGGTGCGGGAGAATGCCGAGCAGTCTCTGGATGTCGTAGCTCTCCAACGTCTGGCCCGCCTGGACATTCATTCCCGTCCCCTCGTCGCTATCGGTTCCCGCTTCATGCGCCGGAGCCTGTCCGCTCGATTCCGCCGGGAAACGGCCCATCCGGCCCTATCTGACCGGGTGCATAGAGAGTTTCGAGCGCGGACGCCAGAATTTCATCGCGAGCCGCCGGACCAAAGCAAAGTCTGATGGATTGACCAACGGCTCCGCTGCGCCACAGGCCAAGCCGGCGTCCGCGCCGCCCGGGGCCGGGCGCGCGCCTCGACGGTCGCGCCGGGTCCGGCGGTCGCGCCTCGCCAGGAGGCGCTCCGCCAACATTGACCCGCGCCCCGTCCCTCGTCCTTCATGCGCAGACCCATTCGCATGATCTCAATAGCGCCCCCCCGAGGTCCCGAACAGCGGTCCGTCGTCGTCGCCGGAGCGCGGTTCAGCCCGGTGCGATGATCGGCCGGCCACCCTTCTGCGCCGCCCGGGTCCGAGAGCGGTGAAATTCTTGGAAATTCTTATTCTTTTGTTTTGAGCGACTTCAAGGGCTTGCGGGAAAAATGAAACCTCCTGGAGCCGCCCCCGCGCGCCTTCGGCCCCGAAAGGGGCCCGGCGGCGGCGGCGATTGAACGAAGACGAACGGCGCTATGAAACGAACCAGGGCCGGCGACCGCGAGGATCGCCTCGAACGGCGCTTCTCGACGTTGAACGAGCGGGCGCCTAGGGAGTCACGCGCGTTCGAGCCTCCAGGCGCGCGCCCTCCAACGTCGAGAAGCGCCATCTGAAGCGGTTCCCGCGCCTGGCGACTCCAGTTCGTTCGCAGCCCCATTCGCCTTCGTTCCATCGCTCGCCGCCGCTGAGGGACGTCGTCGCCGGGTTCGGGTCGCCCGCCTCTGCGGCGCCGCCCCGGCTTCGCTTCCTTGTCCACTCATAGACCATAGCACGAATTCTGATTACCAGGAAGAATTGTTTCGGCTTCGGCTCGCGACGCCCGCCGCCGCTCGATCGCGGCGTCGATGCGGATGTCCCCCGCCTCCCGCCACAGCCCAAGCCTGCTTCGGCCGCGGGGGGCGGGCTCGTTCCGTTGGCGAAGCCGCGAATCTCCGGTCAGCTCTCGGCCGGCGGCTCTCGCGACGGGCCGGCGTCGCGGACCAGTTTCTTCAGCAGCGCCACTTCCTTCCAGAGATCGCGGATCGGCCGCGCCGGGGCGCCGCCCCAGCGGGCGCCGGCCGGAACGTCGTGCATCAGTCCCGCCGACGCGGCGATCTGGGCGCCGGCGCCGATGTGCAGATGTCCGGCGAGGCCGGCCTGTCCGCCGATCGCGACGAAATCCTCGATGACGCAGGAGCCGGAAACGCCGGCCTGGGCGACGATCACGCAGTGGCGACCGATCACCACGTTGTGGCCGATCTGGACGAGATTGTCGATTTTGGTCCCCTCGCCGATCACCGTGTCGCGATTGGCCCCGCGATCGATCGTGGAGCCCGCGCCGATCTCGACGTCGTCCTGAAGGATCACCCGGCCGACCTGCGGCACCTTGAGATGGCCGCGCGGGCCCATGGCGAAGCCGAACCCGTCCTGGCCGATCCGCACCCCCGGATGGAGGATGACGCGGTCGCCGATCAGCGCGCAGACGATTGTGGAATTGGCGCCGACCACGCTCTGGCGGCCGATGCGCACATTGGGTCCGATCACCGCATTGGCGCCGACGAAGGCGCCCGAACCGATCTCGGCGCCCGGGCCGACCACGGCGCCGGGATCGACGACCACTCCGGACTCGAGGCGAGCGGTCGGATGAACGAGGGCGCGCGGCGAGATTCCGGATTCGCCGAAGGTCGAGCCCGGCCGCGCCGCGCCCGGAAACAGCCGGCGCAAGACCTCGGCGAAGGCATGATAGGGGTGGGCGGTCGCCAGCGCCACGCAGCCCCGCGGCGCCTGCGCGCTATGGCGCGGCTGCAGCAACACGGCGGCGGCGCGCGTCCTGGGCAGCAGATCGGCGTAGCGCGGATTGTCGAGGAACGTGAGGTCGCCGGGGCCGGCCCGATCGATCGGCGCAACCCCGACGATGATCCCGCTGAGGTCGGCCGCTTCGCCGGCCCGGGCGCCGGTCCATTCGATGATCGCGCCGATCGAAGGGGCCTCGGCGGCAAGAAAGAAGCTGGTTGTCGCCATGAAGGAAGCCGGCAATCCTGTCGAGCATTTTCAGAAGCGGAGACGCCGGCCGCCCGGAGGAACCGCGGCAAACCCACCCGCCTGCCCGGTCCGGTTCGACTCGGCGCCGGAGCGGACCGGCATGAAAAGAGGCGCGCTGCTCGTCGCGGCGCGCCTCGGCGAAGCAACCTCTCGCCGGTTCAGAACTGGCTGCCGCCGGAGAAGCTGATGATCTGGGTCTGGTCGGGCTTGGCCTTGACCACCGGGATTGCGGCGTCGATCCGGATCGGCCCGAGCGGCGAGGCCCAGATCAGGCTGGCGCCGACCGAGGTGCGGATCGTCTTTTCGTCGTCGACGATGATGCAATTGCCCTGGGTATAATTGGGGGCCGTGTTCGAGGCGTAGCAGGGCGTCCCCGCGGTATTGCCGAGCAGCTGATTAAAGGTCGTCGGGCCGTTGTAGCCGAACAGCGTCCCCGCATCGACGAACAAACCACCCCTCAGGCCGATTTCGCGCGGAATCCCGAAGATCGGGAAGTCCACCTCGGCGGTGCCGCCGAAATAGGTCGTGCCGCCCAGACCCGCCGCCTGCAGGTTGTTGGGATCGGAAATGTCGCGCGGCCCGATGCCGCCCGGCGCAAAGCCGCGCACGAGCGACGGCCCGACGTTGAAATTGTTGATGATGTCGAGCGGCGCGCCGCCGAATGCGTTGATCTGGCCCGCCTGGCCGCGAATGAAGCCGATGAAGTCGTCAGTGATCGGATAGTAGTAGCGCGCGTCGAAGGTCTCGCGGATGAACTTCGAGTCGCCGCCGAGGCCGGCGAAGTCCTGCTTGTAGGAGGCGACCATGCCGGTGGTCGGATTCTTGTTGTCGTCGAGCGTGTTGTAGATGAGCGAGAAGCCGGCGAGCGAAGTCAGCTGCACGCCCTGCGCCGCGGCCTGCTTGAGCGCCAGCGAAGCTTCGCCGTTGGTCAGGCAATTGTCCGAGGCGCTCAGTCCCAGCGCGCCCGCGGTCCCCGGCGTCACCCCGGGCAAGGGCGCCGAGCAATCGTTGTAGGGCTGGCTCGAACTGTTCGGGATGACGATCTGCGATTCGTAGATCGAGTAGTGCGGCTGGAACGTGAATTCGTCGGTGATCGGCAGTCCGACGCGCAGGCTCACGCCCGTCGTCCAGTTCTCGTAATAGGCGTATTGATAGGGGTCCGTCTCCTTGTGGTAAATGTCGAAGCCGGCCGCGATGCGCTGGTCGAGGAAGTAGGGCTCGGTGAAGGTGGCGCTCCAGCCGCGGCTGTACTGGCCCTCGGAGGCCGACAGTTTCACATACTGGCCGCGGCCGAGGAAATTCGTCTCCGTGACCGAAACCTCGGCGATGGCGCCGTCCGTCGTCGAATAGCCGCCGGAAATCGCGAACGACCCGGTCGGCTTGTCCTCGACCTCGACGACCACGATGACCCGGTCTGGGGTCGAGCCCGGACGGTTGGTGATGTGGACCTTCTTGAAGAAGCCGAGATTGTTGAGGCGCCGTTCGGCCTTCTCGATCAACGCGTGATTGTAGGGGTCGCCTTCGCCGATATCGAACTCGCGGCGAATCACGTAGTCGCGGGTGCGGGTGTTGCCCTGGATGTCGATGCGCTCGATATAGACCTTCGGACCGTCGTCGACCGCGAAGACGACGGAAATCGTGTGATTGGCGCCGTCGCGGTCGCCGTGCGGCCGCACTTCCGAAAACGCGTAGCCCTGGCGGGCGACGTCGCGGGTGATCGCCTCCGTCGAGGCCTCGACCGCCGAGGCGTTATAGACGTCGCCGGGCGCGATCCTCACGAAATGCGCCAGCGCCTCGCCGTCGACGTTCGCAATGTGCGAATCGACCCTGACCGAACCCACGTGGTATTGGGGTCCTTCCTCGAGCGTGATGGTGATCACATAGCCGGCCGGGTCGGACTGGTAATGGACGTCGGTGTTGGTTATGCGGAAGTCGGCGTAGCCGTTCTTCATGTAATATTTGCGGATGGCCTCCTGGTCCGAGGCGAGCTTGTCGGGATCGTAGACATCGCTCGTCTTGATGAACGAAAGGAAGTTCATCTCGGTCAGCTGCATCAGCCCGTGCAGCCGGTAGTCGGAGAAGGCCTGGTTGCCGACGAACTTGATCTCGCGGATGCCGGTCTTGTCGCCTTCGTCGATGGTGAACACCAGGTCCGAGCGGCCGTTCGGGAGCGGGACCAGCCGGTAGGTGACCTTCGCGGCGGCCCGGCCGAATTTCTTGTAGGCGTCCTTGATCCGGTCGATGTCGCCCGTCGCCACCGCCTCGCTGAATCCAGAGCGCGCCTTGGACTGAACCTCGACGGTGAGCTGGTCGCTCTTGATCTTGCTGTTGCCCTCGAAGGCGACCCGATTGAGGATGGTGTCGCTTTCGACGACGCTGACGATGACCTTGCCGCCGACGATTCGGGCGCTCACCTTGGAGAACATGCCGGTCGAGGAGAGCTGCTTGACCGCCTCGTTCACATGCTCCTGATCCGTCCCGTTGAAATAGGAGCGGATCGTGTCGACGTCGACCCGATGGGCGCCTTCGACGACGACGGCCTGGGCCCGCGCCTCGGAGGACACTCCGACCGCGCCAAACGCAAGACACGCGGCCAGGGCCAGCCGTCCGAAATAGACACGTAGAAAATGCATCTGGCCCAGATTCCCCATATCGCTCGCCGACGATGAGCCCGCCGGTCGGTTAGCGCACGCGCCTGCAAGCCCCGCGCCGGAACTACGAATTTCGACTCGTCCGATTCGCCTTTCGCAGGTTCCCCCAGCGGGACGGCATTAACTGTCTTCTACCCGTTTTGACGCAATCTGCAAACGGCGATTAACCCGGCGAAGGTCATTTTGGCCGGGCGTGGCAGGCATGACACGAATCGTGGTCGATGAAGGCTTAACCGTTGCCGGCGACCAGCCGCATGATGTCGAGCGAGGTCGAAAAGATGACGAGCATCGCGACGAGGGCGATGCCGATCCTCAGCCCGATCTCCTGCGTCCGTTCGCTGAGCGGGCGCCCGCGCACGGCCTCGATCGCGTAGAACAGCAGGTGCCCGCCGTCGAGTATCGGCACCGGCAGGAGATTCACGAGGCCGATCGACACCGAGAGGACGGCGGTCAGGTTGACCAGCGCGAGCAGGCTGATCTTGGCCACCGCGCCGGCCACCACGGCGACGCCGATCATGCCCGAGACCTGATCGGGCGATTCGCGCCCCGCGAACAGGCCGACGACATAGGCGCCTGTGGTGTGCGCGATCGACCAGGTGGCCTTGGCCGCCCAGACCACGCAGAGCGGCAGGCTGCAGGTCTCGAGCTTCTGATCGGCGGGGTCGGGCGAGGCCTTGATGCCGAGCCGGCCCATCCGGCGCTTGCCGAATCCGGCGAGATCGACGACGCCGATCGCGGGCGCCGCCGTGATCATCACCGGCGCGCCCGCCCGCTCGACCTCGAACGCCATCGGGAGCCCGGTATTGGCGGAGATCGCCTCGTGCAGTTGCGTGAAGCTGCCGATCGGCTCGCCATTGGCGGATTTGATGAGGTCGCCCGCCTTGAAGCCGGCGAGATCCGCCGGGCTGCCGATTTCGACGCCGCCGACCCGCGGCGCCAGCACATATTGGCCGTAGACGGCGAAGGAACCCGTGAAGATGGCGATGGCGAGCAGGAAATTGGCGAACGGACCCGCCGCCACGATCGCGGCGCGGTTGAGAACCGGCTGACCGGCCAGCGTGAGGCTGCGCTCGCTTCGGTCCATCCGGGCGAGCGCGGCCGTGTCGGGGGCGCTCGCGGCGTCGGCGTCGCCGTGGAACTTCACGTAGCCGCCGAGCGGGATCGCGGCCACCCGCCAGCGGGTCCCGCGCCTGTCGACCCGGGCGAACAATTCCGGACCGAACCCGAGCGAAAAGCGCTCGATCTTCACGCCGCACCAGCGCCCGACCAGATAATGGCCCAACTCATGGAAGAACACCACCACGCTCAGAACGACGAGAAACGGAATGATGTACCAGCCCATGGAGCCGACAAAGGCGCCTGCAACGCTTAAAAAAGCCATTCCGATCTCCGTCGCGCGGACGCCGCCGACGACGCGCCGCCGGGGGCCAACGAACTTGGTTACCACAAGGTTACCATGAAGGAGACAACCCTTCAGGCCAAGAGGGCGCGCGCCCTATCTCTGGCCATATGGTGAACGGCGAGCGCCTGCGCCACCGTCGCGCAGGAGGAGAGCTCGCCGGCCCGTCCGGATTGTTCGAGCACCGCTTCGACGAGGCGCGCGATTTCCGAAAATCCGATGCGCTCGGCAAGGAAGGCCTCTACCGCGATTTCGTTGGCGGCGTTGAGCGCCGTCGGCGCGCCGCCGCCCTCGCCGAGCGCCGCGATCGCCAGGCCGAGGGCCGGGAACCGGGCCAGATCGGGCCGCTCGAACGAAAGCTGGCCGACCGCCGCCAGATCGAGGACGCGCCCGCCCGAGCGCAGGCGGTCGGGATAGGCGAGGCAATGGGCGATCGGCGTCTTCATGTCCGGCGCGGCCATGCCCGCGGTGACCGACCCGTCGGCGAAAGCGATCAGGCCGTGGACGACCGACTGCGGGTGGATCAGCACGTCGAGGCGCTCGGCCGGCATGCCGAACAGGTGATGGGCCTCGATCAGCTCGAGCCCCTTGTTCATGAGGCTCGCCGAATCGATCGTCACCTTCGCGCCCATCGCCCAGTTCGGATGGGCGAGCGCCTCGGCGACCGTGGCCCGGCGGATGCGTTCGGCGTCCCACTCGCGAAACGGCCCGCCCGAGGCGGTGAGCGTCATCCTGACGATCTCCCGGGCGTCGCAGCCGCCCATCGCCTGGAAGATCGCATTGTGCTCGGAATCGAGCGGCAGGATGCGCGCGCCCGAAAGCCGCGCCGCCGCCACGACCGCCCGGCCCGCGCAGACCAGCGTCTCCTTGTTGGCGAGCGCGACCGCGCGTCCCGCCTCGATCGCGGCGAAGGTCGGCGCGAGGCCGGCCGTGCCGACGATCGCCGCCACGACCAGATCGGCCTCGCGCAGCGCCGCCTCGACGACCGCGTCCGGACCGGCGGCGATTTCGATCGGCCGGCCCGCGGCGGCTGCCTTCAGCGCGGGATAGCCGGCGGGATCGGCGATCGCCGCGAACGGCGCCCCGAGCGCGATCGCGGCGCGCCCGAGCGCCGCCCCATCGCGGCCGCCGGCGACCGCCGCCACGGCGAAGCGGCCGCTCGAGCTCTCGAGCACCTGCGCGCAGGAGCGGCCGATCGAACCGGTCGCGCCCAGGATCACCAGCCGCTTGGGCGCCGGCCGGTCGTCCTGCGCGCGCGCCGGCGGCCGCTCCGCCTGCGCGGAGGCCTCACCATTCGAAGATGCCTGCTGCGAGATCAGGGATTCCATGACGCGCCGCCCCCACGCAAGCCGCGAACAGAGCCGCGGCGATGAAACCGTCCAGCCGATCCATGAGGCCGCCATGACCGGGGATCAGATGGCTCGAATCCTTGACCCCGAACCGCCGCTTCAGCGAGGATTCGAAGAGATCGCCGCCCTGCGCGACCGCTGCGGTCGCGACGCCGAGGCCCAGCAGGGCGGCGATCGAACCGGTCGCGGCCGCCGTGACCAGGCCCGCGGCGCCCCCGCACAGAACGCCGACCACGAAGCCCGACCAGGTCTTGCCCGGCGAAACGCGCGGCCACAGTTTGGGGCCGCCGATCAGCCTGCCGCCGAAATAGGCCATGACGTCGGCGCCCCAGACGACCGCGAACAGCCAGAAGATCGCAGCCAGGCCATAAGGCCAGCTTATCCGCAACAGGCAGACCGGCACCAGCAGCGCGCCGGCGTAGAGGACTCCGGCGCCCGGCAGCAGCCTGGACGGCGGCTGCGCGCCCGCCGACGCGACCGCCAGGACGGCGCCGCAGAGCACGGCGGCGAGCGCGCCCGCCGCAGAATCGTCGAGCGCCAGAGGCGCCGCGAGAACCAGCCCGATCGACCCCGCCGCGACGCGCAAGCCGCGCTGGGGGCCGCCGATCAGCGTCTGCCATTCCCAGTGGACGAGCAGGGCGGCGATCAGCCAGAACGCGCCGAACCAATAGCCGCCCGCCCAGGCGGAGCCGAGCGCCAGGACCATGAGGACGAGCGCGGCGCCGATTCTCGCCGGCAGGTCGGAGACGCGCCCGGCCGCGAGCCCCGCCTTTTGCGTCGCGGCCAAATCGACCTCCCTCCCGGCCGGCGCCATCGCGCGCGCTCACGACGCCGATTTGACGATCGCCGGCGTCGCGGCGCTGCCGCCGAATCGCCGCTCGCGCCGCGCGTACTGGGCGAGCGCCGACTCGAAGGCGGCGTGATCGAAATCGGGCCAGTGCATCGGGAGAAAGACGAGCTCGGCATAGGCGGCCTGCCAGAGCAGGAAGTTGGACAGCCTCTGCTCGCCGGAAGTGCGGATGACGAGATCCGGGTCGGGAATGCCCGCGGTGTCGAGCCGCGCGGCGAGCGCCGCCTCGTCGATGGCGGCGGGGTCGAACCGCCCCGCCGCAGCTGCCACCGCGAGCTTGCGCGCCGCCTCGACGATCTCCTGACGCGCCCCGTAATTGAAGGCGACGACGAGGGTCAGCCCGCCATTGTCGCCGGTCAGCTCCTCGGCCTCGACCAGCAACGCACGCAGATCCGGCGAGAGGTTGTGGCGCAGCCCGATCACCCGCACGAGGACGTTGTGGCGGTGGAGGTCGGCCAGATCGTTGCGGATGAAGCGCTTCAGGAGGCCCATGAGGTCGGAGACCTCGGCGGCGGGCCGGTTCCAGTTCTCCGACGAGAAGCTGTAGAGGGTCAGGTAGCGCAGGCCCAGTTCGATCGCCGAGCGGACCGCGCGGCGCACCGCCTCGACGCCGCGCCGGTGCCCCTCGATCCGCGGGAGGCCGCGCGCCTGCGCCCACCGCCCGTTGCCGTCCATGATGATCCCGACATGCGTCGGAAGGCACGAATCCCGCGCGTCGGCGAAGGGGTGGTCGGGGGACGTCAGCATCACGGGTCTCGGCGGCGCATCGGGGCTAGACGTGCATGATCTCTTTTTCTTTGCTCGCCAGGGCGAGATCGATGTCGCGGATGGCCTGATCGGTCGCCTTCTGCACGTCGGCCTCGTCGCGCTTCTCGTCGTCTTCGCTGATGGCGTGATCCTTCAGCAGTTTCTTGAGAATGTCGATTCCGTCGCGCCGGACGTGGCGCACGGCGATGCGGGCGTCTTCGCTGTATTTGTGCGCGACCTTGACCATTTCCTTGCGACGCTGCTCGTTGAGCTCGGGAATCCGAATGCGCAGGATCTGGCCTTCGATCGTCGGACTGAGGCCCAGATTGGCGTCGCGGATCGCCTTGTCGACCGCGGCGACCATGCTCTTGTCCCAGACCTGCACCGAAAGGGCGCGCGGTTCGGGAACGCTGATCGTGGCGACCTGGATCAGCGGGCTGCGCTGCCCGTACGCCTCGACATGGACGGGCTCGAGCAGGCTCGCGCTGGCCCGCCCCGTGCGCAGGCCGCCCAGTTCGTGCCTGAGGGTCTGGATCGCGCCCTGCATCCGGCGTTTCAGGTCGTCGAGGTCGAAAACAGGCCTTTGCGCCATGGTCCAGCAATCCGTCGTTGTCTCGCCTGGCGCGGCGGGCGGCGCCGCTTCGGGCGCGATTCCCGCGGCGCCGAAATGCGCCGAAAAATCATTGATAGCATAGCCGGACGGCCGTGGCAGCATCGGCGTGGCCGGCGGCGCGGGAGCCCGTGGGGGGCGGTCGCGGGGTCAGGGCATCACGTAGGTCGCCCGGCCCTGCCCGAGCAGCGCGGCGCGAATGGCGCCGGGCTCGTGGATCGAGAAGACGACGATCGGAATCCGGTTGTCGCGCGCCAGAGCGAACGCCGCGGTGTCCATGACGGCGAGATTGCGGTCGATCGCTTCGTCGTGCGACAGCCGTTCGAGGCGCGTGGCGCCGGGGTTCTTCTTGGGGTCGGCGGTGTAGATGCCGTCGACCTGGGTCGCCTTGAACACCGCATCGCAGGAGAGTTCCGCCGCGCGCAGCGCCGCGCCGGTGTCCGTGGTGAAGAACGGATTGCCGGTGCCGCCCGCCAGCATGATGACGCGATGCTTGACCAGATGGGCGAGCGCGGCCTGGCGCGAATAGGGCTGGCACAGCGAGGGCATGGCGACCGCCGAGAGCACGCGCGCCGACTGGCCCAGATGCTCGAGCGCGCCTTCCATCGCCAGTGCGTTCATGACCGTGGCCAGCATGCCGATCGAATCGGCGCGCGCGCGCTCGATGCCCTTGTCGGCGCCTTCGAGGCCGCGGAAGAAATTGCCGCCGCCCACGACCACGGCGACCTGGACGCCGAGATCGGCGGCCGCCTTGAGATCGGCGGCGATCCGCAGCAGCGTCGGCATGTCGAGGCCGAATTCGCCGCGGCCCATCAGGGCTTCGCCGGAAAGCTTGACGACGACGCGGCCGAACAGGGGCTTGGGCGTATTGGCGGTCGCGGGCGCCGTCTCCGACATTCTGGCCTCCCTGGTCGGCGGAAGAGCTGGTCGTTGGTCGCGCCGCCCGCCCCAGGACCGGCGATGCGAAAAGGCCGGCCTGCGCCGCCCCGATCGCTGGGTGAAGGCTCAGGCCTCGTCGGCGGGCTTTTCGATGCCCTCGCCGAGCCCATAGCGCACGAAGGCCTTGACCGCGATCGGCGCGCCGACCGTCTTCTCCGCCTCCTTGACCGCCTGGGCGACAGTCCTGGAATTGTCGTGCACGAACGCCTGGTCGAGCAGACAGACCTCCTTGTAATAGGTCCTCAGGCCGGATTCGACGATCTTTTCGAGGACGTGAGGCGGCTTGCCCGCGTTCTTTTCCGCCAGCACGGCCTTCTCGCGCGCGACCGTCGCCGGGTCGAGCCCCGCCGCGTCGAGCGCGAGCGGGCTCGCCGCCGCGATGTGCATCGCGACCTGGCGGCCGAGTGCGGCCAGCGGCTCGGCCTTTCCGGTCGACTCGAGCGCGACGATCACGCCGATGCGGCCGAGCCCGTCGACGACCGCGCCGTGGACGTAATGGCCGATGACCCCGTGGGCGACATGCAAGCCGTGGGTCCGCCGCAGCGCAATGTTCTCGCCGATGGTGGCGATCGCATTGGCGATCGCGTCGGCGACCGTGCCGCCGCCCGGATAATGCGCGCCCCGGACCGCCTCGGCCTCGACGCCGGCGCCCTTGTCGAGCGCGACCGCGAGCACGCCGCGCACAAGCGCCTGGAAGTCATCGTTGCGCGCGACGAAATCGGTCTCGGAATTGACTTCGACGACGACGCCGAAATTCGCCTCGACGGCGACGCCGACGAGACCGTCGGCCGCGATGCGGCCGCTCTTCTTGGCGGCCTTGGCGAGGCCCTTCTTGCGCAGCCAGTCGACGCCCGCCTCGATGTCGCCGTCGGTCTCGGTCAGCGCGTTCTTGCAGTCCATCATGCCGGCGCCGGTCTTCTCGCGAAGCTCCTTCACCAGCGCCGCCGTAATATTGGCCATGGCTGTTCCTCTGTGGCGGTTTCGGGAGGCCGCCGGGCCGCCCTTTCGCTTCGATTCACGCGCGCGCCGCCTGGCGCCGCGCGCGGGCCGATCCCGGACGACCCGGAGCGGCCGCTCAGGCCGCGACGATCAGCGTCTTGGCTTGGTCGACCCAATTGTCCCGGGCGATGCGGCCGTTGAACTTCAGGTCGGCGTCGAGCTTGTCGGCCTCCGCCTTGGTCATCGCGCCGATCTGCCAATAGTGGAAAACGCCGTGATCGTTGAGCTTCTTGACGATCTGCGGGCCGACGCCGGTCAGCTTGGCCAGGTCGTCGGGCGCGCCGCGCGGCGCGGTCAGCAGTTCGAAACGCTCGGCCGGCGCGACGTCGGCCTCGACCGTCTCGACCGGCAGCTCCTCGACGATCGGGGCCTCGGCCTCGCCGCGGTCGAGGCCCTGGGCGCCCTGGCTGCGCGAAATGCCGTCGAGCGCGGCGCGCGCGACCAGATCGCAATAGAGCTGGATCGCGCGGCCGGCGTCGTCATTGCCGGGAATCGGATAGGCGATGCCGTCGGGGTCGCTGTTGGTGTCGAGAATCGCCACGACCGGGATCTTCAGCCGGTTGGCTTCCTTGATCGCGAGCGCCTCCTTGTTGGTGTCGATGACGAACACCAGGTCGGGCGTGCCGCCCATGTCCTTGATGCCGCCGAGCGCCGTCTCGAGCTTCTCGCGTTCGCGCGAGAGCATCAGGCGCTCCTTCTTGGTCAGACCCTGCGCGCCGGCGCCGAGCATTTCGTCGAGCTTGCGCAGCCGCGAAATGGAGGCCGAAATCGTCTTCCAGTTGGTCAGCATGCCGCCGAGCCAGCGCGCATTGACGAAATATTGCGCGGACCGCTTGGCCGCCTCGGCGATGGAATCGGCCGCCTGGCGCTTGGTGCCGACGAACAGCACGCGCCCGCCCTTGGCGACGGTGTCCGAAATGGTCTGCAGCGCCCGGTGCAGCAGCGGCACGGTCTGCGCGAGGTCGATGATGTGGATGCTGTTGCGCGCCCCGAAAATGTAGCGCTCCATCTTCGGGTTCCAGCGATGCGACTGATGGCCGAAATGGGCGCCCGATTCGAGCAGCTGGCGCATGGAGAAATCAGGCACTGACATGGTGCGGGTCCTATCCGGTTGAGCCTCGGCGGATCGAATGGGCGGGGATGAAGCCGCCACCGGAGCCGGTCCTTGAAGCAGGAACGACGAAAATCCGCCTGTGGAATGTGCGCGCATATAGAGGAGCGTGGCGGCAATGGCAAGGCGCGGCCGGGCCGCGCCTCACACGTGCTCCACCGCCACCACCCCCGGCACCGCCTTCAGCGCGCCGGCGATCGCGGCCGAGACCGCGAAGCGGCCGGGCAGCCTGATCTCCACCTCGCCCGCCGCCGCGCCCAGCAGCACGACGAGCGAAACCTCGCCCTCGCCGCGCGCGCGCAGGCGCTCCTCGATCGAGGGCAGCGGCGCCGCGTCGCGCAGGAAGATCCGCAGCCCCCGGTGGACGCGCGCCGCCGCCTCGCTCAGCGATTCGACATGGACGATGCGCGCGCGCACGTCCTCGCCCTCGATCGCGCCCTGCAGGGTGACCAGCACGTCGGAGCCTTTCTCCAGGAGGTCGCGATACTGGCCGAGGCCCTCGGCGAACAGGATCGCCTCGTATCGGCCCGAGGGATCGGAGAGCTGGACGACGCCGAGCCGCGCGCCCGATTTGGTGCGCCGCTCCGTGCGATCGAGCACGCTGGCGGCGAGCCGCGCCGAGGTCGCGCCGCGCCGCACGCCGCGGACGAAATCGGCCCAGCGCAGCACGCCCAGCCTGGCGAGCGCGCCCTGATAGGCGTCGAGCGGATGGCCCGACAGGAAGAAGCCGACCGCGTCATATTCGCGCCGCAGCCGGTCGGCCGCCGGCCAGGGCGCCGCGCGCGGCTTCAGCGGCGCGGATTCGGCTTCCTCGAACAGCGCGTTCTGACCCGCCGCCCGCTCCTGGGCGGCGCGGTTGGCGAGCACGAGGACGGGTTCGACCGCGGCCAGGGCGACCGCGCGCTCGGGCTCGATTTCGTCGAACGCGCCGGCGGCGGCGAGGCTCTCCAGCGCCTTCTTGTTGACGGCGCGCGGATCGATGCGGCGGGCCAGGTCGCTCAGCGAGGCGAACGGCCGGTCGCCGCGCGCGGCGACGATGGCTTCGGCCTGCCCCTCGCCGACGCCCTTGACCGCCGAGAGCGCGTAGGCGATCGACAGCGCCCCGCCGGGCTCGAGGCGGGCGTCGAAATCGACGTCCGAACCGTTGACAGAGGGCGGCGCCACCCTGACGCCGAGCCGGATCGCCTCGCCGCGAAATTCGGCGAGCTTGTCGGTGTTCGACTTGTCGAGCGTCATCGACGCGGCGAGGAACTCGACGGGGTGGTTGGCCTTGAACCAGGCGGTCCAGTAGGCGATGAGGGCGTAGGCCGCCGCATGGCTCTTGTTGAAGCCATAATCGGCGAATTTGGCGAGCAGGTCGAAGATTTCGTCGGCCTTGGCGCGGCCGAGGCCGCGCGCGACCGCGCCGTCGACGAAGCGCGCCCGCTGGGCGTCCATCTCGGCCTTGATCTTCTTGCCCATCGCGCGGCGCAGCAGGTCGGCCTCGCCGAGCGAATAGCCCGACAGGACCTGGGCGATCTGCATCACCTGTTCCTGGTAGATGATGACGCCGAACGTCTCGCGCAGCACCGGCTCGAGCTGGGGATCGATATAGTCGGGCTGTTCGTGGCCGAGCTTGCGCGCGCAATAGAGCGGGATGTTGGCCATGGGACCCGGCCGGTAGAGCGCGACCAGCGCGATGATGTCCTCGAAGCGGTCGGCGCGCATCTCGACCAGCGCCCTGCGCATGCCGCCGCTCTCCACCTGGAACACGCCGATCGTCTCGCCGCGCCCGAGCATCTCATAGGTCGAGGCGTCGTCCAGCGGGATCCTCGACAGGTCGATCGCCACACCGCGCCGCGCCAGCAGCCGGACGGCCTTCGCCAGCGTCGTCAGCGTCTTCAGGCCGAGAAAATCGAATTTGACGAGCCCCGCGGGCTCGACCCATTTCATGTTGAACTGGGTCGCCGGCATGTCGGATTTCGGATCGCGGTAGAGCGGCACGAGCTCGACCAGCGGCCGGTCGCCGATCACCACGCCGGCCGCATGGGTCGAAGCGTTGGAATAGAGACCTTCGAGCCGGCCGGCGATGGCGAGCATTTTGGCGACGCGCGGATCGGCCTCGGCGGCCTCGCCCAGGCGCGGCTCGTCGATGACGGCCTGTTTCAGGCTGACGGGATTGGCGGGGTTCTGCGGCACCAGCTTGGCGAGCTTGTCGACCTGGCCGAGCGGCAGCTCCAGCACGCGCCCGACGTTGCGCATGACGCCGCGCGCGAGGAACGAGCCGAAGGTGATGATCTGCGCGACGCGGTCGGCGCCGTAGCGCCCGCGCACATAGGCGATCACCTCGTCGCGCCGGTCCTGGCAGAAGTCGATGTCGAAGTCCGGCATCGAGACGCGTTCGGGATTGAGGAAGCGCTCGAACAGCAGCCCGAACCGGATGGGGTCGAGATCGGTGATCGTCAGCGCGTAGGCGACCAGCGAACCGGCGCCCGAACCGCGCCCCGGCCCGACCGGAATGTCCTGGCGCTTGGCCCATTGGATGAAATCGGCGACGATGAGGAAATAGCCGGGAAATTTCATGTTGACGATGACGTCGAGCTCGAACGCGAGCCGGGCTCGGTAGTCCGCCTCGGCGAATCCCGGCGCGCAGCCGTGGCGCTCCAGCCGCGCGGCGAGGCCCGCGGCCGCCTGCGCGCGCAATTCGCCGACCTCGTCGACCGCCGCGCCGGTCGCGGAGGCAAACCGCGGCAGGATCGGCTTGCGCGTCTGCGCGCGAAAAGCGCAGCGCAGCGCGATCTCGACGGTGCTGGCGCTCGCCTCGGGCAGGTCGGCGAACAGCCGGGTCATTTCGGCGCGGGTCTTGAACCAATGCTCGCCCGAGAGCCGGCGCCGGTCGCCGGCGCCGATCAGCGCGCCGTCGGCGATGCACAGCAGCGCGTCCTGCGCCTCGTGATCGGCGGGAGCGGCGAAATAGGGCTCGTTGGTCGCGACCAGCGGCAGCGACCGGGCGTAGGCGAGGTCGAGCAGCGCCGGCTCGTTCGCCCGCTCGGATTCGAGGCCGTGGCGCTGTAGCTCGAGATAGAGGCGCCGGTCGAACCGCGTCGCCAGCCGCGCCAGCCGGGCGTCCGCGAGATCGGCGAGGCCGGCCGAGAGCGCGCCGTCGATCGGCCCCGCCGGGCCGCCGGTCAGCGCGACGAGGCCGTCGAGCGCGCCGAGCCCGTCGAAGCGGACGTGCGGCTCGTCGCCGTCGGTCGGGGCGAGCCAGACCTCGGTGGCGAGCCGCATCAGGTTGCGATAGCCGGCCTCGCTCTGCGCCAGCAGCACGATCGGCGCGCGCGCGAGCCGCTGGTCGGCGCGCGGGTTCGACGTGGCGGGCGCGTCGCCGAAATCCACGCAGATCTGCGCGCCGACGATCGGCTGGACCCCCGCCTTGGCGAGCTTTTCGGAGAATTCGAGCGCGCCGAACAGGTTGTTGGTGTCGGTGATCGCCAGCGCGGGCATCGCATCGGCCTTGGCGAGCCTGGCCAGCGTCTCGATCGCCAGCGCGCCCTCGCGCAGCGAATAGGAGGAATGCACGTGCAGATGCACGAAGCCGACGGATTCGACGAGGTCCTGGTCCAAAGCGAATCTCCCGGGGCGCCATTGTCGCCGCCCGCCCGCGGCGCGTCGAGCCGGGCCGCCCGCCCGTCAACAGCCATTCACGCGCCGACGCCGCGCGCGACCAGCCCGATCATCGCCACGAACGCGGCCAGCGCGGCCAATTCCACGAAATCCTGCACGAACCCGACCGCGCGACGCTTCATGACGCCCTCCACCGACGCGTGAGCCGTCTTTATATGTTCCTGTTTTGTTCTCGTCAAGGCCGGGCGCCGCAAAGGGAGCGTCCCGCGCCGCGCCGCGAACCGCGGCGGCCGACCCCTATTGCGGCTGCGCGTAGCGCGGCTGCGCATATTGGGGCTGAGCGTATTGCGGCTGCGCATATTGGGGCTGGGCGTAGCGCGGCTGCGCATATTGCGGCGGCGCGGGCTGCGGCTGCGCGTATTGCGGGCTGGCGTAGCGCGGCTGGGCGAACTGCGGCGTCGCGTAGCGGGGCGGGGCGTAGATCGGCTGCGAGGATTCCTGCGCGCCGCACGGCGAGGCGGCGAGGATCGCGAGGAGAAGCGGCGGGAGGACGGCGAATTTCGCAGCAGACACGACGAATCCCTCCGGGATCGTCGTCGAGCATTAGGCCGCGCGCCGGGCCGGCGCAATCGCAATCCCGCCAGACCGTAAATCCCGGGGGTTCCCGCCCGGATGCGCGGGCGGCGATCCGAGAGGACGCGATGCGCGCAGACCCTGCCGACGATCCCGCAATCCTCGAGCCGAGCGTCGGCGTGGCCTCCGGCGCGCCGGGCCTCGCCCGCGACGCCGGCCTCGCCGCGATCGCCGCCGAATTCGGCCTCCCGGCCGCCGATCTCGAGCCGGAACTCGCCGCGGCGGTGGCGCGCGGCGCCGAGACGCTGGCGCGGCGGCGCGCGCTGCTGGCCGCCTGAAGGCCGCAGACCGCCCCGGCGCGGAGTCGGAGAGGGATTTTGCCGCCCGCCCCGTCGACGCGACGCGGTCCAGCCCGTCGCGGTCGTCCGCCCGCCATCCCTAACGCCTCGCTCGGGCCCGGAGGCCGGTGGATATTTTTGGAACCTTCTAGAACCTTCTAGAACCTTCTGGAACCTTCTGGAACCTTCCGGACGTCTCTTTTTATTTCCAGGTTTTCATAAGATATCGTGGAATTTCAAGGGCATGCGAGCCTGCGGAAATATTCTGCGATCCGCGGCGCCCGCGCTTCCCGGGCGCTCGAAGGCCCCGGGACGCGGTAAGCGCGGGAACAAGGACGAATGGCGCCGCGAACGAGCGCAGTCGCCCCTTCGAGGATCGCCTGCGAGGGCGCGTTTCGACGTTGGAGGACGGACCACTTGGAAATGACGCCGGCGCCCTCGCCGCCGACCAGGCCGGCGGCGATCGAAGCCTGCCGCTGGCCGTCGCGCCGGGGGGGCAAGACGGGAACGCGCCCGAGGAGGCCCTCATCGGCGGTGAGCCGGATCTCGCGGTCAGGCCGGGCGGGCGGGGTCATCGCGGAGTCCTCTGATGCAGGGGAGATCATTCTGAATACCAGTATTTTGGTTTTCCGGCAAGCGTTTTGTGAGGGGATG
>JBEKZS010000081.1:0-20218 GCA_049509635.1 Roseiarcus sp.
TGCGGCCGCGACGACCAGCAGGGCAAGCTGTGGGCCGAACTCGCGCTCGGCGAGCTCAAGGACAAGAAGATCGCGATCGTCCACGACAAGACGACCTACGGCCAGGGCCTCGCCGACGCCGCCCGCGGCTTCATGAACGCCGGCGGCAAGAAGGAGGTTCTCTACGAAGGGGTCAACACCGGCGAGAAGGACTATTCGGCGATCGTCTCCAAGATCAAGGCTTCGGGCGCCGACTATCTGATGTGGGGCGGCCTGCACACCGAAGGCGGGCTGATCGTGCGCCAGATGCGCGATCAGGGCCTGAAGACGATCATGATCTCCGGCGACGGCATCACCGACAACGAATTCGCCTCGATCGGCGGCCCCGGCGTCGAGGGCACGCTGATGTCGTTCGGTCCCGAGCCGCGCAACAATCCCAACGCCAGGGACATCGTGGCGGCGATCAAGGCCAAGGGCTTCGAGCCTGAAGGCTACACGCTCTATTCCTACGCCGGCGTGCAGATCATCGCCCAGGCGGCGGAAAAGGCCAATTCGCTCGATCCCAAGAAGATCGCCGAAGTCATGCATTCCGGCATCACCTTCAACACCGTCATCGGCCCGATCGCCTATGACGCGAAGGGCGACCGGACGACGGTCGACTACGTCTGGTACGTCTGGAAGAAGGGCGACGACGGCAAGATCACCTTCAAGCAACTGTGAGCGCGGCGGGCGGCGCGCTATCGCGCCGCCTTCAGCCGTTGCGCGGCGCGCGGCGCGAAATAGGTCAGCACGCCATCGGCGCCGGCGCGCTTGAACGCGATCAGGCTCTCCATCATCGCCCGGTCGGCGTCGAGCCAGCCGTTCTGGGCGGCGGCCATGATCATCGAATATTCGCCCGACACCTGATAGGCGAAGGTCGGCACGGCGAAGCGCTCCTTCACGCGGCGGACGATGTCGAGATAGGGCAGGCCCGGCTTGACCATCACCATGTCGGCGCCCTGCTCGAGATCGGCGGCGACCTCGCGGATCGCCTCGTCGCTGTTGGCTGGGTCCATCTGGTAGGTTCGCTTGTCGCCCTTGAGCGCGCCCGACGAGCCGATCGCATCGCGGAACGGGCCGTAGAAGGCGGAGGCGTATTTGGCCGCGTAGGCGAGGATCTGGACGTCCTCGAAGCCCTCCTGGTCGAGCGCGGCGCGGATCGCGCCGACCCGGCCGTCCATCATGTCGGAGGGCGCGATGACGTCGGCGCCCGCCCGCGCCTGGTTGAGCGCCTGGCGCACGAGCGCCGCCACGCTCTCGTCATTGACGATCCGGTCTCCCGCCATCAGCCCGTCATGGCCGTGGCTGGTGTAGGGATCGAGCGCGACGTCGGTGACGAGGCCGAGCTGGGGGAATTCCTGCTTGATCGCGCGACAGGCGCGGCAGACCAGGTTGTTCTCGTTGAACGCCTCGCTGCCGCGTTCGTCCTTCAGCGCCGCGTCGGTGCAGGGAAACAGCGCGATCGCGGGGATTTCGAGCGCGGCCGCGCGCGCCGCCTCGCGGACCGCCTCGTCGACGCTGACCCGGTCGACGCCGGGCATGGCGAGGACCGGCGTGCGCGGCGCATCGCCATCGACCAGGAACAGCGGCCAGATCAGATCATTGGCGGTCAGGACGTGCTCCGCGACCAGCCGGCGCGCCCATTCCGCCTTGCGGTTGCGGCGCGGTCGATGGGCGAGGTCGAGGCGGGGCGCGGCGGGTTCGGCGAGGGGGGCGCGGAGCGGGAGGATCGAAGGCGACATGCTCGGGAACTCTCGGCTCGGGAACTCTGGAAAAACACGCAACCGGTTTATCACGCCCGCCGCGCCGGCGACAGAGGCGCAGGCCGCCGCGCCGCGGCGCTCATCGCGCGGCGGCGTCGGGTTTCGCCCTCAGGATCCGGCTCGCCTCGGTCTTCTGCCAGATCAGCAGCGCCGGCGCGCCGATCGCCAGATCGCGCGCGCGCTTGACGAGCGAAAGCGCGAGCGCGTCGGCCGGGGTCAGCCCGACCAGCGGCGCCAGCAGCGCATAGGCGCCCTCCTGGACGCCCAGCGCGTTGGGCATGAAAAAGCCGAGGCTGCGGGAGGCGAACAGCAGGCTTTCCAGCGCGACCGCGGCCTCGATCGAGACCGGCGCGCCGATCAGCCGCAGCGCCAGCCAGGCCTCGAGCGCGACCGCCAGCCAGGCGACGAGGTGCCAGCCGAGACAGGCGGCGAGCGCGCCCGGACGCGCGACGATCGCGCGCAGCGCCGCCAGCGCGCCGTCGACCGGGCCGAGGGCGCCGAGCCAGCGCTTCGCCGCCGCGCTCGCGCGCCCGGACAGCCATCCGCCGCGCCGCAGCGCGAGGGTCAGCGCGACGGCGAGGCCGGCGAGCCCGACGACCGCGAGCAGGGCGGGGCGGATGATCGCCGCGTCGGGCCTGAGGTCGCCGAGCGCGAGCAGCCCCAGGGCGATGAAGCCGAGCTGGGCGACCGCCTCGGCGGTGATGTCGACGAGGGTGGAGGCGGCCGCCGCGGCGGCGGAAAGGCCGCCGAGCGCGGCGGCCCGGGCGCCGATTACGAAGCCGCCGATCTCGGAAAACGGCAACACCTCGGCGCCCGCGTCGCGCAGCACCCGCGCCCAGGCGATCGCCAGCAACGGCGCGGCGGCGTCGGGCGCCAGGCAGACGCGCCATCCGATCGCCAGCAGCGCCGCGACCGGCAGATGGGCGAGGCAAAACAGGGCAAAGCCGAGCCAGCCCATCCGGGCGATCGGCGCGGCCACCGCGCCCGCGCCATAGGCGACGATCAGCGCGACCGCGACCGCGAGTCCGGCGACGCCGCCGAGGACCGCGACCCGCCTCAAGCGACCGCCGGCCCGAGGCGCAACGGCCCGCGCGCGGCCTCGAGCGCCGCGCCGATTTCGAGCGCCGCCGGCTCGCCGCGGCCGGGAACCACGATCTGCATGCCGACCGGCAGGCCGCCCGGCGTCGCGCCCATCGGCAGCGAAACCGCGGCCAGGTCGAGAAAGTTGACGAAGCGGGTGAACACAGCCGGCGAGACGTCTTCGTCGTGCTCTTCGAGGGTGGGCGCGGGGAACGGCGTGGTCGGCGTGAGGATCGCGTCGAACCGGTCGAACAGCAGCGCCATCTCCCGGCGCCAGGCCTCGCGCTCGGCCAGGATCGCCATCAGGCGATGGGCGGGAATCTCGCGGCCGGCGCGGATTCGCCTGGCGACCGGCGCCCCGAGCAGACAGGGATCGGCTTCGGCGAAATGGCCGTAGAGCCGATAGGCTTCGATCGCCAGAATCTCGTTGCAGGGCGCCGAGAGTTCGCCGACGGCGCGCGGCAGCGTGAGCGCGGTCACGGCGGCGCCCGACGCGGCGAGAAGGTCTTGCGTCAGGCGCAACACGCGCGCGGTTTCCGGATGCAGATCGACGCCGAGGTTGACGATCGCGCCGATGCGCCGGCCGGCGATCGACGCCGCTTGGCCGCGGCCGAGCGCCGCCAGCCTCTGCGTCCACCCTGGCGCGCGCTCGTCCTCGGCCGGCGCGAGGACGCCGAGCATCGTCGCCGCGTCCGCCACCGCGCCGGTCAGCGGCCCGATCGTGTCGAACATCGAGGCCAGCGGAATCGTCCCGGCCTTGTCGATGAGGCCGATCGTCGTCTTGAGGCCGACGACCCCGCAGAACGAGGCCGGCAGGCGGATCGAGCCGCCGGTGTCGGTGCCGAGCGCGGCGAGGCACAAGCCCGCCGCCACCGCGACGCCCGAGCCGCTCGACGAACCGCCGGGAACCCGCGCCAGCGCCAGGTCGCGAGGATTGCGCGGCGTGCCGATCGTCTCGTTGACGCCCCAGCCGCCGAACGCATATTCGACCGTGTGGGTCTTGCCGATGATGATCGCCCCGGCCGCGCGCAAGCGCGCCACGACCGGCGCGTCGCGCGAAGCGGGCGCCGCGCCCGCGCGGGTCAGCGAGCCGCCGCGCGTGGGCAGGCCGGCGACGTCGATGATGTCCTTGATCCCGACCGGCGCGCCGGCGAGCGGGCCGGGGTCTATCCCGCGCGCGCGCGCCTCGTCGACGCGGCGCGCGTCGGCGAGGGCGCCCTCGGCGTCGACCGTCGCAAAGGCGCGCAGCGCGGGGTTGCGCGCCTCGATGTCGGCGAGCGTGCGCCGGGCGATCGCCTGCGCGCTCGACGCCCCGCTCGCCAGCGCGGCGCGCAATTCGGCCAGGGTCTGAAACGCCTCGCTCACCGCCGACCTCTCGTAGCGGCGCAACCCTGACCGATCGCGGCGGCGGGGGCAACGCCAGAGTCGTTCCAGGCGATTGGCGTGATCGAGATTATGACCTCTGTCGCTTTGGAGACCCAGGAGAAGCCCTGCGTCTTTTTGAATGCTCGAGTCCGTTCGCCGAACCGCCGGTGACGGTCGCGCCGCTCCGCGCGCCCCCGGACGTCGACCGCCGCGGGTCTCGCCGGCGGCGCGGCAGCCGGCCGCTCTGGCGATAGGGCGGCGGCCCGATGGATCGCGATGGGCGGACCGCTGTTCGGAACATCTGCGGGCCGGCCCAGGCGCCGGCAGCAGCGACGGCGGCTATGATGTCGGCGACATCAATCGCCTGCAACCATTCTGGATTTTTTCCCCGCGCGGCCCTCCCCGAACCGGGGAGGGCGAAGTCGTCGGCTCGGCGGCGCCGCTCACATCTGGGTCAGCGAACCATGGCCCTTGGGGGTCATGATCGTGTCGCACGAGCCTTTGGCGACATATTTCCAGGCGTGGGGATCGTAGTCGACGTTCGAAGTGCCGGCGCAGGAGGTGCCGGCGCCGGCGGCGCAATCGTTCTTGCCGGCCAGCGAGACGCCGTAGCACTTGTCGGCGCCGGCCTGAACCGGCGCCGGCCCGGCCTTGGCGGCGCCCGCCAGCGCGAGCGCGGCGGCGAGCGATCCGGCGAGGGTCGCGGCGGTGAGTGCGGTCCTGGAGTTCATGGCAATATCCTCGTGAATGATTGGAGCAGAGCGCCAAGTCTCGCGCCCGCCGGATCGAAGGCTCGCCCCGGCAAACTGTATACGCGGCGGCGCCGCGAAGATTACGTCCGGGGCGCATCACGAAAATGTGAGACCATGGCGCGCCAGCCGCCCGCCGCCGCCTGCCCGCCGGCAGACCGCGCTTGTCATTTGGCGCCTGTTGGGGTCATTTGGCCCGCCGTTCCATCCCGCCCCGCCGATCCCCGCGATTCGCGGCGGCGCAAGCCCGGAGTTCCCGGATTCATGCGCCTGTCCCGCTATTTCATGCCGATCTCCCGCGAGACGCCCAAGGAGGCGGAAATCGCCTCGCACCGGCTCATGCTGCGCGCGGGGATGATCCGGCAGGAGGCGGCCGGCATCTACGCCTGGCTGCCGCTCGGCCTGCGGGTGCTCGCCAAGATCAGCGCGATCGTGCGCGAGGAGCAGGATCGCGCCGGCGCGATCGAAATGCTGATGCCGACCATCCAGCCGGCCGATCTGTGGCGCGAGTCCGGACGCTACGAGGACTACGGCAAGGAAATGCTGCGGATCCGGGACCGGCACGAGCGCGACATGCTCTACGGGCCGACCAACGAGGAGATGATCACCGAAATCTTCCGCGCCCATGTCCGATCCTACAAGGACCTGCCGCTGAATCTGTACCACATCCAGTGGAAATTCCGCGACGAGGTGCGGCCGCGCTTCGGCGTGATGCGCTCGCGCGAATTCCTGATGAAGGACGCCTATTCCTTCGATCTCGACGCGGTCGGCGCGCGCCATTCCTACAACCGGATGTTCGTCGCCTACCTCAGGACCTTCGCCCGGCTCGGCCTGACCGCGATTCCGATGGTCGCCGACACCGGCCCGATCGGCGGCGACCTCAGCCATGAATTCGTCATTCTGGCTTCGACCGGCGAGAGCGAGGTCTATTGCCACCGCGACTACCTCGCCTTCGCGCCGCCTCCGGCGGATATCGCCTTCGACGACGCCGCCGCGGTCCAGGCGATCGTCGACCGGTGGACCTCGCTCTACGCCGCGACGTCCGAGAAGCACGACGCGGGCGCCTTCGGCGCGCTCGACCCCGCCGCCCGGGTATCGGCGCGCGGCATCGAGGTCGGCCATATCTTCTATTTCGGCACCAAATATTCCCTGCCGATGAAGGCGGTCGTCAACGGTCCCGACGGCAAGGAGCACCCGGTGCACATGGGCTCCTACGGCATCGGGCCCAGCCGCCTGGCGGCGGCTTTGATCGAGGCCGGCCACGACGAGGCGGGCATCATCTGGCCCGACGCCGTGGCGCCCTTCGCGGTCGGGCTCGCCAATCTCAAGATCGGCGACGCCGCGACCGACGCCGCCTGCGCGCGGATCTACGGCGCGCTCGCCGGGGCCGGCGTCGAAGTGCTCTACGACGATCGCGACGAGCGCCCCGGCGCGAAATTCGCCACGCTCGACCTCATCGGGCTGCCGAACCAGATCATCGTCGGGCCCAAGAGCCTCGCCGACGGCAAGGTCGAGATCAAGAACCGGCGATCGGGCCAGCGCGAACTGGTCGGCCTCGACGAAGCGATCGCGCGCCTCGGCGGCGTCGCGTGAGCCGCCTGGGCGAGCGCCCGGCTCGCGCCGCCGGCGCGGGAGGCCGCGGCGGCGAAGCCGCGCGCGCATGACCGACGCCGCGCTCGAGCCGGGGCCCGCGATCAGGTCGCCGCGGCCGTTCTCCGCCTTCGAATGGATGGTCGCGGCGCGCTACCTGCGCGCGCGGCGGGCGCAGGGGTCGATCTCGGTGATCGCCGGCTTTTCCTTCGCCGGCATCGTGCTCGGCGTGGCGGCGCTGATCGTGGTGATGTCGGTGATGAACGGGTTCCGGCACGACCTGCTCGACAAGATGATCGGGGTCAACGGGCACATCTTCCTGCAGGGGGCGGAGACGCCGCTGACCGATTATGCCGCGGTGACGGCCCGGGTCGCCAAGGTCGCCGGCGTGCGCTTCGCGCTGCCGCTGGTCGAAGGCCAGGCGCTCGCCTCCTCGCCCTATGGTTCGACCTTCTCGCTGGTGCGCGGCGTTCACGAGGCCGATCTGAGGCGCCTGCCGGGGATCGGCGCCAATATCAGGCAGGGATCGCTCGATGGCTTCGACGCCGGGCAGGGCGCCGCCATCGGCGCCGGCGTCGCCGAGCGGCTCAGCCTGCGCATCGGCGACAAGCTCACGCTGCTCGCGCCGGGCGGCGCGCAGACGCCGTTCGGCGTCACGCCGCGCCGGAAGTCCTACACGGTCGCCGCGATATTCCGGGTCGGCATGTCGATCTACGACAACGCCTATATATTCCTGCCTCTGGCCGAGGCGCAGGCCTATTTCAATCTCGACGGCCAGGCCAATGTGATCGAGGTCTTCGTCGACGACGCCGACCACATGGACGGCGTGCGCGAGCGGATCGAGCCGGCGCTGCAGCGCCCGATGATCGCGGTCGACTGGCGCGAGCGCGACAAGACGTTCTTCGACGCGCTGACGGTCGAGCGCGACGTGATGTTCGCCATCCTCACGCTGATCGTGCTGGTCGCCGCGCTCAACATCGTCTCCGGCCTCATCATGCTGGTCCAGGACAAGGCGCACGACGTCGCCGTGCTGCGCACGATGGGCGCGACCCGGGGCGCCGTGATGCGCATCTTCCTCATCACCGGCGCGACGATCGGCGTCGTCGGCACGACCGCCGGCCTCGTCCTCGGCGTGATCGTCGCGCACAATGTCGATGCGATCCGGGTGGGCCTCAATCAGCTGCTCGGCGTCAGCCTGTTTCCGTCCGACCTCTATTTTCTCTCGCAACTGCCCTCGCGGGTCGAGAACGGCGACGTGGCCGCGGTGGTCGCGATGACGCTGTTCCTGTCGCTCGCGGCGACCATCTATCCCTCCTGGCGCGCCGCCCGGCTCGATCCCGTCGAAGCGCTGCGCTATGAATGAGCCGGAGACGCCCGCGCTGTGGCTGCATCGGGTCGAGCGGCGCTTCGGCCGCGGCGAGGCGACGATCGAGGTTCTTCGCGGCGCCGAGCTGGCGCTGTGGGCGGGCCAGTCGGTGGCGTTGATCGCGCCGTCGGGCGCCGGCAAGTCGACGCTGCTGCACCTGGCCGGCCTGCTCGAATCGCCGGACGCGGGCGAGGTCTATATCGCCGGCGCGCCGACCGCGGCGATGTCGGACGACGCGCGCACGGCGCTGCGCCGCAACGAGATCGGCTTCATCTATCAATTCCACCACCTGCTGCCCGAATTCTCGGCCGCCGAGAATCTGATCCTGCCCCAGATGATCCACGGCCTTTCGCGCGCCAAGGCGGCGCGGCGCGCCAGCGAACTGCTCGCCTATCTCGGGCTCGGCGCGCGCGAAGACCATCGCCCGGCCGAATTGTCCGGCGGCGAGCAGCAGCGGGTCGCGATCGCGCGCGCGGTCGCCAACAATCCGCGCCTCCTGCTGGCGGACGAGCCGACCGGCAATCTCGATCCGAAGACCGCGGACCACGCGTTCGGCACCCTGACCGCGCTGGTGAGGGCGAGCGGCCTCGCCGCCCTGATCGCGACCCACAACCTCGACCTCGCCGCGCGCATGGACCGGCGCGTGACGCTCCAGGACGGCCTGGTGGTCGAACTGGCCTGAACCCCGCGCCCGGCGCCGGCGGGCCGGCTCAGAGCGCGGAATTCTCGCTGAAGGTGTCCGCCAGCAGGAGCCGGTTGAATTCGACTGCGATCCCGCCTTCGAAATGCCGGACGACTTGCGCGGGGGTCTTGCCGATGGTGACCGGCGAACCGATCGGCGGCTTGGCCGCCACGAGCAGCGCGGCGCCCGAGATGGAAATGTCGATGAGCTTGGCCAGATGCTCCTGGCCGCTCGGGAGTTTGAGCGTGCTGTGCGAAACCCGCGGCGGGATGCGCTCGTGCCGGCGATCCTCGGCCATGCCGAGCGCCTGCCGATTCGCGAGCCAGGTGAGCTGATCGGCGAGCTTCTCGCGCTTGATGATGGGCAGCTTCATCCGGATCGCAAAACCATCGTCCAGATGACGGGCGATGGTGCCCTCGACGCGGCCGATCTGGTTGAGATAGGCGATGACCCGCTCGCCGACGCCGCCCCGGGCCATTCCGGCGAGCGCGACGCCGCCGGGCGATATGTCGATCGTCTGGCAGGCGTATTCGCGCCGGTCCTCGAGCATGTAGCGGCCCGGAAGGACCACCCTGACGCGCTGGTGCCGGCGGCGCTCCTGAAACTTGGCCTCTATCAAAGGCATCGCGCTGGAATTCACTTGCGAACCTTCCTGAACCGGCTGGACCTTCCCGCCTGATCGACTCGTGCCGGGACAACATATTGTCCGGTGGGTTAAGGTCGGATTACCATAAGTCGGATTCCGGCTGATTCAGCCGAGATCGGCGGCGCCCGGGACGACGAACAGATGGCCGCGCCGCGCAAGCGCGGGCGCGCGGCCGAACCCGACCGGGGCGGGCGCCTCCTCGCTGGCCGCCGCGCAGGGCGCGCGGCCGGTCGACTCGCCCGGCTCGATGATTCGCAGCGACAGCAGATTCAAGGGGGCGGCCGGCAGCAGGCCGAACCAGCTCGGCAGGGACGCGGGCGAGATGGCGCCGAGCGCGCGCGCGTGGGTGGCGCCGCGATGGCGCAGCGGCAACAGCAGGAGTTCGAGGTCCATCGGCTCGCCCCCCTCGCGCCGGCTCGAGGCGCCCGCCACGACCGCGACCGCCTCGTCGGCGACGCAGGCGAGCATGGCGGCGATCTCGCGCTGATCCGGCTTGCGCCACAGGTCGACGAACGCGCCGCCCTTCAGTTCGCGATCGAACAGCAGATTGGTGCGGGTTCCGGCGACCCGGATCGGGTAGCCGCGCGATTGGTCGAGCTCGAGGATGAAGGTGTCGGCCAGAACCCCACGGATCGCGGCGGGATCGATCTCCGCGCGCTCGGGCGCGCTGCGCGCGCCGCGCAGGCCGCTCCAATAGGCATGCAATTCCTGACTCGCGGCGAGCTTCACCAGTTCCTCACATCCCGGCCGCGGCGCGCTGTCCCGATATGGCGCAGTTGGCGAGCGCAGCGACGGTCCTGGGCCCGCCCCAGCAGGACGGGCGCCAGACGGGAGGGCGTGGGCGCGGGCCGGCCTCCGCGCGGCGGCCCTGGCCGCCGCCCCCGAAATTAACAATAGGCTAAGGAACCCGTTGCGGGCCGGCGGGCGATGCGCGATAGTGAGGTCATAGAAGACGAAGCGCTTGATCCCTCATCTGCTCCACTGACGGGGCGCGTTTCGTAGGTTGGTCGTCTCGCCGGTTGCTGCCCGGCAGGGTCGGTCGACTTTGAGACGCCCGACGCCGGTCCAGCTGCGGTCCGGCGGGGCGGTCTCTCGACAGGATTGGGGAGAGCCCTTGCTCCGGGCTCTCCCTTTCCTTTGTCAAACGACCTCTTGCGTCCTTATCCCCTGCGGACGGTTCGACCGCGACCCTGCGTCCCGGCTCGATTTCGCGCGCGATGGAGCGCCGTGCTATCGCATCGTCCCGTTCCAGCACTCAGGGTCTCCGATGCCGCCTGACGATCCGCCGCCCGGAATGCCGATCGAGGCGCGGGCGCGCAGGGAGCCGATCTTCGACGCCCCGCGCGTCGTGATCCTGCTGGTCGCGGCGCTGGTCGCCGTCCACGCGATCGTGAGCTTCGGATCTGCGGAGACGCAGGATCTGGTCGTCGGCGACTTCGCCTTCATTCCGGGCCGGCTCACGCTCGCGCTGTGGCCGGACCGGCTGAACGATCTCCTGGCGCGCGCCAACGTCGACCCCGAAGCCCTGCGACAGGCGCGGATGATCCGCGAATTTCCGGCGCTCCGCGCCGGCGCGATGCCGTGGACGCTGTTGACCTATGCTTTCCTTCACGGGTCGTGGAGCCATGTCGGCCTGAACGCGATCTGGATCGTCGCGTTCGGGCCGCCGGTCGCCAGGCGCATCGGCGCCTGGCGGTTTCTCGCCCTGTTCGTGGCGACCGCAGTGGCGGGCGCGCTCGCCCATTGGGCGTTCTCGGCGATGGATTTCACGCCGCTGATCGGCGCGTCGGCGGCCGATTCGGGACTGATGGCGGCGGCCGCGCGGTTTGTCTTCGAGCCGGGCGGCCCGCTCGGCGGTCCCGGCGGCTATTCGCGCGCGGCCGCGCGCTCCGACTATGCGGTTCGCGCGCCGCCGCTGCGCCTGCTGCTGGGCGAGCGGCGCGTCGTGATCTTCCTGGCGATCTGGCTGGCGACCAATTTCCTGTTCGGCGCCGGGGCGCAGCGATTCGGCCTTTCCGACGCGCCGGTCGCCTGGATCGCCCATGTCGGCGGCTTCGCCGCCGGACTGTTGCTGTTTCCGCTGTTCGACCGGCGATTGCCGCCGGTCACGCGCTGACCGCGGCGACCGTCTCGGCCTTCGCGCCCTTGTCCGGGGCCGGCAGCGATTCGGGCAGGCGCACCAGCAGCGAGATCAGCGCGCGATCGTTCAAGATCGCCATCCGCTCCTTGGGCTTGAGCCAGCCGACGACTTCCTCCAGCGACTTGGCGTCGTTGAGCTTGGCGGTCGCGACCGCCTCCTCGACATCGACCTCGCCGCGCCGGCGCCGGCCGGCCGAGGGCAGGAAGGATTCGTGCTGGGCGCGAAACACCGGGTCGCCGTGGACGGCGCGCAGGCCGTCGTCGCCGTCGCGGCCGGTTCTGGCGAGCTCCATCGACAGTTCGTTGGACCGCAGCACGATCGCGGGCGGCGCGGTCTCCTCCGGGGTGATCAGCAGGCCGAGGCGCCGAAGCGCGACCCCGATCCACAATTGGCCGCTCGCCCAGGACAGCGGAATGGCGAGGATGAGGCCGGCGATCGTCGGCGACATCCAGGCCACCAGCGACGGCGAGATCAGCATGCCCGCGAACAGGGTCAGGATGCCGAGCGCCATATGGGCGCGATGCCGGCGGACGATGCTGATGAGCGGGATCGAGCCGTCGTCGCGCCGCTGCGGGTTCCAGCCGGTGTCCCGACCCGAGAGGATCTGCACGACCGAGCCCGACTGGATCAGCATCATGATCGGCGCCAGCAGCGCCGACATCACGGTCTCCAGGATCGCCGACGCGATCAGCCGCGCCGCGCCGCCGCAGCCCCGGCGCGTGTCGGTCTGGATCAGCGCCGCGATCAGGCCGAAGAATTTGGGCGCGAGCAGCACGCCCATGGTCAGTTCGAACAATTGCAGGGCGCGCACGGCGTCGAAGCGCGGCCATGCCGGGAACAGCGAGAATTCGGCGGTGAAATATTCCGGCCGGATGTAGCTCGTCTGCAGCACCAGCACGATGCCGACCAGCAGCTGCGCCATCCACAGCGGCGAGGCGAGATAGCCCATGATGCCGTTGGCGAAATGCTGGCGCGAAGCCAGCGTCAGGCCCTTGGCCGGCAGGATTCGGAGATGCTGCAGATTGCCCTGGCACCAGCGCCGGTCGCGCGCCGCCAGATCGATCAGCGAGGGCGGGCTCTCCTCGTAGGAGCCGCCGAGCGTCGGCAGCATGTAGACGGCCCAGCCGGCGCGCCGGATCAGCGCCGCCTCGACGAAATCATGGCTGAGGATGTGGCCGCCGAACGGCGGCCGGCCGCGCAGGTTCGGCAGCCCGCAATGGGCCGCGAAGGCGCTCGTCCGGATGATCGCGTTATGGCCCCAGTAATTGCCGTCGCGCCCCATCCAGGCGCTGAGGCCCGCCGCGACGATCGGCCCGGCGATGCGCGCGGCGAACTGCTGGACGCGTGCGAACAGGGTGTTGCGGTTGATGATCAGCGGCAGCGTCTGGATGATGCCGGCGTCCGGATCGGCCTCGATCGCGACCGCGAGCCGGACGATGGCGTCTCCGGTCATCAGGCTGTCGGCGTCGAGCACGACCATATGGTCGTAGGCGCCGCCCCAGCGGCTGACGAAATCGGCGACGTTTCCCGCCTTCCGGCTCGTGTTCTTGCGTCGGTGACGATAGTAGAGCCGCTCGCCGGGCAGGCGCTCGCGAATGGCCAGCAGCGCGCGCTCCTCCGCGATCCAGACGTCGGGATCGGTCGTGTCCGAAAGGAAGAAATAGTCGAAGGCGTCGCCGAGGCCGGTCGCCCCGACATCCTCGCAGATCGACTGGACCGCGGCGAACACCCGCGCGGGCGCCTCGTTGTAGATCGGCATGACGACCGCTGTCTTCCGGGCGAGCGTCTCGGGCAGCGGGACCGCCGCGGGCGCGCGAAACAGCAGCCAGAGGAAGCCGACGACGCTCGAAGTGAACGCGACCGCGATCCACGAGAAGTTGGCGACGAACAGGACGACCAGCACCCATTCCAGCAGCGTGATGACGCCGACCTCGACGACCCGGTAGATCTCATAGGCGCCGTACAGCGTCAGCGCCAGAGCGCCGCCGAACACGAACAGACGCGCCGCCCACGGCGTGTAGGCGAGCGACGGCGCCGCCCAGCCGCGCCGCTCCTTGCGGGCGAAGCGCGTCAGCGACTGCACGGGCATCGCCAGCGGCGCTTCGGGCGGCATCGCGGGCAGGGGCTGGGCGGGCGGCGCGGTCACGCTGTCCATCGATAGAGCCATGTTTCGCCAGCCGGCTGGCCGGCGGAGTCGAGGACGAGCCGCAATTCCGAATAGGCCTCGGATCCGGGCTCCAGATCGAACGCGACGCGCATGCTCTTGCGCTCGGCCGAGACGAAGGATCGGGTCCAGATGATCTGCCCGGGATGAGCGGTGACGTTCGCCTTGATCTCCGCGGTCTGCGCGGGATCGCCGAAGACCTCGCCGACGTATTCGACGACGAAGCGCACGTTCTTGCCGATCTTGCCGGTCCGCACGCCCGCGCAGGTCGCCAGCGTCGGCCGCGCCGGCGGCGTCCAGCACCAGAACTGGCGATAGGCGAAGGATTGGGTCGCGCCCTCCGGCATGCCCGCCTTCGGGCGCCACTGGGCGATGATGTTGCCGTTGTTCTCCGACTCGGTGGGGATTTCCAGCAATTGCACCTGGCCGTCGCCCCAGTCCCCGATCGGTTCGATCCACAGCGAGGGCCGCAGCTCCCATCGCTGGTCGTCGTCCTGGAAAGTGGCGAACGAACGGTTGCGCTGAAGCAGGCCGAAGCCGCGCAGATTCTGGTCGGTGAACGCCGAGATCTGGAGGGTCTCGCGGTTGGCGACCGGGCGCCAGATCCACTCCCCCTTGCCGGTCAGCATCTGCAGCCCGTTGATGTCGTAGACGTTGGGGCGGACGTCGGGAATCTTCGGCCGGAACAGATCGCCGAACAGATAGATCCCGGTCATCGCGCCGAGGCCGACGTGGTCGACCGCCACGCGGGCGAAAATCGTCGATTCCGTGTCGATGATCGTCGCCTCGCCGGGGCGCAGGGTGAAGCGGAAGGCCCCGGTCACGCTCGTCGAATCAAGCAGCGCGTGGATGATCAGCGTATTGGCCGCGAGCGTCGGCTTCTCGATCCAGAACGCGCGGAACAGCGGGAATTCCTCACCGTCGGGATCACCGGTGCGGATCGACAGTCCGCGCGCGGTCACGCCCATCGTCTGGCCGCGCGCCTTGGCGCGGAAGAAGCTCGCGCCCTGGTAGATCGCCACTTCCTGGAAGCCGCGTCCCTCGACCGCGGTCAACGCCCTGAAGCCGGAATAGCCGATGTCGGGCAGGTCGGCGGGCGGCTGCAGCTTGCCGAAGTCGAACGCGCCGGGGTCGTAGGCGAGCCGGCGCGCCACGCCGTTCTCGACGATGGCGATGTCGACGGGCGTCGAGAAGATGAACCCGCGATGCAGCGGCTCCAGCGCGAACCCGACATTGTCGGCGCTCCACAGCGCCGAGTCGGGCCGCGAGCGGATCGCGACATACTGATCGTAGGTCAGGTTGGCGAACGGGTCGGGCAGCGTGGTCTTGGGCGCCTTGAACGGCGATTTGGCGAGCTGGCGCGCCATTTCGACGACGTTTTCGGCGGCGAACGGGGCCGGCGGCCCGAGCGAGGGAATCGCCGCCGCCGCCACCCCGACGAGGCCCGCCAGCCTCGAGCCCGCGCCCGCCACGGCGCCGGCGAAGGCGAGTTTGAGAAAGTCGCGACGCCGGCGGATCGACTTGTCGTTCTTCATGTTGGCCAGCCTCGCCGCGATTCCCGGACCGGGTCCGGGCCGCCCGACGCATTCTTCCTCTGAAACATCGTTACGACAGGCACTCGACGGCGAATCCGGTGTCAGGCGCAGCGCGGCGGACCGTCAAACGGCAGCCTTCTATATCGCATTATTGCAGTGCGGCGAGACGCTTTTTAGAGCATCGATCTGGACTTTTTCGCGCGGCTGCGGCTAAGCCGAGCCCAACGCCCCGTGCGCGGAATGGTTCGCCGGGGCGAAGCGCGAACCGCCCGGGGAACAGCGATGATCGATTCGAACCCGCGCCGGCGCCTCGCCGTCGTCCTGGCCGCCGGCGAGGGCGTGCGGATGAAGTCGGCGCGGCCCAAGGCGCTGCACGAAATCGCCGGCCGCTCGATGCTCGCCCATGCGCTGGGCGCGGCGATGGCGGCCGGCGCGGACGATCTGGCCGTGGTCGTCGGCCCCGACCGCGAGGACGTCGCCGCGGAGGCGCGCCGCGTGGCTCCCGCCGTCGCCGTGTTCGTCCAGGCCGAGCGCCGCGGCACCGCCCATGCGGCGCTCGCCGCGCGCGCGGCGCTCGCGCGCGGCCATGACGAAATCCTCATCGCCTATGCCGACATTCCGCTCGTGCGGCCGCAGACGCTGGCGGGCCTGTTCGCCGGCCTCGAAGACGGCGCGACGGTCGCCGCGCTCGGCTTTCGCGCCCGCGATCCCGCCGGCTACGGCCGGCTCGTCGAGCGCGACGGACGGCTGGTCGCGATCGTCGAGCACAGGGACGCCGACGCGGCGACGCGCGCGATCGGGCTCTGCAACGCCGGGCCGATGGCGATTTCGGGCCGCGCGGCGCTCGGCCTGCTGGAGGCGATCGGCGCCGACAATTCCGCGGGCGAATACTACCTCACCGACATCGTCGCGCTCGCCGCGGCGCGCGGGCTGGTTGCGACGGCGCGGCTCGCCGACGAGGACGAGGTCATGGGCGTCAACGACCGCGTCCAGCTCGCCGCCGCCGAAGCGGTCATGCAGCAGCGGCTGCGGCTGCGCGCGATGCGCGAGGGCGCGACGCTGATCGCGCCCGAGACGGTGTTCCTGCGCCACGACACCCGGCTCGGCCGCGACGTGACCGTGGAGCCGCATGTCGTGTTCGGCGACGGCGTGACGGTCGCCGACGGCGCGGTCATCCACGCCTTCTCGCATCTGGAAGGCGCGACGGTCGCCGCGGGCGCTTCGGTCGGCCCCTATGCCCGGCTGCGCCCCGGCGCGGCGATCGGCGAATCGGCCAAGGTCGGCAATTTCGTCGAAATCAAGAACGCGGCGATCGAGGCGGGCGCCAAGGTCAGCCACCTCAGCTACATCGGCGACGCGCGCGTCGGCGCCGGGGCCAATGTCGGCGCGGGGACGATCACCTGCAATTATGACGGCTTTTCGAAATTCCACACCGAAATCGGCGAAGGCGCCTTCATCGGCTCCAATTCGGCGCTGGTCGCGCCGGTGTCGATCGGAGCCGGGGCCTATGTCGGGTCGGGGTCGGTGGTGACAAGGGACGTCGCGCCCGACGCGCTCGCGTTGGGCCGCGGCCGGCAGGTCGAAAAGCCGGGCTGGGCGAGCGCGTTCCGCGCGCGCCAGAAACCGCGCAAGCGCGGCGGCTGAAGCGGCGCGCGGCGACGGCGGCCTGCGGACCCCGAAGCCCTCCGCCGCGCCATCGCCGACGACCGCCGCGAGCGCGCAGGTCGCCGGCGCCGCGGCCCGGGGCGAGGGGCCTGCCGATTTGCCAGCGACCCCCCGCTCGGCCACCCTGGCGCCATGCGGATGATCGACCAACTCGCCGTCTCCGGCTACCGCTCGCTGCGCGACGTCACGCTCGAACTCGGCGCGCTGAACGTCGTCACCGGCGCCAATGGCGTGGGCAAGTCGAGCCTCTATCGCGCGCTGCGGCTGCTCGCCGACATCGCCCAGGGGCGCATCATTCCCTCGCTGGCGCTCGAGGGCGGGCTCGAGTCGGCGCTTTGGGCTGGGCCCGAGGCGTTTTCGCGCGGCATGAAGCAGGGCGTCCAGCCGATCGAGGGCGTGCGGCGCAAGGGGCCGGTCGGCGTTCGACAGCATGCTGACCCATTGCGCCGATCCGCGCGAGGCGGGCGAACTGCTGGCGTTGCGCGAGCGCCTGCGCGCCTGGCGGTTCTACGACTATTTCCGCACCGACCCCGACGCGCCGGCGCGCCGAGCCCAGATCGGCACGCGCACGTCGGCGCTCGCCGGCGACGGCGCCGATCTCGCCGCCGCGATCGCGACGATCCAGGAAATCGGCGCCGCCGACGAACTCGACGAGGCGATCGCCGACGCGTTTCCCGGCGCGAGCCTCGAGGTCGTCGGCGCCGACGCGCGGTTCGAACTCGCCTTCGCGCAGCATGGCTGCTGCGGCCGCTGAGCGCCGCCGAACACTCCGACGGCACGCTGCGCTACCTGCTGCTGACGGCCGCGCTGCTCTCGCCGCGGCCGCCCGACCTGATGATCCTCAACGAGCCGGAGACGAGCCTGCACCCGGATCTGCTCGCCCCGCTCCGCGCGGCTCATCGCCCGCGCCTCCGCGCGCTCGCAGCTGATCGTCGTGTCCCATGCGCAGGCGCTCGCCGAGGGGCTGCGCGCGGAGGGCGCGCGCGAGATCGCGCTCGGCAAGCGTCTCGGCGAGACCTCCGTCGAAGGGGAGGCGAGCGGCGCGGCGGGATGAAGTGGCCGGGGCGGTAGAGGAATCGGGAGCGCCGGCTCGCGCCGCCCGGCTGGGGCGGCGCGGCCCGCTTCGGTGCGATCAGCAGCAACCGCCTGCGATGACGCCGAACGGGAACGGCCCGCAGCGGTAACCATAGCGGTAGCCGTAGCCATAGCCGTAGTAGGGGCAGCCATAGCCGACGAACCCGCCGTAGCCGCCGTAATAGCCGCCGCCATGCCAGCGGCCGCCGCGGAACCCGCCGCCATGGAAAGCGCCGCCGCCGTGGAAACCGCCGCCGTGGAAACCGCCGCCGTTCCGGATGGCGGCGTCGGCCGGGGAGACGACCGGCGCGGCGAGGGCGAGGCCGCTGGCGAGCGCCGCGACCGCGGCTGTCCTGACAATCGATGCGAACATTTCTGGATACTCCTGCGAATGGCGGATTTGCTCGGGCGGACCGGCGGCGCCGCGCTGCTCGCCGCCGGCCCGACGCTGGACGATGGAATTCGCCGCTGCCGGACGGTAGCCGGCCTGCGACGACGACGCCCCGCGTGTTCTGCTGGGGCGGTAACCCCGGCGAAGCCGAAGCGTTGCGCGCCCCTCCATCAACAATAGTTTAGGATTTCCTTGGACTGGCGCGGGAACAGCGCGGCTGCAGCCGCGGTTGGCATTGGTCGCCGCGTCCGATCGCCGCAATTCTTTCCGCGCCCCGGGCCAGGCCGCGCCGTGCTATATCGGAGGGCGCGAATAGCTCGACCAACAGGTCTGTCATGACGTTCACCATCATCGTCGCCGCGGTCCTGACGATCCTCGTCCTGGGGGTCGGCGGGGCGATGACCACGGTCGGGCCCTGGTACCGGGCGCTGCGCAAGCCGACATGGAATCCGCCGGATTGGATCTTCGGGCCCGCCTGGACCCTGATCCTCGGCCTCGCCGCCTGGGCGGGCGTGCTCGCCTGGACGCAGGCGCCCGACGGCGCGGCGCGGCTGACGATCGGGCTGCTCTATGGCGTCAACATCGTCCTCCACATGCTGTGGAGCCCGCTGTTCTTCAACCTGCGCCGGCCGGATTGGGCGCTGATCGAAGTGCCCTTCCTGTGGCTGTCGATCGTCGGCCTGATCGTCGGGGTCACCGCCTATGCGGGCTGGGCCGGCTGGCTGCTGGCGCCTTATCTGCTGTGGGTCGCCTTCGCCGCCTGGCTGAACTTCGTCATCGTGCGGATGAACCCGCCGTTCGGCGCCCGCGCGCCGGCGGCCGCGCTCGACGATGCGGGGCGGTGAGCCGCGCGGGCGGCGCCGCGCCGGTTCGGCATCCTGGATTGAGACATTTCGCTCACCCAAAGTGACTTGAGCGGCGGCGCCCGGCTGGGCTAACCCTTGCCGCCAGTTCCACCCGGACCCCTGAGGATCGGCCCATGTGCGGCATCGTCGGCATTCTCGGCAGCGGGCCGGTCGCGGGCCAGATCGTCGAAGCGCTGAAGCGGCTCGAATATCGCGGCTATGATTCGGCGGGCGTGGCGACGCTGGAGGGCGGGCGGCTGACCCGGCGGCGCGCCGAAGGCAAGCTGCGCAACCTCGAGGCGCGGCTCGCCGCCGCGCCGCTGGACGGCGCGATCGGCATCGGTCACACCCGCTGGGCGACCCACGGCCGGCCGACCGAGGCCAATGCGCATCCGCATGCGAGCGGGCGTCTGGCGGTCGTCCACAACGGAATCATCGAGAATTTCAAGGCCTTGCGCGAGGAACTCATCGCCAGGGGCCATAGATTGGAGACGGAGACCGACAGCGAGGTCGCCGCCTTCCTGGTCACTGACGAAATGGCCGCCGGCAGCAGCCCGGCGGCGGCGGTCGCGGCGGCGTTGCCTCGCATGCGCGGCGCCTATGCGCTCGTCTATCTGTTCGACGGCTGCGACAACCTGCTGATCGGCGCCCGCCGGGGGGCGCCGCTCGCGGTCGGCTACGGCGAGGGCGCGATGTATCTGGGCTCGGACGCGCTCGCGCTCGCCCCGTTCACCGACCGGATCGCCTATCTCGAGGAGGGCGACTGGGTCGTCTTGACGCGCCAGGGCGCGACCTTCCACGACGCCGCCGGCAAGATCGTGACCCGCCGGATGGTGCGCAGCCGGGCCGGCGGCCTGCTGATCGAGAAGGGCAATTACCGCCACTTCATGGCCAAGGAGATCCACGAGCAGCCCGAGGTCGTCGGCCATACGCTCGCCCATTACGTCGACATGGGCGCGCAGCGCGCGCGGCTGTTCGCCTGGCCGGTCGATCCGGCCGAACTGTCGCGCATCACGATCTGCGCCTGCGGCACCGCCTATATGGCCGGGCTGATCGGCAAATACTGGATCGAGCGCTTCGCGCGCCTGCCGGTCGAGATCGACGTCGCCTCGGAATATCGCTACCGCGAGGCGCCGGTCGATCCC
>JBEKZS010000082.1:0-19970 GCA_049509635.1 Roseiarcus sp.
TCGGGCAGGCGCGCCCAGGCGCCGACCGCCGGCTCGATCTGGCCGCGGGCGAGCGCGGCGCCGATCTGCGAGATCAAGGCGGGCGGATCCTCGCCCGCCAGTTCGCCGATCGGCGTCACCCGCACGACCTTGCTCATGTTGGCCAGCAGCCGATCCATCACGCCTCCGGACGATGCGGGCGCCGCCGCCGCCAGCGCGGCGGGCGCGACCTTGCTGAAATCGGTCGCCAGGGCGCCCGCCGACGGCGCGCCGCGTTCGGCCAGCGGCTTCAGCGCCGCCAGCCTGACGGGATCGGCGCCCAGACGTTCGAGCGCGGCTTGTTCCACCGGGAACGGCGCGCCCGAACCCAGGCGGTCGAGCAGCGCCTGGGCGACGACCGCGAGTTCGACGCCGCCGCGATTCGAGGCCGCGGCGTCCGCGGGCGCGCGGGTATCGGTCTTGGGCGCGGCGAGCGCCTTGTCGAGCGCGTCGAGCCGCTGGTTGACCGCGGCGAGATCGTCGGCGCCATGGCCGAGCGCGGCCAGACCCGCCTCGACCCGGCCGAGCCGATCCTCGAGCGCCGAATCGGCGCCCGGCGGGGTCGCCGGCGCCGCGACGGACTCGCTCTTGTCGCCGCGCGCGCTCGCCAGGGCGAGCGCCTTGGCGGCGTCGTCGCGCGCGGCTTGCGCGATCGCCAGAGCGTTCTTGTTCGCATCCGAAGCCGCCTTGGCGGCGAGCGCCGAAGCTTCCAGGGCGGCGAGCCGCTGGCCATGGCCGTCGACCACGGCCCTGTCCGGCGCGCCCGCCGAGGCCGCCTCCACGGCGGCCACGCGCCGGTCGAGCGCCGCGATCGCCGCGCTCTGAGCCTCGGGCCGCGGCGCCTTCTCGAGGCTTTCGAGGCGGGCGACGAGTTCGGGGTCGGCGGCCGAGCGCAGCTCGACGAACCACAGGACCGCCCCGGCCGCCGCCGCGCCCGCCAGCGCGCCGATCACGGCGGACAGCAACAGCGGAGTTTTCGCCGCGGTCCGCTGTTCCGCAACCGGCCCGTCGCCGAACCCGCTCGCCGCCTCAGCGGCGCCGCCCGCGCCCGCGCGCGGGTCGGATTGCTCGGAATTGATCGCCGTCCCCTCGATGACCGGGGGCTCGTGCCGGCGGTCGCGGTTGGGGGTCGCTTCGCGTTCCGGATCGGCCCCCGAAGCGGCCGTCCCGTCGCCGCCGGCGTCGGGTTCGGGGATATGCTCTGGGCTGGTCGCGTCCGGCATGCGCTGTCATCCTCGCTGCGCCCCTCCTATAAGGGAGGCGGCCAGGGAAGGAAACCAGCGCCCGGGGCGGCGGCGATCACGCCGAAAGCTTGGTCGCGATCTTGGCGACATGGGCGCCCTGGAAGCGCGCCCCCTCGAGTTCGACGGCCGTGGGTTGGCGCGATCCGTCGCCGCCGGCGATCGTCGAGGCGCCGTAGGGCGAGCCGCCCTTGACCTCGTCGTGGCCGAACTGGCCGGTGAAGCTGTACGGCAGCCCCACGAACAGCATGCCGAGATGGAGGATGGTCGGAATGAAGGTCAGGATCGTCGATTCCTGGCCGCCGTGCTGGGACCCGGTCGAAGTGAACACCGCAGCGACCTTGCCGACCAGCTTGTTCTGGAGCCACAGGCCGCCCGCCTGGTCGAGGAAATTGCGCATCTGTCCGGCCATGTTGCCGAACCGCGTCGGCGTGCCGAAGATGATGGCGTCGTAATCGGCGAGTTCGTCGATCTTGGCGATCGGGGCCGCCTGATCGAGCTTGAAATGCATCGACTTGGCGACTTCGGCCGACACGACCTCGGGGACGCGTTTCACATCGACGGCGGCGCCGGCGTCGCGGGCGCCTGCGGCGACCGCCTGCGCCATGGATTCGATATGGCCGTAGCTGGAATAGTAGAGAACGAGGATCTTGGTCATGATTGGCTCCTGGTCGTCGGGGTCGCCGCGGCGAGCGCGGCCATCAGCAGGGATTCCTGCGCGCCGGACGCGATCACGATCCGCCTTGCGCCGATCGAGCGCAATGGCTCGGCCGTGTCCTGCGACAGGCAGGCGTTCAACATTTCGCGAAGCCGGTCGCCGCGCCCGGCGCGTTCGGCGAGCCCGGCCGTCAATTCGGCGCTGCGGCGGGAATAATGCAGCGCCGCCCCGCAACTCGCAAACCCCGCCGCCTCGGCCGCGCTCCACGCCTCGCGCGCGGCGGCTCGGTAGATTTCGGTCGCAACGACCATGTGCCCGGCGGCGGCGAGCGCCGACTCGAGTTCGCTCTTGCGGTCGCGCGCCGCCAGATAGAGCAGCCGGGACGGGCCGGCGAGCCCGGCGACGATGAGGCGCGCCAGCGACGCGGCGTCCTCGCCGATTCCATCGGCCTCGCCGAGCCCGGCGGCGCGCGCCGCCGCGGCGGTCCGCGCGCCCGCCACGTAGATCTTCAGCCCGCTCAGGCGGGCGCGCGCCGGCTGGCTCAGAAACACGAAGGCGTTGGCGCTGGTCGCCAGCAAGGCGTCGAAGGCTGCGTCGGGCGGCTCGGCGCCGGTCGGGCGAACCTCCGCCGCCGGCGCGAGGACCGGCTCGAAGCCATGCGCGCGCAACAGCACGGCGCTGCGCTCGGCCTCGGCGAGCGGCCGCATCACCGCGACGCGGAACCCCGGGGCGCGGCCGCCGGCCGCCGCGAACGAGGACTCGTGGATAGGGGTCGCCATGGCGCTCCGACTGGACTATTCGCGAGGGATGCGGTCGAGGATCAGATATAGAGCGCCGCAGCGCGGCGCGGAAGCCGCGCGCACAGACGGGGATTGCGGACGGGATGCGCGTTCTGGGGATCGAGACGACATGCGACGAAACCGCGGCCGCGGTGGTGCGGCTGCGCCCCGAAGGCGGCGGAGAGATTCTCAGCGACGAGGTGTTGAGCCAGATCGCCGCGCACGCCGCCTATGGCGGCGTCGTGCCGGAAATCGCGGCGCGCGCCCACGTCGAGGCGATCGATCATCTGGTGGCGCGCGCGCTCGAGCGGGCGAGGATTCGGATCGCCGACCTCGACGGGATCGCCGCCGCGGCGGGCCCGGGGCTGATCGGCGGCGTGCTCGTCGGGCTGATGACCGGCAAGGGCCTCGCCCTGGCCGCGCGCAAGCCGTTCGTGGCGGTCAATCACCTGGAGGCGCATGCGCTGACCGCGCGCCTGACCGACAATGTCGGCTTCCCCTATCTGCTGCTGCTCGCCTCGGGCGGCCACACCCAGATCCTCGCCGTTCGCGGCGTCGGCGACTACGACCGGCTCGGCGCGACCCTGGACGACGCGATCGGCGAGGCTTTCGACAAGACCGCCAAGCTGCTCGGCCTGCCCTATCCCGGCGGTCCCGCGATCGAGGCCCATGCCAGGACCGGCGATCCGACCCGCTTCGCGCTGCCGCGGCCGCTGCTGGGGCGACCCGACGCGGATTTCTCGCTGTCGGGCCTCAAGACCGCCACCCGGCTCGCCGCCGAGGGCGCGGCGCCGCTCCGGCCTGCCGACATCGCCGACCTCTGCGCATCGTTCCAGGCCGCCGTCGTCGACGTGATCGAGGATCGGATGCGGGTCGGCCTGAGGCTGTTTCGCGAGCGCGCCGGCGCGCCCCGGGCGGTGGTGATCGCCGGCGGCGTGGCGGCCAACCGCGCGATCCGCGACACGCTCGCGCGCTTCTGCGCGCAGGCCGGGCTGCGGCTGATCGCGCCGCCGCAGGCCCTGTGCACCGACAATGGCGCGATGATCGCCTGGGCGGGGATCGAGCGCCTGCGGCTCGGCCTGCGCGACGGCCTCGACTTCGCGGCGCGCCCGCGCTGGCCGCTCGATGTCAAGGCGGCGCCGTCGCTGAACCGCAAGGCGTGAACGCGCAACCGGGAGCGGCGCGATGAAGTCCATCTCGACCATCGGCGTCGCCGGCGCCGGCGCCTGGGGCGTGGCGCTGGCCAATGTGGCGGCGGGCGCCGGGCGACGGGTGATTCTGTGGGGCCGGGACGCCGGCGCGATGCGCGAACTCGCGCTGACCCGCCGCGCCGCGAGTCCGCCCGGCGCGGCCTTGGCGGCCGGGATCGAAGTCGCCGATGAGATCGCCGCGCTCGGCGCCTGCGAGGCCGCGCTCGTCGCCGTTCCCGCCCAGGCGACCCGCAGCCTCGCCGAACGGCTGGCGCGCGCGCTCGCGCCCGGCGCGACGCTGGTGACCTGCGCCAAGGGGATCGAGCGGGCCTCCGGCCTGTTCATGACCCAGGTGCTCGACGAGGCCGCGCCGGGCGGCCGGCACGCGATCCTGTCGGGGCCGAGCTTCGCCGCCGATGTCGCGGCGGGCCTGCCGACCGCGGTGACGCTCGCCAGCGCCGACGCGCAGCACGCCCGCTGGCTCGCCCAGGCGCTGAACAGCCCCAACTTCCGGGTCTACCATTCGCAGGACGTGCGCGGGGTCGAGATCGGCGGCGCGGCCAAGAACGTTCTGGCGATCGCCTGCGGCATAGCCGCCGGGCTCGGGCTCGGTCCGAGCGCCGGGGCGGCGCTGATCGCGCGCGGCTTCGCCGAACTCTCGCGCTTCGGCGCCGCTTACGGCGCGCGGCCGCAGACGCTGATGGGCCTGTCGGGCCTCGGCGATCTCGTGCTGACCTGCACCACGCCGCAATCGCGCAATTTCGCGTTCGGCCTCGCCCTCGGCCGCGGCCGCAGCGCGGCCGAGGCCTCGGCGGGCAAGCTCGTCGAGGGCGCCGCGACCGCCGGCGCGCTGCTGGAGATGGCGCGCGCGCGCGGGGTCGAAATGCCGATCGTCGCCAGCGTGGAAGCGATCCTGTCGGGCGCGCAGGACGTGCGCGGCGCCGTCGACGCGCTGCTCGCGCGCCCGCTGAAGGCCGAGGGCTGATCGCAAGCTTTACCGAAGGCCGGCGCTCCCCTAGCCTGAGCGCGGACAAGGAGGCTGCGATGGCGCACTGGCTGTTCAAGAGCGAACCCTCCGCCTGGTCGTTCGAACAACAGATCGAGGCCGGCGCGAAAGGCACGTTCTGGAACGGCGTGCGCAACCATCAGGCCAAGCTGAACCTGATGGCGATGAAGGTCGGCGAACAGGGGTTCTTCTATCACTCCAACGAAGGCAAGGCGGTCGTCGGCATCATCGAGATCATCAAGCCCTATTACCCCGATCCCAGCGACGAGAGCGGCAGGTTCGGCATGGTCGACATCCGCGCCGTGCAGGCGCTGCCGCGCGCCGTGACGCTCGAGGCGATCAAGGCGGAAAAGCGTCTGGCCAAGATGGTCCTGGTCGTCAATTCCAGGCTTTCGGTCCAGCCGGTCACCGACGGCGAGTGGAAGATCGTCTGCGCGATGGGCGGCCTCGGCCGCTCGGTTCGGAGCGGGCCGCATCCTCCTTGACATGAATCAACGACCCGGCGACGGCCGCGGTCTCGTGATAAAGGATTACGCCGCCTCGCTTGCCGCTGATCGCGCATCCGGGGCATAATTGCGGCGATATCTGCGCCGCGCGCGCGCAGGCGCGCCATGGTCGGGGAGGACGTTCGGTGTCCGCAAAGGTCTACGAAGTTCCCGAGGGATGGGCAGGGCGCGCCTTCGTCGACGACGCCCGGTACAAGCAGCTGTATGCGCGCTCGGTGAACGATCCCGAGGGATTCTGGGGCGAGCACGGCAAGCGGATCGACTGGTTCGAGCCGTTCACCAAGGTCAAGAACACCTCGTTCGATTCCCACCACGTCTCGATCAAATGGTTCGAGGACGGGGTGACCAACGTCGCCTATAATTGCATCGACCGTCACCTGCCCGCGCGCGCCGCGCAGACCGCGATCATCTGGGAGGGCGACGACCCCGCGCAGTCCAGGCATATCACCTACGCCGAGTTGCACCGGCAGGTCTCGCGGCTCGCCAACGCCTTGCTCGCCCACGGCGTCGAGAAGGGCGACCGGGTCACCATCTATCTGCCGATGATCCCGGAGGCCGCCTATGCGATGCTCGCCTGCGCGCGGATCGGCGCGATCCATTCGATCGTGTTCGGCGGCTTCTCGCCCGATTCGCTCGCCGGCCGGATCGAGGGCGCCAAGTCGGCGGTGGTGATCACCGCCGACGAGGGGCTGCGCGGCGGCCGCAAGGTGCCGCTCAAGGCCAATGTCGACGTCGCCGCCGACAAGGCCGGCTGCGTCAAGCACGTGCTGGTGGTCAAGCGCACCGGCGGCAAGGTCGCCTGGCGCGCCGATCGCGACGTCTGGCTGGAGGAGGCGATGGAGCGCGCCTCCGAGGATTGTCCGCCCGCGCCGATGAGCGCGGAAGATCCGCTGTTCATCCTCTACACCTCCGGCTCGACCGGCGCGCCCAAGGGCGTCGTCCACACGACCGGCGGCTATCTCGTGTTCGCCGCAATGACCCATCAATACGTGTTCGACTACCACGACGGCGACATCTATTGGTGCACCGCCGACGTCGGCTGGGTGACCGGCCACAGCTACATCGTCTACGGGCCGCTCGCCAATGGCGCGACGACGTTGATGTTCGAGGGCATTCCCAACTATCCCTCGATCAGCCGGTTCTGGGAGGTCATCGACAAGCACAAGGTCAACATTTTCTACACCGCGCCGACCGCGATCCGCTCGCTGATGGGCGCCGGCGAAGCGCCGGTCAGGAAGACCAGCCGCGCCTCGCTGCGCCTGCTGGGTTCGGTCGGCGAGCCGATCAACCCGGAAGCCTGGGAATGGTACCATCGCGTCGTCGGCGACAATCGCTGCCCGATCGTCGACACCTGGTGGCAGACCGAGACCGGCGGCATTCTGATCACCCCGCTGCCCGGCGCGACCAGGCTGAAGCCGGGGTCGGCGACCCGGCCGTTCTTCGGCGTGCAGCCGCAGATCGTCGATTCGGAGGGCCGGGTCCTCGACGGCCCCGCCGAGGGCAATCTGGTCATCGCCGATTCCTGGCCCGGCCAGATGCGCACCGTCTACGGCGATCATGATCGCTTCGTGCAGACCTATTTCCTGACCTATCCCGGCAAGTATTTCACCGGCGACGGCTGCCGGCGCGACGAGGACGGCTATTACTGGATCACCGGCCGGGTCGACGACGTCATCAACGTCTCGGGCCACCGGATGGGCACCGCCGAGGTCGAGAGCGCGCTGGTCGCCCACGAGAAGGTCTCGGAGGCCGCCGTCGTCGGCTATCCCCACGACATCAAGGGCCAGGGCATCTACGCCTATGTCACGCTGATGGCGGGAGTCGAGCCGACCGACGCCTTGCGCAAGGAGCTCGTCGCCTGGGTGCGCAAGGAGATCGGGCCGATCGCCTCGCCCGACCTCATCCAGTTCGCGCCCGGCCTGCCCAAGACGCGCTCGGGCAAGATCATGCGCCGCATCCTGCGCAAGATCGCCGAGAACGAGTTCGGCGCGCTCGGCGACACCTCGACGCTGGCCGAGCCCGGCGTGGTGACCGATCTCATCGACAACCGGCAGAACCGGGGGTAGCGCGGTCGGTTCTCGAAGCGTCCCGTCGGCGGCGCCGCGCAATTCGCCCGCCGAAATTCCCGCGTGCGAAGCTACCTCTGCCCGCGCCCGCGCAGGAACGCCTCGAACGCGCGCAGCGTCGCCTTCGAAACGTAATGCTCGATCCCCTCGGCGTCGGCCTCCGCCGCCTCGCGCGGGGCGCCGACCGCGACCAGCAGGTCGACGACGAGCCGGTGGCGCTGGCGCACGCTGTCGGCCATCGCCCGGCCCGCCTCGGTGAGGAAGACGCCCCGATAGGGCCGGGCCGTGGCGAGCCCCTCGCGTTTCAGCCGAGCGATCGACTTGCTCGCGGTCGGATTGGCGACGCCGAGCCGGCGCGCGATGTCGGTGGTGCGCGCCTCGCCGTTGGCGGCGATGAGGTCGGCGATCAGCTCGGTATAGTCCTCGAGGGTCGAGGCCGAGCGCGCCGACCGCGCGCGGCTGAACCGGCCGGCCTGGACGGGCTCGGTGGCGAGCGGCGTCGCGGCCGGCGACGCCCCCCTGTCGCGTTTCCCCGTCGCCACGCCGCCCTCGCCCCGCGCGCCGGGACAAGACGACCCGGCGCGCTGTGATATGCAGCCCCGGCTGCAAAAGGCAATCGGAGTTTTCGACTGCGGCCGTTCGGGCCGCCCGGCCGGGCGGGTTCGCGCCCGATCGCCCGGAGACGCCGCCGGCGGAACGAAAGCCGGCGAGGGCGGTTTTGCCGGCATGCGGCGGCGTCGATCGGCCGCCAGTCAACTTCGATGGAGACCGCCATGCATTCGAAACTTCTCGGCGCCGCCGCCGCGCTCGCCCTCGCCGCCGGCGCGCTCGCGGCTTCAGCGCAACCGGCCGCCGCGCGCGACTGGCACAGGCACGGGCGCGGCTTCGGCTGGGGCGCCGGCGCGCTCGCGGCCGGCATCGTCGGCGGCGCGATCGTCGCCGGCACGGCGCCGTATTGGGCGCCCGGCTATTACGGCGATCCCGGCTACGCCTATCGGCCGGGCTACGGCCCCTACGGCTATGGCCCCGGCCCGTACGACTACGGCCCCGGCCCCTACGATGGCGGCCCGGTCGTTTCCGACGAGGGCGCCGCGCCCGGCCCGCAGGTGGCCCAGGGCGGCCCGGGCGACGACGCCGCCTGCGCGGCGCGGTTCAGGTCCTACGATCCGGCGAGCGGGACCTATCTCGGCTTCGACGGGATGCGCCATCCCTGCCCGTGAACCCGCCGGGGGCGGCGGCGACGCGCGCGGTCGCGCGCCCCGCCTCGTTCGGCTCGGCGCGATCCTGTGGATCTTCTGCCTCCAGTATTTCGCCGCCGAAGCGGTCGCGATCCTCGCCTGGACCGGATCCTACAGCCTCGGCGCCAATTACATCAGCGATCTCGGCGCGGTCGGCTGCGGCGCCGCCATTGCGGGCCGCGCGCTGGACGCGGCGGCGCCGTGCTCGCCGCTCCATGCGCTGATGAATGCGTCGTTCGTCCTGCAGGGCGGATTGATCCTCGGCGGCGCGCTGCTGGTCCGGCCGGCGTTTCCGCCCGGCCGGCTGTTCGCCGGCGCGCTGGCGCTGATCGGGGCTTCGGGCGCCGGCGTCGCCCTGGTCGGGCTGGCGCCCGAGGACCTGCTGCCGAAGCTGCATTATCTCGGCGCCGCCGAAAACCTGTTCTGCTGCAACGCCGGCATGGCGGCGATGGGCCTCGCCATGCTGCGCCGGAGCGCGGCGCGCGCGAGCGGCGCGATCGCGCTCGCCGCGGGCGTGGCGGGGTTGATCGGCTTGGGCTGCCTCGGCGCCGGCCTCGACTTCGGGTTCGGCCCCGGCGGCGTCGAGCGCGTGGCCGCCTATCCGTTCCCGCTGTGGATCGCCGGCATGGGCGCGCTGCTGGCGCGCCGGGGCGGTGCGCCCGGGACCGCCGGCTGAACCGCGCCGCCGCGCCGGCGCCCGCTCAGGGCGGGAAATGCGCGGCGGCGAGCGCCCGCAGCTCGGCTTCCGAGCGGACGCCCTTGCTGGCGACCGCCCAGAGGTCGAACGCCGACTCGCGCCGCACGCTCGCCACCGACGGGAAGCCGCAGGCGGCGAGCGTGTCGGCCAGGGCCCGGCGGGTGAATCCGCAGCGATGGGCCATGTAGAGATTGCCGAGCGCCAGCTGCGGGCGGAAGCCGAACAGCATGTCGAGCGGCGCGACCGGGCCGGCCGGCGAGACATAGGCGACCTCGCCCAGCCTGTCCTGCGCCACCAGCGCGGCGGCCGACTGCAGATCCGGGCAGGTGATGACGGCGAAGCCGTCCGCCGTCAGCACGCGGCGGAATTCGCCGAGCGCGAGCGGGACCTCGTGGGGATAGAGGTGCTCGAGATTATGCGCGGAAAAGATCGCCTCGACGCTGGCGTCGGCGACCGCCGCCATGTCGGTCATCGTGCCGACGATGTCGGGAGCGACCCGCTCGTCGATGTCGAACCGGAGCTCGCGCCAGTCGGCGCCGGCGAAGGGCCGCGTCGTGTGCTCCTTGCGGCTGACGCCGCAGCCGACGTGCAGAAAGGTGTTCACGCCATCGCGTCCCGCCCGAGGCCGATCGCGGCGCGCCGGCGAATCGCCGGATCCGGAGCGGCTCGCGCCCCTTGCCATCCGCGCCTTGACCGAGGCTTGCCCCGCCCCGGCGGCCGCACCCGGGGAGCTCCTGCTCGGCGAGGATGTCGGGCGCCAGCGTCCCCGTCTCGAACGCCCGGGTCTGCTCGGCGGGGATGCGCAGCGTCTGCGGATCGACGCGCTCGCCGAGAAAGTCGTCCGGGCCGACGAGGCGGCGGCGCGCGGCGCGGCGGCGGGCGTCCCGCCCGCCAGGGGTTCGGGCACGCGCGGGCGCTGCGGACCCGCCGTCGAGACCGCCTACCGCAGCTCCGCCGTGAACCGCTGGATTTTCCGGCAGGCGTCCTCGAGCACCGCCAGCGAGGTCGCATAGGAGATGCGGAAGTTGGGACCGAGGCCGAACGCCGAGCCGTGCACCACCGCCACGCCGGTGGCGTCCAGGAGTTCGCTGACGAAATCCTCGTCGGTCGCGATCGCCTTTCCCGACGGGCCCTTGCGGCCGATCGCGCCCGCGCAGGAGGGATAGACGTAGAAGGCGCCCTCGGGCGAGGGACAGGACAGGTGCTGGGCCTGGTTCAGCATGGACACAACGAGGTCGCGGCGCTCCTCGAACGCCTTGCGGCGGACCGGAATGAAATCCTGCGGCCCGGTCAGCGCCTCGACCGAGGCCCATTGCGCGATCGTGCAGGCGCCCGACGTCTGCTGGCCCTGCACCATGTCCATCGCCTTGATCAGCTCGGCGGGACCGGCGGCGTAGCCGATCCGCCAGCCGGTCATCGCATAGGCCTTGGAGACGCCGTTCATCGTCAGCGTGCGGTCGATCAGGCCGGGCTCGACCTGGACCGGGGTCGTGAACACGAAGTCGCCGTAGACGAGATGCTCGTACATGTCGTCGGTCAGCACCCAGACATGGGGGTGGCGCATCAGCACCTCGGTCAGCGCCTTCAGTTCGCTGCGCGAATAGGCGGCGCCCGACGGGTTCGACGGCGAGTTCAGCACCAGCCACTTGGTGCGCGGCGTGATCGCGCGTTCGAGCTCCTGCGGCTGCAGCTTGAACCCGTGCGCCATCTCGGTGGCGACGAACACCGGCTCGCCGCCGTTGATCAGCACCATGTCGGGATAGCTGACCCAATAGGGCGCCGGGATGATCACCTCGTCGCCCTTGTTGAGCGTCGTCAGGAAGGCGTTGTAGAGAATCTGCTTGCCGCCGGTCCCGACGATCGTCTGGCTCGCCTTGTAGTCGAGGCCGTTCTCGCGCTTGAACTTGGCCGCGATCGCCTCGCGCAGCGGCGGGATGCCGAGCACGGGCGGATATTTGGTCTCGCCGCGCTCGATCGCGGCGATCGCCGCCCGCTTGATGTTGTCGGGCGTGTCGAAATCGGGCTCGCCGACCGACAGCGAAATCACGTCGCGACCCTGCGCCCTGAGGTCGCGCGCCTTCTGCGTCACCGCTATGGTCGCGGAGGGCTTTACCCGGGCGAGCGCGTCTGCGATGAAGGCCATGATTGCGGGGTCCCGGGGCGTCGGAGGGCGCGAGAGCGGCGCACCATAGTTTTCCCCGAGCGCGCCTGCAACCGCCAACCCGCGCTCAGGGCCGTCGGTCGGCGCCCGGACCGCGCGAAGATTGCCCCCGAACGTCGCCCCGGGGCCCGAGGAACGGCGAGATGACCGAGCGCGCAGAGGTCGTAAGGTTCGAGGTCATCCTGCTGACGCTGGCGGCGGGCTGGTGCGTGCATGTCTTGCTGCCGCACGGCCACGAGACCCAGATCGGCGAGTTCCGCAGCGAGGCCGAGGCCAGGACCTGGATCGCCGAGAAGTCGGCGGCCTGGCTGAAGGATTACGACGGCGGCAAATACGCCTGAACGGCGCGCCGGTCCGGCCCCGCGCGAACGCGCTGGCCTTTTGCCCGCCATGCGCCTACATATGGCGGCGCGGAGCTGCGGGGCGCGTCAGGACACTTTTCCCCGGGGCCGTACGATCCCAACGGGAGCTGTCCCTGACCTTGTCCGTGGACTTGGCCACACGGCGCCCACCTACTCACGTAGGCGCCCGGGATCACCGTCCAACGGCCATCGCGGCCCCGCGCTTCTTGTTGCCGATCGGTTGTCCTCCAGCGATGACGCTCCTCACCCCCGCGAGCAAGGCCAGCCTGCGCGAGGCGGCGCTGGCGCGGCGCGGCGGCCTGGAAGCCGGGGTCCGGGCGCTGCTTTCGGCCAGGCTCGCCGGCGAGGGGCTGGCGCTGGCGCGTCGGCTCGGGGCCCGGGCGGTCGCCGCCTTCTCGCCCGTTCGCGACGAGCCCGACACGCTGCCGCTCATCGCCGCGCTCGCCGCGGCGGGCTTTGCGACCCTGCTGCCGGTCACGGTGTCGCGCGCGGCGCCGCTGACGTTCCGGCGCTGGCGCCCGGGCGATCCGACCCGCCCCGGCGCGATGGGGATCCCCGAACCGCTGGCGAGCGCAGAGGCGCTCGCGCCTGATCTCCTGTTCGTGCCGCTCGCCTGCTTCGACCGGCGCGGCCATCGGATCGGCTATGGCGCCGGCCATTACGACCGGACGCTCGCCGCCCTGCGCGCGGCGGGCCCGGCGATCGCGGTCGGCGTCGCCTATGCCTGCGCCCAGGCGTCGCGGATCCCCGACGAACCGCACGACCACCGCCTCGACTTCGTGCTGACCGAGCGCGAATTGATCTCCTGCGCGGACGGCTGAGCCGATGCGGCTGCTGTTCGTCGGCGACGTCGTCGGGCGCGCGGGGCGCGCCGTCCTGCTGGCGCAGCTGCCGGCCCTGCGCGCGCGCTGGCGGCTCGATTTCGTCGTCGTCAACGGCGAGAACGCCGCCGGCGGGTTCGGCATCACCGAGGCGATCTGTCAGGAATTCCTCGACGCCGGGGCCGACGCGGTCACGCTCGGCAACCACGCCTTCGACCAGCGCGAGGCGCTCGTCTACATCGAGCGCCAGCCGCGGCTGATCCGGCCCGCCAATTTCCCGCCCGGCACGCCGGGCCATGGCGCGAACCTCATCGAATCGGCCGCCGGCGGCGGCCGCGTACTGGTCGTCAACATGATGGGCCGGGTGTTCATGGACGCGCTCGACGACCCGTTCGCGCGCATCGAGCAGGAGCTCGCCGCCTGCCCGCTCGGCCAGGGCTGCGACGCGGCGATCGTCGATTTTCACGCCGAGGCGACCAGCGAGAAACAGGCGTTCGGCCATTTCGTCGACGGCCGCGTGAGCCTCGTCGTCGGCACCCACACCCACACGCCGAGCGCCGACCACCGGATCCTTTCCGGCGGCACGGCCTATCTGTCGGACGCCGGCATGACCGGCGACTATGATTCGGTGATCGGCATGGACAAGGACGAGCCGCTGCACCGGTTCACCCGGCGGATTCCGAGGGGCAAGTTCGAGCCGGCGAGCGGCGCGGCGACGCTGTGCGGCGTGGCGGTCGAGACCGGCGCCGGCGGCCTGGCGCTGCGGATCGCGCCGGTGCGGATCGGCGGCAGGCTCGCGCCCGCGGCGCCGGAATTCTGGGAGGCGGAGTGAGGCGGGGACGTGCGGGATCGTCAATTATAGGGAGTTTAGGGCAGTTTATCGAAATCCGATAAGATCGCGGGCCGCAGGCGACTCCTCGCTGTTTCGAGTGGGTGGAGCGGCGGCGCCATCCTGATCGGGCCATTGTCGTCCATCGATCTCTCGGCGGCGCGAAATGTCGATGGACAAATCCTTGTCAAGGCCGAAGCCGCCGAAGGCGGGGGCCGAAGGCCCGCCTTTACAAGGATTTGGCCATCGACAACCATTGGACGCCGAGATCGGGGCCGCCCTGATTTTCGGCCTTTCGCCGAGTTTGCCGACAAGCAGGCGCGACGTGCGGAGTCCCCGCCGCCCACGCGCTCACCCCCCGGCCACCGTCCGCGTCCAAGCCTCCCGATACCCCCCGAGCCCCCCGAGCGCCGCCGGCGCGATCCGGCGCGCCGACGGCGCGGCGCGCGCTTCGGGCCATTGGGCGAGCAATGCGGCGCCGCGCGCGGCGCCCGCGGCGTCGGTCGCCGCGAACACCCCCTGTCCCGGCCGCAGCGCAGCGAGCAGCGCGCCATAGGCGGGATTGGCGGCCAGACTGCCCTCGATGATGAGATCGCCGGTCGCCGCGCCGAGCCGGGTCAGCATGAGGTCGGTCATCACGGCGCAATAGAGCGTGGCGAGCGCCGGCAAATCTTCGCGCGCGACCGTCCCGCGGATCGCGCCCTTGCGCGCGGCGAACGGGCCGCCCTGCCCGGCAAAGCACGGCAGCGCGAGCGCGCCCGAGCCGATCACGCGCGCGAGCGCCGCCTCGTCGGGGCTCGCGGGCGCTCCGGCGATTTCGGCGAATTCGCGCCCGCCCATGAACCGCGCCGTGGCGACCGGCCGCCCCTCGACGTCGACATTGGCGAGCGTGTCGTCGGCGGGATCGAGATGGTCGAGGCCGAGGCCGACCGCCATCAGGATCACCCAGGTGCCGGTCGAGACGATCGTGAACGGCGGCTTGCGCGCGGCCAGATGCGGCAGCAGCGAGGCGTTGGAATCATGGACGCCGCACAGCACGCCGACATCCGCGCGAAGGCCGGCGGCGGCGGCGATTTCGGGCCGGATCGACCCGAGCCGGCGCCAGGCGGGCGCCAGCGGCGCCATCAGGCGCGTCAGCCCGAGCGCATCGACGAGGCGGGACGGGCGCCCCGCGCGCGGCGCCCAGAGATCGGAATGCGACCCGAGCGAGGTGACTTCGGACACAGCGACCCCGCATAGCCGCCAGGCCCAATATTGCGGATAGGGCAGGACATGGCGCGCCCGCGCGAATTCAACGGGAAAGCGCCGCTGCTGCCAGGCGAGCTGGCGGCCGAGATTCTGCCCGGCGGGCAGCTTCGGCGAGAAGGATTCCGAGAACGGCGGCCGCAGCGGCGCATAAGCGGGCTCGATCTCGTCGACGCCGGAAAATTCATAGTCGAGCACCGGCAGTACGAGGCCGGCTTCGTCGATCAGCGCGCCGGCGCAGCCATGGGTGGTCGCGACGATCGCGCCGACCGGCGCGGCGCGATTCGCCTCGGCGAGCGCCGCGACCAGGAAGGCGCCGATCGCCTCGACGTCGGCGTGGGGATAGGGCGGCCCGGGAACGACGCGGTTGGGCGTCGCGCGCTCCCACAGCAGCGCGCCGTCGGGCGCGAATGTCGCGAGCTTGACGTTGGTCTTGCCGATGTCGAGGACTGCGACCGCGCCGTCCATTTTGCGCTCTCCCGCCTAAGCCAGATGAAACATCTCGACCAGCGGGACCGCGACCGGCGAGCCGTCGGGATTGGCGCGCATGACGTCCTTCATGTGATCCCACCAGCGGCGCATCACCGGATCGGCGGGCAGCGCGGCCATGCCGTGGTCGGCGCGCCGCTCGAGATAGGCGAACAGGACGGCGGTCTCCTCGTCGAGATGGATCGAGTAATTGGCGATTCCCGCCGCGCGCAGCAGGCTCGCGAGTTCGGGCCAGAGTACGTCGTGGCGGCGACGGTATTCGGCCGCGCAGCCCGGATTCAGGAACATCTTGAACGCGAAGCGCTCCATGGCGTCAGGCCTTCCGCAGCAGCCGCGTCGCGACGATCGGCGCGCTGATCGCCACGATCAGCAGGACGCCGTTGAGGATGCTGATCACGATGCCCGGCACATTGACCAGCGACAGGCCGAAGGTGGTCAGGCCCAGCACGAAGACCGCGAGCGTCACGCCCGGAATCGTGCCGGCGCCGCCGGCGATCGAGACGCCGCCGAGCACGACCATGGTGACGACCTCGAGCTCGAAGCCGAGCGCGATATTGGGCCGGGTCGAGCCGATGCGGCCGGTCAGCAGCACCGCCGCCAGCCCCGCCATCAGCCCCATCAGCACGAACAGCCAGAACCGGATGCGATTGACCGCAATGCCCGAGAACAGCGCGGCGACCGGATTGGCGCCGATCGCGAACAGCTTGCGCCCGATCACGGTGCGATGCAGGACGATCCCGAAGACGATCGCGAGGCCGAGGAACATGACGAAGGAGATCGGGATCGGCGCCCGGTCCGAGACATAGCCCTGGCCGATCGCCTGGAATGCGGCGGGGTAGCGGGTGATCGCCTGGTCGCCGAGCGCGACCTGGGCGATGCCGCGGAACAGCGACATGGTGCCGATCGTCACCACGATCGAGGGCAGGCCGAAGCCGGTGACCAGGGCGCCGTTGAAGGCGCCGCAGGCGACGCCGACGCCGAGGCCGATGCCGATCAGCGCCGGGGTCGGCGCGCCCGCCTGCGCGGCGAAGCCCATCGCGAGCGAGGCGAGCGCGATGATCGCGGCGACCGACAGATCGATGTCGCGCACGATGATCAGCAGCGTCATCGCCAGGGCGAGGATCGCCTTCTCCGAGAAATTGAACGTCGCGTCCGACAGATTGTAGAAATCGAGGAAGAACGGCGAGATCGACGCATTGACGACGACGACGCCGATCAGCAGGACGACGAGGATGCTCTCCCAGCGCAACAGATAGTCGGCGAGCCGGCGCGGCGCGCGGTCGGCGACGGCGTAGCGGCTCGCCGCGTCGAAGCTCGCGTTCACGACGGCGCCTCCGCGTCGGCGGGGCGGCGCATGCCGCGCAGGATCAGCTTGCCGCCGCGGCGCTCGGACCGGGCATTGACGACCACCGCCCCGAGGATCACCGCGCCAGAGATCAGCATCTGCCAGAACGGCGAGACGTTGATCACCGGCAGCGCATTGACGACGACGCCGAGGAACAGGGCGCCGAGCAGCGCGCCGCCGACCGAACCGACGCCGCCGGCGATCGAAACGCCGCCGATCACGCAGGCCGCGATGATGGTGAGCTCGTAGCCCTGGGCGATGTCGGTATAGGCGATGCCGTAGCGCGACACCCAGAGATAGCCGCACAGGCCCGAGACGGCGCCCGCCAGCGTGTAGACGAGGAACTGCTGGGCGGGGAGGTCGATGCCGCAATAGCGCGCCGCGACCGGATTGCCGCCGACCGCATAGAGCCCGCGCCCGATCCGGCTGTGATTGAGCAGCGCCCAGAAGAACAGGCTGACCAGCGCGGCGATGACGATCAGCACCGGCGCGCCGAACACGCTCGCCTTGGGAAAGGCGAGAAAGGCGGGGTTCATGTCCTTGGAGGTGAGCCAGGCGCCGCCGGCGATCAGGAAGATCGCGCCGCGGTAGATCGACAGGGTGCCGAGCGTCATCACGATCGGCGGAATGCCGACGAAGGCGATGAAGGCGCCGTTGAGCGCGCCGAGCGCGGCGCCCAGGACCAGCGCGAGCGCGATGATGCCGATGACCGGCAGGCCCGGCATCGCGCGCGAGACCAGCGCGGCGATCATGCCGGTCAGCGCGAGATTGGCGGCGACCGACAGATCGATCCCGCGCGTGAGGATCACCGCCATCTGGGCGAGCGTCAGCATGAACAGGAAGCTGGTGTCGGTCAGCACGCCGATCAGGCTCTCGGGCGTTACGAACACCGGCGCGCGCAGGCCGATCGCGGCGACCAGGGCGACGACGATCAGCGCGAGCGCGGCGTCGCGGTGGCGCAGCAGGGCGAGCGCGCTCATGGCGGCGCCCCGACGACGGCCTCGGCGCCGCGCGGCATGGCGGAGTCCGCATCGGCGATCGCCGCGCCGACGATCATCTCCGCGCTCGCCTCGCCGCGCGCGAACCGCCGCACGATCCGCCCCTCGTGCATGACGATGATCTCGTCGGCGAGGCCCATGATTTCGGGCAGTTCCGAGGAGACCAGGATGATCGCCATCCCCTGCGCCGCCAGCTCGCCCATGAATTCGTGCACGGCGGCCTTGGAGCCGATGTCGATCCCCTTGGTCGGCTCGTCGAGGATCAGGATGCGCGGGCCGGAGGCGAGCCATTTGCCGATGACGACCTTCTGCTGGTTGCCGCCCGACAGTTCCAGCGCCCGCTGCTCCCAGCTCGCCGCCTTGACCGCGAGCCGGCCGCCGAGCGTCTTGGTGGTCTGCAGCTCGCTGGCGAGGTTCATGAAGCCGTGGCGCGCATGCGCCTTCAGCGAGGCGAGCGTCATGTTGGCGCGAATGCCGAACGGCAGCACGACGCCCTGGGTCTGGCGATCCTCCGGCACATAGGCGAGGCCGGCGGCGATCGCATCCGCCGGCGAGCGGATCGTCACCGCGCGCCCGTCGATCTCGACCGTCCCGCGGGTCAGCGCGCCGAGGCCGAACAGCGCCTGCATCGCCTCCGAGCGGCCGGCGCCGATGAGGCCGTAGAAACCGATGATCCGCCCGGCGCGCAGCTGGAACGAGACGCCGTCGAATTCGGTGGCGTTGGCGATGTCGATCGCCTCCAGCGCGACCGCGCCCGGCGCCACCTCGCGCTTCGGGTAGACCTGATCGATCGCCCGCCCGACCATCAGCCGGACGAGATCGGGCGAGGTCACCTCGGCGATCGCGCCGGCGCCGACCTCCTCGCCGTCGCGCAGGCAGGTCCAGCGGTCGGCGACGCTGAATATCTCGTCGAACTTGTGGCTGATGAACAGGATCGCGCAATCGCTGCGCTTGAGCTGGCCGATGATCGCGAAGAGATCGCCGATCTCGCGCGCCGACAGGGCGGAGGTCGGCTCGTCCATGATGATGATGCGCGCGTCGTGCGACAGCGCGCGCGCGATCTCGACGAGATGCTTCTGGGCGACGCTGAGCCGCTTCAGCAGGGTCGTCGGCGCGAAATCGGCGTCGAGCCGCCGCAGCAGCGCGGCGGTCCGCTCGCGCATCGCGGCCCAGTCGACCCGCCCGCCGGCGGCGCGCGGCATGTGGCCCATGAACACGTTCTCGGCGACGCTGAGTTCGTCGAACATCACCGTTTCCTGGTGGATCGCGGCAATGCCCGCGGCCCAGGCGTCGCGCGGGCCGGCGCAGACGAACGGCGCGCCGCCGACCGAGATTTCGCCCTCGTCGGGCTGGTAGATGCCGGTCAGGATTTTCACCAGCGTCGACTTGCCGGCGCCGTTCTCGCCGATCAGCGCGGTGACCTCGCCAGGGCGCAGTTCGAGGCTGACGTCGTGCAGCGCGCGCACGCCGGGGAAGCGCTTGGAGACGCCGGCGAGCGTGAGGATCGGCGCGGCGCGCCCGGCCGCTTGGGTTGTCTGTCCGGCAGCGTCGATGGCCATTGAGCCCTTGGGTCTTTGGGTCGCTTTCGTCGAGCCGAGCCCCTTCTCCCGCATTGCGGGCGAAGGGGCTCGTTTCAACCTCAGAAGATCTTCGCGAACTTCTCGATGTTGGACTTGTCGAAGGTGAAGGGATCGGCCATCGCGGCCGAGCCGTCGGCGGCGATCTTGATGTCGCCCATGCGGCCGGCATGAATCGTCGTGCCCGCGGCGCCGGTCGCCTTGCCCGACGCGATCAGCGCGGCGATCATCGTCGCGCTGTAGCCGAGATCGATCGGGTTCCAGATCGCGAACGTGTCGGTCGCGCCCGCCAGCACCGCGCCCTTCATTTCCGAGGGCAGGCCGAGGCCGGTGACATAGACCTTGCCGACCAGATTGGCGTCGACGACCGCCTTGGCGGCGGCGACGATGCCGACCGAGGTCGGCGCGACGATGCCCTTCAGGTTCGGATAGGCCTTGATCAGCCCCTGCGTCTCCCGGTAGCTCTTGTCGGCGACGTCGTCGCCATAGACGGTCGTCACCAGCTTCATCTTGGCGTATTCGGGCTTGGCCCATTCCTTCTTCATCCACTCGATCCAGGTGTTCTGGTTGGTGGCCTGGGCGGTCGCGGAGAGGATCGCGACTTCGCCCTCGTCATGGATGGTCTTGGCGATCATCTGCACGCATTTGGAGCCGATCAGCTGCGGGTTCGACGGATCGAGCTGCATGATCCGGCCCTCCGGCGCGACGCCCGAATCGAACGAGATCACCTTGATCCCGCGGCCC
>JBEKZS010000083.1:0-19428 GCA_049509635.1 Roseiarcus sp.
GCTGGGATCTGGAATACCTGGTCGACGAGATTAAGCAGTAGCTCTCTGGGCTTAAGCTCAGCCAGGACGTAAAGACCACCTTAGACCAGAACGATGAGATGTCCCCGCTCTAGAAGCGCTTAGCCGAGACGGTGATAACGCTCCTAGGCATGACTATTGAAGAAGAGTTCCGCCGCCGTAATATGGCTATTAATATAGTTGCTGCCTACTGCCACTTCCAGGAGGGGGGAGCTGCTGCCATACCACGTAAAAGGTCGTCGACGCGACGGACGACCGCAATGTGGTGGGGATCGTCCACCTGCATGACCTGCTCCGGCTCGGGGCGGCGTGAGCGGGGTCGGCGGGAAGGCGGTGCGGCTTGCGCCGGCCGGGGCGCTTACGCCTTTCTTAAATCATTGCGGATTAACTCGGCTCGGCTTCCCCTGAGCGCGCGTATCCCGATGACAAAACCCGTCTATTCGCTTGTCGTGCCGATCTACAACGAAGAGGCGGTGCTGCCGATCCTGCTGCGGCGGCTCGACATGCTGCTCGACCAGTTCGACGGCCCCGCGGAGGCCATCTTCGTCGACGACGGCTCGCGCGACGCCAGTTCGATCGTCTGCGAGGCCAAGGCGCGCGCCGACCGGCGCTACCGCTACATCAGGCTTTCGCGCAATTTCGGCCACCAGATCGCGATCACGACCGGCATGGACCGCGCGCGTGGCGACGCTGTGATCGTGATGGACGCCGACCTGCAGGACCCGCCCGAGGTCGTGCTCGACATGGTGGCCAAGTGGAAGGAAGGCTACGACATCGTCTACGCCGAACGCCTGTCGCGCGAAGGCGAGGGCCCGTTCAAGCGCTGGACCGCGGATCTCTTCTATCGATTGCTGTCGCGCCTCTCCTCGGTCGAGATCCCGCGCAACGTCGGCGATTTCCGGCTCGTCGACCGCAAGGCGCTCGATAGCTTCCTCGCCATGCCCGAGCGCGACCGGTTCGTGCGCGGCATGTTCGCTTGGCTCGGCTTCGAGCAGACCGCGGTGCAGTTCCATCGCCCGCCGCGCGCCGCCGGCGAGACCAAATATCCCCTGTTCAAGATGCTGCGCCTGGCGGTCCATGGCGTCGTGTCGTTCTCTGACGCGCCGCTGCGCGTCGCGCTCTGGGCGGGCATGTCGGTGTCGCTGCTGGCGATGCTCTACGGTTGCTGGGTCATCGGGATGTGGGCCTCGAACGCCGATCTCGCGCGCGGCTGGAGCTCGTCGATCGTGGTCACCGCCTTCTTGTGCGGCGCCAACATGATGATGACTGGCGTCATGGGGCTCTATGTCGGGCGCATCCACGCGGAAGTGAAGGCGCGCCCGCTCTATGTCATCGACCGGGCGGTCGGTTTCGAGGCGGACGGGCAGGACGTGCGCGAATCGCCGCGCGCGCCCCGCACCCAGCGGGCCTGACCGCGCGCGGCGCCGCGCGGCGCATCGCAGCTCAGTAGCGGTAGTGATCCGCCTTGTATGGGCCGCTCGCGGGGACGCCGAGATAGGTCGACTGCTGCTCGGTCAGCCTCGTCAGCTTGACGCCGATCTTGGCCAGATGCAGCGCGGCGACCTTTTCATCGAGATGCTTGGGCAGGGTGTAGACCTTCTTTTCGTACTGCCCCTGCTTGGTCCACAGCTCGATCTGGGCGAGCGTCTGGTTGGTGAACGAGGCCGACATCACGAACGAGGGATGCCCCGTCGCATTGCCGAGATTGACCAGCCGCCCCTCCGACAGCAGGATGATCTTCTTGCCATCGGGAAATTCGATCTCGTCGACCTGCGGCTTGATGTTGTTCCACTTGTAGTTGCGCAGGGCGCCGACCTGGATTTCCGAATCGAAGTGGCCGATGTTGCACACGATCGCGCGGTCGTGCATCGCGCGCATGTGGTCGAGCGTGATGACGTCGATGTTGCCGGTCGCGGTGACGAAAATATCGGCGCGCGGCGCCGCCTCGTCCATGGTGATGACCTCATAGCCCTCCATCGCCGCCTGCAAGGCGCAGATCGGATCGACTTCGGATACGACGACGCGGCAGCCGGCGTTGCGCAACGAGGCGGCCGAGCCCTTGCCGACGTCGCCGAAGCCGGCGACCATCGCGACCTTGCCGGCCATCATGACGTCGGTGCCGCGGCGGATGCCGTCGACGAGCGATTCGCGGCAGCCGTAGAGATTGTCGAACTTGGACTTGGTCACGCTGTCGTTGACGTTGATGGCGGGCCACAACAGCCGGCCTTCCCTGGCCATCACGTAGAGGCGGTGGACTCCCGTCGTCGTCTCCTCGGTGACGCCCCGCACCGCCGCCGCGTTGCGCCCGTACCAGCCCGGGTGCGACTTCAGGCGCTTCCTGATCGAGGCGAACAGCACCTCCTCTTCCTCGTTGCCGGGCTTGTCGAGGAAGGCCGTATCGCCCTGTTCGGCGCGCAGGCCGAGATGGATCAGCGCGGTGGCGTCGCCGCCATCGTCGAGAATCATGTTGGGCTGGCCGCCGTCGCTCCATTCGAAGATGCGATGCGTATAGTCCCAATAGTCCGTCAGGCTCTCGCCCTTGACCGCGAACACCGGCGTGCCGGCGGCGGCGATCGCGGCGGCGGCGTGATCCTGCGTCGAATAGATGTTGCAGGAGGCCCAGCGCACGTCGGCGCCGAGCGCCTTCAGCGTCTCGATCAGCACGGCGGTCTGGATCGTCATGTGGAGCGAGCCCGCCACGCGCGCCCCCTTGAGCGGCTGGGCGCGGGCATATTCGGCCCGGGTCGCCATCAGCCCGGGCATTTCGGTCTCGGCGATGGCGATTTCCTTGCGGCCCCAATCGGCCAGAGCGAGATCGGCGATGACGAAATCGCGTTTGTCCTGATTCATATGATGCGCCTCATGCTGGTTGGACGCTCCATAGCAAGTCGGCCGGCCCGAGGCAATAAAGATATAAGCAAATCTTTATATCGCGGCGTCGACAAGCGGAGTCCACGGCGCCGGATCGGCCGGCGACTCGCGGCGGACCGCCCAGACCGCATAGGGCGTCAGCGCGACGACCGCCAGCACCGACAGATGCCAGCCGGTCAGGCTCATCAGCCAGATCGCCGGCGGGAGCAGCCAGAGCGCCGTCAGCGCGGCCCAGTCCGCGCCGACGCCCTCGCCGCGCGCGCATCGCATCATGAGGATCGCTGCGGGGAGGGCCCAGACGGCCAGATCGTATTCCAGCATGTAGGGGGTCGACAGCGGCAGGGCGACGCAAAAGACGAGCGCGCGCGGGAAGATCGCCGGAGTCCGCCGCCAGCTCCACCACACGAGCGCCCAGGCCGCGAGGGTCGAACAGGCCTGCGCGACATCGGCCGCCGCGACATTGCCGGTCGCCTCGAAGATCAGCATGAATATCGTCGGGCAACGCGATACGGGCAGGCGCCCCTGCAGGATGAATGTCATCTGTTCGGGCAGATAGGCGGCGAACCGCCACCATATGTCGACGCCGAAGGCGGCGAAGCTGGCGACCAGAAGCGCCAGCCCGGTCGCGACCAGCGCGGCGAAGGCGCGATATTCGCGGGCGGCGAGCAGGCAGATCGGAATCAGCACGAACACCTGCGGCTTGTAGGTCAGCAGGGCGAACACCGCGCCGGCGAGCAGCGGGCGCCGGCCGACCAGCAGCATCAGGCCGCCGGCGAACAGCGAGGCGGTCAGGGCGCCGTTCTGGCCGTCGATCGCATTCTGGATCAGCGGCGGCGCCAGAGCCGCCAGCGGAACCGCGAGGCCGGACATTTTCCTGACGAGGAGGACGAACGGCGCGGTCGTCGCGAGGATCCAGGCGACGAGCGCCGGAAGATAGGGCAGCGTGGCGAACGGGGCGGCGAGCAGGAGGAAGTGCGGAGGATAGGGAAACGGCAGGTGGCTCTCCGTTCCGGAAACGGCGTCCTGGAACGCGAACAGGCGCGCGACGTCATAGGCGTCGGCCGAAGCATGGCGCAGGGCGAGCAGACCAGCCGAATAGAAGGCGAGAAAATCATTGCCGACCACGCCGCCGAACGCCGTGCGCCAGCCCGCGCGCGGGATCAGGGTCATCGGGATCGCGACCCAGGCGTAGGCGAGCGCGAGTCCGCACAGAGCGACCAGCGGTACGCCGCGTCTCAACGGCGGCAGAAGCGGCTTCGTGCGCGCGAGGCCTACGATGTCCGTCATGACGCCCCGGGGCCCGCGCGGCGGAAAATCCGCGGAGCGTCCTGTATGGCGCGAAAACCATAAGTCTTCTCTAAACGAGAGGGGTTGGCCGCCGCCGCAGCGACGCGTGGCTGGACTGGACGACCGCTACGGTTAATCCGAATTAACCTCTTGCGCGCTTTGACGTGCGGGCGACGTCGGGCTACGTGACGTGGCGCACAATTCTCGTGCTATAAGCAAGAAATGAGCCGCGCCATACGACGTCGGCGCCTCCGTCACGCGTGAGACCGAACCAACGATGGCATTGTCCGCGAAACTCGTGATGCGTCAGGGCCAGTCGATGGTGATGACGCCGCAGCTCCTGCAGGCGATCAAGTTGCTGCAACTGCCCAACGTCGAACTGGCGGCCTATATCGAGAACGAGCTGGAGCGCAATCCCCTGCTGGAACGCGCCGAGGATTTCAATCCGTCCGAGACTGCGAACGAACCCGCCGGGCTGTTCGAGGCCGCGGCCGCGCCGGACGGCGAGGCCGACTGGGCGTCGCAGGAACTGGAGACCGACGCCGCCGCGCTCGCGCAGAATCTCGGCACCGAAATCGACAACGCCTTCGATACCGAACGCGCCGCCGCCCCGGCCGCGCTCTGTTCGCCGCCCGAAGGCCACGGCCTTTCCGCGACGTCCTGGAGCGGGGTCGCCGGCGGCAGTCCGGACGGCCTTGCGCCCGACCTCGAGGCCTACGCCGCGGCGCAGGTCACTCTCGGCGATCACCTCGCCCGGCAGGCCGCCATCGTGCTGACCGACCCGGTCGATCTGATGATCGGGCGCGCGCTGATCGACGCGCTCGACGAAGCAGGCTACCTCACCGGTCCGATCGAGGACCTGGCCGAGCGGCTCGGCGCGCCGTTCGCCCGCATCGAGTCGGTCCTGTGGCGCATGCAGCAGCTCGAACCGACCGGCGTCTTCGCCCGCGACCTCGCCGAATGCCTCTCGCTGCAGTTGATCGAGCGGGATCGCTTCGATCCGGCGATGCGCACCCTCATCGACAACCTGCCGCTGCTCGCCAAGCGCGACCACGGCGCGCTTCGCCGGCTGTGCGGCGTCGACGACGAGGATCTCGCCGACATGATCGCCGAGATCCGCCGCCTCGAGCCCAAGCCCGGCCGGGCGTTCGGCGCGCAGCCCGAGCAAGTGGCGACGGCGGACGTGTTCGTGTCGCTGGCGCCCGATAATTCCTGGCGCATCGAACTCAACAGCGAGGCGCTGCCGCGCGTGCTCGTCAACGAGACTTACGCCGCCACGATCAAGCGCGGCCGCCCGAGCGACGCCGACCGCCTGTTTCTGGCGACCAATCTCCAGAACGCCAACTGGCTGACCAAGAGCCTCGAGCAACGCGCGCGCACGATTCTGAAGGTCGCGACGGAGATCGTCCGCCGGCAGGACGCCTTCTTCGTGCAGGGCGTCGTCGGTCTGCGCCCGCTCAATCTGAAGACCGTCGCCGATGCGATCGGCATGCACGAGTCGACGGTCTCGCGGGTGACCTCGAACAAATACATCCAGACCCCGCGCGGGCTGTTCGAGATGAAATATTTCTTCTCGACCTCGATCGCCTCGAACGGGCTCGGCGAAGCCCATTCGGCCGAATCGGTGCGGTTCAAGATCAAGCAGATGATCGACGCCGAGGACCCCTGCGACGTCCTGTCGGACGACGTCATCGTCGCGCGCCTGAAAGTGGCCGACATCGTGATCGCCCGGCGCACGGTCGCCAAGTATCGTGACAGCCTGCGCATCCCCTCGTCGGTCGACCGGCGACGCGAGAAAATGGCCCCGCCAGTCGCCAACCAGCCGTTCAAAAATTCATTAAGTCTTTGATTTATAAGATATCTATCCTGGATTTCCGGGGTGGTCCCGATGCGGCTCATTGACATCCCCGCATCAGACTCCTAACGCTATCGGCGTCGTCGGCCGGCCAGCCGCGCCGGCGGGCGTCAGGCCATTTTCGGACGACTGGACCCTTGGTTCGCGGAATGGAAATGCGACGCTTTTCAGAGCCGGGCGTGCACCGGGCGCGACCGCGCGGGTCGATCTCAAAAAAAACTTAGCGATGAGGCATACGACCCATGAGCTTGCGCGTTTCGGGGAAGAATCTGGCGATCGGGGAAGCGATGCGCCAGCACGTGCTCGATCGGGTCGGGGCGGTCATGGGACGCTATTTCGACGGCCAGATCACCGGCCATGTCGTGATATCGCCGGAAGGCTCGTGGTATCGCGCGGACTGCTCGCTTCATCTCAGCTCGGGCATGAATCTCCAGGCCGAGGGCAAGGCGCAGGAGCCTTATGCGAGTTTCGACCAGGCGGTGGGGCGGATCGAAAGCCGCCTCCGGCGCTATAACAAACGTCTGAAGGAACGCCACGCGACCGTGAACGGCGCATCGAGCCCGGATGCGGCGCGCCCGATGGTCGCCAATTATCTGATCGAGGCGCCCGATGAAGAGGCGGAGGAAGTCCACGATTTCAGCCCTGTGATCGTGGCGGAGGGTTCGGCCCCGCTCAAGAGCCTGTCGGTCGCCTCCGCGGTGGCCGAGCTCGACCTCACAGGCGCGCCGGTCATCGTGTTCGAGCATGCGGGCAGCGCGCGTTTGAACGTCGTCTACCGACGCCGGGACGGCGCGATCGGATGGATCGACCCGCATTGAGCGGTCCGGCGCCAAAGATGCACGGAGGCGGCCGGTGGTCGCAAGGGAGCGGAAAGCGCCCATCGAGGTAAAACCCAGAGAGTCTGATGCCACTGAACGATATACTCGCCCCGGATGCGGTGCTGGCGTCGCTGCGGGTCAACGGCAAGAAACAGGTCCTCCAGGAATTGAGCGAACGTGCGGCCGCCGTTTCCGGTCTGGCGGCGCGCGAGATTTTCGACTCGCTGCTGCAACGCGAGCGCCTGGGCTCGACCGGCGTCGGCGACGGCATCGCGATTCCGCATGGCAAGCTCGCCAAATGCGGCCGTATATTCGGCATTTTCGGCCGGCTCGAGCGGCCGATCGATTTCGAGGCGCTCGACGGCCTGCCGGTCGACCTGATCTTTCTGCTGATCGCGCCCGAGAACGCCGGCGCCGACCACCTCAAGGCGCTCGCCCTGATCGCGCGGGTTCTGCGGGCGCCGGGCCTTGCCGCCAAACTTCGGGCGACCCGCGATCCCTCGGCGCTGTTTTCGCTTCTGACGCTGACGCCGACGTCGAACGCGGCGTGAACCCCGGCCAAAAGGAGAGCCCCCGTCGATGAGAGCGCGCGTGATCGTCACCCTCAAGGGCGGCGTGCTCGATCCCCAAGGCAAAGCGATCGAGGGCGCGCTGAAGTCCCTCGGCGTGGAGGGGGTGGTCAGCGTGCGCCAGGGCAAGGTGTTCGACGTCGAAATCGAGGCGGTCGACGCGCAGGCGGCGCGCGAGCGCCTGGCCGTCGCCTGCGAAAAGCTGCTCGCCAATACGATCGTCGAAAATTATTCGATCGAGGCGCCCTGACTTGCGCGCCGCGGTGATTCTGTTCCCGGGGTCGAACCGAGAAGGCGACGTTGCGCGCGCGCTGCATCAGGCGAGCGGCGCCAGGCCGCTGATCCTTCGCCACGACGAGTCCGCTTTGCCGGCGGGGACCGATCTCGTCGTGCTGCCCGGCGGCTTCTCCTATGGCGATTACCTGCGCTGCGGCGCCATCGCCGCGCGGGCGCCGGTGATGAGCGCGGTGCGCGCGCATGCGGCGCGTGGCGGCCTCGTCCTCGGCGTCTGCAACGGCTTCCAGATTCTCTGCGAAGCCGGCCTGTTGCCCGGTGTGCTGCTGCGCAACGCGGATTTGCGGTTCATCTGCCGGATGCAGCATTTGCGCGTCGAGAACGCGGCCACGCCGTTCACGCGCCGATACGTGCAAGGCCAGGCGGTCAAGTTCGCGATCGCCCATGGCGAGGGAAACTATGTCGCCGACCCCGAGACGCTCGCACGGCTCGCCGGCGAGGGGAGAATCGCCTTCCGCTATTGCGACGCCGATGGGGGCGTCGGCGGCGCGGCCAATCCCAACGGTTCGGTCGACGACATCGCCGGGATCTATGGCGAGGGTTTCCGCGTGCTCGGCCTGATGCCGCATCCCGAGAATCTGATCGACCCGATGGTCGGGGGGGTCGATGGACGCGGGCTGTTCGAGAGCCTGACGGCGGCGTAGCGGCCGCGCGCGGCGACGCGACGCCGATCGTCCCATTGGCGGCTATTGGACTTTCGGCGCGGCCGCGATGAAGCGGGCGATCGCGTCGGCGACGCCCGGCGCCAGCGGGATGGCGGGATCGCCATAGGTCCGGGCGTTCTCACGCCGGTCGTCCGACGACACGGCCTCAAGGACGTGATTCGCATCGGGAAGCAGGACGAGCTCGGCGGCCGGCGCCGACAGCTTCAGGCGCTCGGCGTCCTCGGCGCCGACCTGGAGATCCCGTTCGCCTTGCAGGATGAGCACGGGCTTGGACACGGCGGCGATCAATCTGGCCGGGTCGTAGCCGAAGGCGTTGATGAGGAATCAGAACGCGTTGCGGACGGCCTGCACGCTGACGATCTCGGCGCGCGCCATGCGATAGCGAAGAATTCCCGGACCGAACCGCCAGCGAAGTTCGTCCTCGGTCACTTCGACCGTCAATGAGGAGAAGAGCCATCCGAGCGCGGTCAGCGCGGCCGCGCCCGCCCACAAGAGCGATCGGGTGGACGGCGATTGGCAGAAAAAGCCGATCGTCGCGGTGCCGACGGCCGCGGAGAGCATCGCCGCCAGCGACAGCGCGCCGGGTTGGGTATGGCGGTAGAGAGTCGTCATGATCTGGCTCCGGGGATGAATGACCTGGTCGATCCAGCCCCGCGCAATCGATGCGCGGGATGCGGGACGAACCGAACGCGCCCGCGAGGTCCGGCAAGGCGTCGCCGCCGAAGCGGCGATCCCGCATTCGTTACGGGACCCCGCTTGTTCGGCCCATTGGGGATCGCCCGCACTGTCCGCGCTCGCCGGTTTGCCGGGGGCCCCGCGTCTTCTCTGGTTTCCAGCGCCCCCCTGGCGCGGTCCCCGTCGCCGCAGTTTTTCTCTTTTGCAGAAATTATGCTTGACTTCGGCCGTTCCCCGGTCCAGCATGAGGGCGCCGATGGAGGGTCGGTCCGAACCCGCGAAGGCAAGGAGATTCCCCGCTGCGTACGAAAATCGCCCGAGAGCCCCACGGCGCTTCCTTTTGCCCGCAGGCCCTTGAAATCGCTCGAGACCCAGAGATAAGAGCTTCCAAGAATTTCCTTTCCTCGGCCATGTGCGCCAAGCCGCGCCGCCGTCCCCTGCGCAGCTTGACCCTGCCTCACGCCATCGGCTTCGCGATGCTCGTCGGCCTCGCCGGCGCGGAGGTGGCGGCCGCCCAGTCGGCCGCACCGGCCAAGCCCGAGAAGAAGCCCGCGGCCTCGACCGTCCTCCAGATCGCCAACGGCCGCGCCGTCGCGCTCACCGAACTCGATGCGACGCCGACGGGGGGATACATTCCAAGAGTGATCGTGCGCGGCCTCGCCGCCGGCAAGAAGGCGGCGGCCAGGATCGAGACGGACAAGGACTGCGTCTATGATCTTCATGGCGCCTATGCGGACGGGTCGAGCACCGAGTCCTCCGGCGTCGACCTCTGCAAGGACCCGACCGTCAAGCTCGTCGATTGAAGCTTGGTCGACACGCCTTCGTCGAGGGCGACGATCAGCGGCTCGTGGCCGGTCGCCCGCAGAAATCTGACGAGGTCGGCGCTGGCGAGGCCAGTCGTGCGCGTGTTGACGAGCGGATGAAAGTTGAGCCGCTCGTGCGCCATCATCGCGGCGTCGAGCACCACGGTGACCCGCAGGTCGCGGTCGTTGATGGCGCCGAACGGCGTCACCGATCCGGGACGCACGCCCCAGACCTGCTCGAGAAGCTCGGCGGAGCCGAACGAAACGCGGCCCTGGCCGCCGATCTTCTCGTGGACGCGCTTGAGATCGACCGACGCCGCCGCGCCGAGCACGAGCAGGAACAGCCGACTCTTCTTGTCCCTGACGAACAGGTTCTTGGTGTGGCCGCCCGGCAGGTCGCCGCGCAACGCCGTCGATTCCTCGACCGTGAACACGGCGGGGTGCTCGACGGTCTCGGCCGGGATCGCGAGACCGGCGAGGAAGGCGAACAGGTCTTCAGGCGTCGCGGGCATCAGCGGGTCCGGAGGGTGGCGAGCCTGTAGCGCCGCAGGCGCGCGCCGGCAAGAGCGCGCCGCGTGGCCGCGCATGACCGCCCAGCCGGCCGGCGCTGTTGACTTGCCCGGCGAACTCGACCCTAATTCGCGCAGGACGAGGCGAGGCCAATGGCGGACAGGTTCGCGCTCTATCTCATCAAGCCGTCGCATTACGACGATGACGGCTATGTGATCCAATGGGCGCGCTCGGCGATCCCGTCGAATACGCTGGCGGTGCTGCACGGCCTCGCCGAGGATTGCCGCGCGCGACGCGCGCTCGGCGACGACGTCGAAATCGACATCGCCGTGATCGACGAGACCAACACGCGCGTGCGGCCCGAACGGATCGCGCGGGCGATCGGCGCTGCGGGCGGGCGCGGCCTCGTCGGGCTGGTCGGCGTCCAGTCGAACCAGTTTCCCCATGCGGTCGATCTCGCCCGGCGCTTTCGCGCGCTCGGCGTCCAGGTCGCGATCGGCGGCTTCCATGTCTCGGGCTGTCTGGCGATGCTGCCGGAAATGCCGGGGGATCTGCAAGAGGCGCAGGCGCTCGGCGTCTCGCTGTTCGCCGGCGAGGCCGAGGGGCGGCTCGACGCCGTGCTCGCCGACGCCTACGCCGGGACGCTGAAGCCGCTCTACGATTTCATGAACGACCTGCCCGGGCTCGAAGGCGCGCCGATGCCGATCCTGCCGGCGGCGAGCATCACCCGCACCGCGGGCGTCGTGACCAGTTTCGATGCGGGCCGGGGCTGCCCGTTCCAGTGCTCGTTCTGCACGATCATCAACGTCCAGGGCCGCAAATCGCGCTATCGCACGCCCGACGACGTCGAGGCGATCGTCCGCGCCAATCTCGCGCAGGGAATCAGCCATTTCTTCATCACCGACGACAATCTCGCGCGCAACCGGAACTGGGAGCCGATGTTCGATCGGCTGATCGCGATGCGCGCGGAGGGCCTCGTCTTCAATTTCGTCATCCAGGTCGACACGCTGTGCCATCGCATCCCGCGCTTTATCGAAAAGGCGGCGGCGGCGGGCGTGCGGCGCGTGTTCCTCGGGCTCGAGAACATCAACCCTGAAAGCCTGGTCGGCGCCAAGAAGAAGCAGAACCGCATCGCCGAATATCGCGCGATGCTGCTCGAATGGAAGAAGGCCGGCTGCTTCACCTACGCCGGCTACATCCTCGGTTTTCCCGCCGACACGCCCGAGACGATCGTGCGCGACATCAGGATCATCCAGCGCGAACTGCCGCTCGATCTGCTCGAATTCTTCTGCCTGACTCCGCTTCCGGGCTCCGAGGACCATCAGCGGCTGCACAAGGCCGGGATCGCCATGGACCCCGACATGAACAAATACGACCTCGAACACGTCGTGACCGGCCATCCCGTGATGTCGAAATCCGAATGGGAGCGCGCCTACCGGCTCGCCTGGGAGACCTATTACACGCCCCAGCACATGGAGACCGTGATGCGCCGCGCGGTCGCGACCGGCATCAGCCCCGGCAAGATGATGTTCCTGCTGATCTGGTTCTACGGCTGCGTGACGATCGAGAAAATCCACCCGCTCGAGGGCGGCTATCTCCGGTTGAAGGCGCGGCGCGACCGGCGGCCGGGCCTGCCGCGCGAGAATCCGCTGATCTTCTATCCCAAATACGTCTTCGGCCTGATCGCCAAGCACGTCGCGATCTCGCGCATCGTCTGGCGCATGGCCTCGGTGCGCCGGGCGATCAAGCGCGATCCGGCCGCGCGGCTCTATATGGACCAGGCGTTGACCCCGGTGACCGACGCCGAGCTCGACGGCCTCGAAATGTTCAACGTGACCGCGTCCGCGCGCACCGCGGCCGACAAGGCGAAGAAGCGCCTCGCGACGGCCTGACCGCGTCCCGTCAGCCGGCGCCGCCGCTGGTCCCCAGCACCAGCGCGAGCCCGTAGCCCAGGACAGCGACGGCCGCCAGAAGTTCGAGGCCGCGGGCGACAAGAGTCGCGCGCGTCGACTCGGCGGCCGCCAGACGCAGCGCAGCGCCCTTGGCGAAGACGGCGAGCGCGGCCAGTGCGCCGGTGGTCGCCGCGGTGCCGAGCGCCATCGCGAGGGTCGCCAGGATCCCGGCGGGAAACAGCCCTTGCGAAAGGGCGAAGGTCAGCACGACGATCGCCCCGGAACACGGCCGCGCGCCCGCCGCCACGACGGTGGCCGCGGCGCCGCGCCAGGAAAAGCCGGCGCCGAGCCGGGCGGGGTCGGGCGCATGGACATGGCCGCAATCGGCAGCGGCGTCGAGGTCGCCGCCGGGCGCGTCGATCCGGAACTGCGAGGCGACGCCGAGCGCCAGCGCCGGCCGCCAGGGCGCGTCGGCATAGAGCGCGCCGTGCGCCGCGCGATCGGCCAGGGCGAGCCGGAGCGCCGCCGCGAAGGCGCGGCCTTTGGCCCACACCAGCCAGACGCCGACCCCGGCGACGCACGAATAGCTCGCGGCCTCGACGATGCGGCTGGCGCCGGTCATCTGCGCGCCGGTCGCCCGGAACAGCAGCGCGGCGATCCCGATCAGCGCGATGGCGACGAGCGCCTGCAGCAGCGCCGCAAGGAACGACATCGCGACGCCGCGACGCAGCGCGCGCTCATTGGCGAACATGTAGGAGGCGATCAGCGCCTTGCCGTGGCCGGGCCCCGCCGCATGAAAAACGCCATAGGCGACGCTGAGGCCGACCAGACCCCAGATCGCCGAGGGATCGGCGTGCAGCGCCCTCACTTCGCCCGCCATGAGATGGTTCAGCCGGGCCGCCACGCCGAGAATCCAACCGCCGAGGCCGGTCGGGGCTCCGCCCGCCTCCCCGCCCGGCAAGGCGAAGGGCCGCGCGGCCGATTGCGCCCAGGCGGGTTCGAGCGCGAGAAGCACGGCGGCGGCCAGGGCGCAGGAAGCGCGGATGAGCGAAGAACGTCTCACGGGCAGGCGACTATGGCGCGGCTGGCCATCTTGAAGCCGAAATTGGCGCCGGGCGCCAGCCCGCTGAAGAAGGATTCGCTGAGCTTGCTCGATTCGTCGGCCTCGAGCGCCTTTGGCTTGGCGATCGACAGCGAGCAGCCCGTCGGCGCGCCCGTCAGCCTGACGCCGTCCTTGTCGTCGAATTCGAAATCGATGAAGAATTCGGGATCGGCGACGAGAAGCGAAAAGAACTTCCCCGGCGCCGCCGGCGTCCTGAGCGGCAGGACGACGTGGAAGGTCACGAGATGATCGGGGCGCTCTTCCATCCAGTACTCCGTCACTTCGCCGAAATCGACCGCCTTGCCGGCGATCTTGACGGTCGTGAAATAGCCGATCTGCGCCAGCGAGCCGGCGTTCTCCTTGGCGAGCGGGGCGAAATCCGCGCGTTTGACCAGCTGCCCCGGCGGAGCCAGACCCTGCGTCGCGAATGAGGAATACATTTCGTCAAACGTCCAGTCGTGGATGATTCCTTCCACCTTGCCGTCCGGCTTGAAGACGACCTGGCTGCGCATCGTCACCCAGACATGGGGATGGGCGCAAGCCGGCCCTGCCGCGAACGAACCGAGCGCCACCAGGGCGGCGGCGATGCGCCCGAGCCGAAGCGATCTGAACCTCATGCCGGCTGCTTCAGCCCCGAGAATCGATATCTGACGCATGCCCGAGCCAGATGGAGCCAAACTTGGGCGCGAACATGGCCCGGCCGGTTCGGCGCCCGGTGGTCGCCCTCGACGTCAGGCCTTTAGGTTTTCTTAAGCGAATGCGCTCAGTTGTAGGCGATGGCACGTCGCGTTTCGCCGGTCATTGTGGGCGCCTGCGCCCTGTTCTCGCTGTCGGGCTGCGGCTTCTTCGAGCGCGCCGAGCGGCCGGCATGGCGCACCCAGGCGGAGAACGTCTGCCTCGCCCGCAAGCTGGTTCAGCCCTCCGCCTTCATCACCCCCGCCCGCGAGATCGACGGACCGGGGATTTGCGGCCTCCACCATCCCTTCAAGGTCGCAGGTCTCGCCGGCGGAACGGTGTCGGTCGAAAGTCCGGTGACGATCGACTGTTCGATGGTGCCGGCGCTGGAGGACTGGCTCGCGCAGATCGTGCAGCCGGCCGCGCAGGCCCGCTTCGGCGAGGCCGTCGTCGGCCTGACCGCCTTCGGCGCCTATAGCTGCCGCGGCATCGACAACATTCCGGGGGCGCAGCTGTCCGAACATTCATTCGGCAACGCGATCGACATTTCCGGGTTCAGGCTGGCGGATGGGCGGACCATCGTCATCGTGCAGCACTGGAAAGAGGCGGGGACCCCGGAGTCGGCCTTCCTGCACGAGGTCCATGCCGGCGCCTGCCAGCATTTCACGACCGTGCTCGGCCCGGGCGCCGACGTCTTCCACTACAACCATTTCCACCTCGATCTCGCCATGCACGGCGAGACGGACACCGGGCCGCGCCGTTATTGCAAGCCGGCGCCGCCGCCGGGCGCGACGCCGGCGCCCAACCGGCCGGACGGCCTGCCGCCTGCGCCCGAGATCGAGGAACCGATGGATATCGCCCAGGGCGGCGCCGGCGCCGAGCCGATGCTTCTCCATGGCCTGTCCACGCAATTGCCGCCGCCGGCGCCCGCCTACGCCGCCCCGGTTCCGCGGCCGGCGTCGAGCGGCGAAGGTCGTCCGTCGGACGGGGACGTCACCGCGGCGATGCCCGCCTCGCGCTTGGACTAGCGCGGCCGCGGCGCGCGCGGATCCGCGCTCTAGCGACTGCCGGGCCACGCGACCCGTTTGCAACGGGGCCGATCTCGTTTACATATGAACGAACGGGCGGGTCGCTCGCGCGATCGCCCGGCCGAAACCCATCGGAGCGAGACAGGCGAACCGAACATGGCGGACGGGCGATCGGACTCTGCCTCCCCGGAGAATCGGGAGGCGATCGACGGATTCGAATTTCTCAGCCGAATCATGGATGGACGCAGCCCCGCGCCCGGCATGGCGGTCCTGCTCGGCTTCGATATCGTCGAACTGGAGCGCGGCCGCGTCGTCTTCGCCGCGATTCCGACGGCCGCCCATTACAACCCGGCTGGCGCGGTGCATGGCGGATTTGCCGCGACAATGTTGGATTCCTGCATGACCTGCGCGGTCCAGTCGACGCTCGCGCCGGGGCTCGCCTGCACGACGATCGACCTCAACGTGCATTTCACGCGCGGGGCGAACGACCGGACCGGCCTGCTGCGCGCCGAAGGCAAGATCGTCCATGCCGGCCGCCAGATCGCGACCGCCGAGGGGCGGGTCCTCGACGGCAAAGGCCGAATCGTCGCGCATGCGACGACGTCTTGCCTGATCTTCGCGGTGCGCTGACGGGCCTCTGGGCGCCCGTTCAGGCCTGGCTGGCGATCACCGCGCGCAGAGCATCGGGCATAGAGGTGGCCTCGACCGAGAGGAATTTGAGCAGCCGCTTCTCTGCCGAAGTGAGAGCGCCCTCGCGCGTGAGATGAGCGATCACCCAGCCCGCAGCGTCCGGCTTGAGGGCGGCGGCGTCCTTGATCGCGGCGGCGTCAGCGTCGTTTTCCCTCGCGAACAGCTCCTCGTCCGACTGATCGACGCTCTTCCAGTCCTCGGCTACGTCGGCCAACCGCTCGCCGGGCGTCGCGCGCATGGCGGTCGACAGGAAACTCCAAGCCGTCGCGGGACGATCGACCCATTGTTCGCGCGCGCGCACCACGCCGGCGGTCGGCGTCCAGCGGAAGGCGACGCCCATCAGATAATTGCCGACCGCCTTGGCGAAGAAGTCGTCGAAACCGGGATCGTTCCGGGCCCCGGCCGTGGCGTGGGCGATGTCGAACAGGGCTTCGGCGGATTCCTGGGTCACATGCAGCGACGAGCCCTCGGTCGATGCGAAGACGAGGCTGCGCAGCGCCTCGACGTCGCCGGCGGTGACGACGCCCGGGGCGTGATCCGCCTCGCCGGTAGCCGCGCGGCGCCCCGTCACGATCGCCCTCTCGACTTCGCGCACGGCGAACGCCGTCAGCGCCGGCGGCGTCGATACGGCGTGCCGGAGCAGATCGACCAGCATCGCGAATTCGGCGCGGCAGGCCAGGCCGCCGCCGTCGGCGAGCTGAGCGATCAGCCAATCCGCCTCGGCGGCCGGGATGTAGCCGGGGGGATCGACCTGGCGAACGAGAAAATCGGTCGCCGCCTCCGAGAGGAGATCGGCATATTCCGGCCCCGCCTTCTGTCCCGCGGCGCGGCCAAAGCCGAGCAGTCCGGCGACATCGGCGCGCGTCACGCCGTCCTTGCCGTAGATCGCGCGGCGCAGCCCGAGCACTGCGGCGGCGTCGAACCCGCTCGCGCCGGCGAAGCCCGGATCGAGCGTGACACTCTGCGCAACTCCCATGACGCCCTCCGGCCTGCCGACGGTAAGCGCAGAGCATGGACGCGGGCGATTGACGCAGGGTTAAGGGCCGCCGGACAATCGCCCAAGGTTTTCAATCGACCGGCGCCCCCCGGCCGCGGAATCCGAAACGCGGCGTCCGCTTGGCCATGAACGCGGCTCGTCCCTCGGCGAAATCCTCGCCCGCCGCCGCCTGCTCGACGAGGGCGCGAAACGCGCCCGTTTCCGCCGAGAGCCCGCCGGCGATGGCGTCGACGGCGAACTTCGCGCCCCGGATCGATAGCTGGCTCAGACGGGCCAGATCCTCCGCATAGGCCGAGACCACCGCATCGAGGCTGGCCGGATCGACCAGGCGGTCGATCAGCCCGATCGCGAGCGCCTCGGAGCAGCCGATCCGTCGCCCGCTGAACAAGAGGTCCTTCGCGCGCGCCGGCCCGACCGTCTCGACGAGCCGCCGCGTCTCGACGAAACCGTAGAGCAGACCGAGCCGCGCCGGCGTGATCGCGAGGACCGCGTCCGCCGCGCAGAAGCGCAGGTCGCAGCAGAGCGCGAGCGCGAGCCCGCCGCCGATCGCGTTGCCGCGGAGCGCTGCGATCGTCGGCCGGTCGAGAGCGGCGAGCGCCGCCAGACCCACCTGGATTGCGTCGGTGTAGTCGCGGGTCGCGGCGGCGTCGCGATAGACCGTCTCGAACTCGGCGATGTCGGCGCCGGCGCAGAAATGACCGTGCGATCCCTCGACGATCACCACCAGGGTCTCGGGCGCCGCCGCGATGCGGGCGCAGAGCGTCGGGAGGGCGCGCCACATCGCGCGCGACATCGCGTTGCGACGGTCGGGACGAGCGAGCCGGATGCGGGCGATCGGCGGCTCGAGGATCAGGGCGATTTCGGTCATGCGTTTGGCGCGGTCGGGGAACTCCCGGACAGCTTTGCCGCAAACGCGGCGCCCGCGCAAACCCGCCGATTGGCGGCGGCCGCGCCAAGCACTTTCGTCGACATTTGGAAGGAATCGGGCGGCGCGCTACGTTTATAAGCGAGACAGTCGGGGGAACGAGCCCATGATCGAAGAAGCCTATCCGCGCGACCTCGCCGGTTACGGCCGCACGCCGCCGTTCGCCGATTGGCCGAACGGGGCGCGCATCGCCCTGCAGTTCGTCGTCAATTACGAGGAGGGCGGCGAGAACAATATCCTGCACGGCGACGCGGCCTCCGAAGCGTTCCTCTCGGAGATCATCGGCGCGGCGCCATGGCCCGGCCAGCGCCACATGAACATGGAATCGATCTACGAATATGGTTCACGCGCCGGTTTCTGGCGCCTCCACCGCATGTTCACCGAGCGCGGCGTGCCGGTCACGGTCTACGCCGTCGCCACCGCGCTGAAGCGCCATCCCGAGCCGGTGACGGCGATGAAGGAGGCGGGCTGGGAAATCGCCACCCACGGCTACAAGTGGATCGACTACCGCGACGTGCCCCGTGAGGTCGAGGAACTGCACATCGCCCATGCCGTCGAGCTGCATACGGCGATAACCGGCGAACGGCCGCTGGGCTTCTACCAGGGGCGCTCGTCGATCAATACGGTCCCGCTCGGCATGGCGGAAGGCGGCTTTCTGTATTGCGCCGATTCCTACGCCGACGACCTGCCCTACTGGATCGAAGGGCCGAAGGGACCCCAGCTGATCGTGCCCTACACGCTCGATTCGAACGACATGCGTTTCGCCGCCGCCCAGGGGTTCAATTCCGGCGACCAGTTCTACGCCTATCTCAAGGATTCCTTCGACACGCTCTACGCCGAGGGCGGCACGGCCCCCAAGATGCTTTCGGTCGGTCTGCACTGCCGGCTTGTCGGGCGTCCCGGCCGCGCCGCGGCGCTCGCCCGTTTTCTCGATTACGTCGCGGGCCACGACAAGACCTGGGTCGCGACGCGCCTCGATATCGCGCGCCACTGGATCCGCAAACATTCGCCCAAGGGCGGCTGGAAGCCGTCGCGCCTGACCAGGACCCTGTTCGTCGAGCGCTTCGGCGAGGTCTACGAGCATTCGCCCTGGGTCGCGCAGGCCGCCTACGATGCGGGGCTGGGGCCGGACGCCGACAGCGCGGCGGGCCTCGCCGCGGCGATGGCGGCCGCTATGCGGTCGGGCGTCGTGGCGGCGCAGCGCAAGCTGGTCGACGCCCATCCCGATCTCGCCGGCAAGCTCGCTCAGGCCAGGGCCCTGACCGCCGACTCGGCCGGCGAGCAGGCGGGCGCGGGGCTGGACCGGCTGACCGACGAGGAGCGCGCCCGGTTCACCGCGCTCAACGAGTCCTATCGCGCGCGGTTCGGCTTCCCCTTCATCATGGCGGTCAAGGGCAAGACGAAGGGCGAAATTCTCGCCGCGTTCGAACGGCGGCTCCAGCATGACGACAGCGGGGAATTCGTCACCGCGCTGGCCGAAATCGACAGGATCGCGGCGCTGCGCCTCAAGGAGATCCTGCCATGACCGGCGCCGCGTCTGCGCGCATCGTTCGTGGCCGGATTCTGAGCTTCGTCGACGAGCCGCGGCTGGCCGGCGAGGCCGCGCTGACTCTGATCGAGGACGGCGCGGCGCTCATCGAGGACGGGCGCGTGGCCGCGGTCGGCGAGGCGGCCGCGATCCGCGCGCGCGCCCCCGCCGCGCCGGTCGACGATCACACGGGCAAGCTCGTGATGCCGGGGTTCATCGACACGCA
>JBEKZS010000084.1:0-19148 GCA_049509635.1 Roseiarcus sp.
AACCATCAGGGCCAGCGGGTCTCAACCCCCGCGCAAACAGGCCGAAGACATGACCGCACCCGAGACATTCGCAAAGCTTCAAAAGAACCCTTGACAAGGGGCGCCGTCCAGACATGACAGTGCACTTAACTCGCCTCGCTCCCGCTCGCCGGTTTCGGCCCGCGAGGCTTGCGACGCAGGGAGCGGCGCGTGGCGGCTTCGAGGCGCGCCAGAAACTCGGGCGAGCCGGTCGGCCGGCCGATCGTCTCGGCCCGGCGCAGATCCTCGGCGAGGCTTTCCAGGCCGCTGTCGTCGAGCAGATCGCCGAAGCGCGCGAAGCGGTCGCGGACCGCAGCCAGATGCGTCACGCCGTCGGGCTCGCCGCGCAGATGGGCCCGCGCGCTCGACCATCGCCATTTTGCTCGCGTTCCTCTCGAGCGGCCGGAACATCGGCGCCGATCGAGGTTCCGGCGCCGGAGCGGACACCTCGCCTACGATATCCCTCTCGTAATCCCGTGCGAGCCCTCTGCCGCGGGCGCATCGATGGCTCCTCAGCGCGACAGCCCGGGCAAAGCGTCGCAATTTTGCACCACCTCGGATCCCAGTTGGTTCTCGAGCAGTTCGTACATCGACGCGAAGTCGACCGAGCCGGTATTTCCCAGATCGATCCTTCGCCCGTCCCTGGCGACGACGACGATCGACGAGAGGGCGCCGACATTCTCCGACCGGCAATAGACGTGGGCGATCTCGTCCCACCTGAAGCTCGTCGGCTTGCGATGAAACAGGCTCTCCTTCGTCACCCCGGCATCGGTGACATAGGCCTGGGGATTTCTCAGCAGCGCGATCAGCAGGACCAGGGCCCCGAACCCGATTGCGACCGGGATCATCGCGAATGCGACGCCGATCGCCGCATGCGCTCGGCTCTCGGCGAGCAGAATGCGCAGGCGCCGAATCGACCTTGGCAACCACCAGCAGCAAAGCGCCGCGACAAAAAGCAGACAGGTCGCAGCCATCATCAAGCGATAGGGCCACGCGGCGAGCGGGATTTGATACAGCACGCGCGAGGACATCGGGCAAATCCAGGGTTGCGGTCACGGCGCCGATGCGCTCGTTTCCCTCTCTGCCGATCTGTCATGTCCGGGACGTCGACGGGGCATTGCCGGCGGGCCGCGCCGCCGCGCCGCCGTCAAGCGGCCGCGCCGCTCCGGCTTGGAGCGCACCCCAAAAGTGAGACACGCCAAAACGGCGACATGGCCTCCGAGGGCGTGTCACCGTAGATCAAAGGGGGGAAGCGCAGGCGCCAGTCAGAATGACCGGGGCTCGCCCCGGTCATAGGCGCCACGCGAACGCCGAGACGCTTTGGCCTTCATTTCACCGACAACACCAGTCCGCTCAAATCCAGGCTGACGATCAGGCCGGCTTGCTCGCCGCTGAGCGCCAGCACGGCGCCTTTCTGGTTGGAGAGGACGATCGCCTGCGCGCCGCTCCCGACGGCGGCGCCGGCGCCGCCCTGTGCGTAGACCCCGGAGACGTCTGACGGACGGTGGATATTGCTGACGGTGCCATGGAAACGCGTCTCCGAGGCGCCGAAGGTGAAGCCGTAACTCAACCCCCCGATAGACAGCGGATAGCTGCGGCCCCGGAACGTCAGCACGCCTTCGCCAGCCGAGCCCCCGATGACGAATCCGGCCTTGAAGATGCGAATGCGGATGGCGCCATCGTCGGCGTGCGCAACCGACATCGCGCCGACGAGCGCTGCGATGGCGAGGAGACCGGCTCTCAATCCCGAAAAGACTTTCATCGTCATCCTTCACATCAAAATTGTCGGCCCCATCAATCCAACGCCGCGGGACATCGGTGCGACAACGCGCGGACCGCCCTTTTGTTCCAAACGCTGCGATCACGGTCCGGGTCAGCGCGGCAGCGCGGTCGGATGGGCCGAACCTGAATTATTGAAGGTCCAGCCGCCGGCGCGGGGGAGGGAAGTGCGCCTGGCGGGGGCGCCATCCTGATCGGGCCATTGTCGTCCATCGATCTCTCGGCGGCGCGAAACGTCGATGGCCAAATCCTCGTCAAGGCCGAAGCCGCCGCAGGCGGGGGCCGAAGGCCCGCCTTCACAAGGGTTTGGCCATCGACGACGATCGGCAGCCGAGATCGGGGGCCGCTCAGATTTCAGGCTCTCGCGGTGTTCGCTGGCAAGCCCGCGCGATGTTCGGAGACGACGCCGCCCACTCGAAACAGCGAACAGCCGTTTTCAATGAGACGCTACCGCCATCCCAGGCTGTTCAACGCTCTCTACTGAATGTCACCGAGAAGATTGACTCGAGGCCGCCGAAGGCGGCGGCCGGGCGGTCCTGTGCGATCGTATCGGTCTGATTGCGCTGCAGGATTGTCGATTTGCATTTCATGACGAGACTCGGTCGTTCCGCGGAGCGATCGGCATTGCATGCGAGATTGGGGCAGTGGTTCAGCCTCCCATCGATTTCTCACGCAAATGCCGCCTCCTTCTCGAGCTGATTGGGCGCCGGCTCGCGCGTCTTTCGCTTTTACAGAAAAAATGCTTGACTCCAGCGACGCCCCGGTCCATGATCCGTCTCGAGGTCGACAGCGGTCCGAGCAAGGCGAAGCGAAGGAGATTCACGGCTGTCCGAAAGCGACGCGAGACCACCACGGCGGCCAACTCCCGAGGCGCCCCCTCCGTTCGACGTCGACAGGCGCCCGCCGAGGCGGTCCTCGCGGGTTGCCGGCTTTGGTTCGTTCGAGCGCCCGGGAGGCGCGGGCGCCGCGGGGCCGCAGGAAGCTTCCCCACCCGGTCCCAAGCCATTGGAATCACACTATTTCATGAAATCGACCAAGTATTGCCAAAGCCGTCCAACCCCCTTCCAACCCCCTTCCAACCCCCTTCCAACCCCCTTCCAAACCCCTTCCAAACCCCTTCCAAACCCCTTCCAAACCCCTTCCAGACACTTCCAAGAATTTCCGGGCCTGGGCGACGCGGAGGGATGGCGGGCCGACCCAGCGGCGGGCTTGGCGGCGCCAGTCGGGTTTGGCCGGTCGCTGCGCCGCCGGGGCCCTCAGGAACGCGGCGCTCATCAAAAGGTCATGGTTGCAAGCGGCCGGGAACGCGCGCGCGGCAAGCTTCCCAGAGCGCCTCCCAGCGCGGCGCGGACGCCGGCCTGGCGTGTGCCGCGCCGGAACCGTTGCTCAGCCCATCAACCCCTGCTCAGCGGCGCAGCACGGGCTGGACGGCGCGCGCCTGCCAGCCCGCGCGCTCCAGTTCCGGCGTCGGATGGTCGTCCTCGGGCCAGCCGACGCAGAGATAGGCGATCAGCGACCAGGCGGCGGGGACTTCGAGCGTCGCCGCGACGGCGTCGGGATCGAGGATCGACACCCAGCCCGCGCCGAGCCCGTGCATGCGCGCGGCGAGCCAGAACGTGTGCAGCGCGCAGACCGCCGAATAGCGGCGCATCTGCGGCATCGTGCGCACGCCGAGCCCGTGGCCCTGGACGGTCGCCTCGTCGCAGTAGACGGCGAATTGCACGGGCGCCTCGCGCAGGCCGGCGAGCTTGAGCCGGGCATAGGCCTGCGCCCGTTCGCCGTCATAGGCGGCGAGCGCGTCGCTGTTGGCCGCCTCGAAATTGGCCGCGATCGCGGCCCGGCGCCCGGGATCGTCGACGCGCACCCAGCGCGTCGGCTGGCAATTGCCGACCGAGGGGGCGAGCGCGGCGAGATCGAGCAGGTCGTCCAGCAGCGGCTCCGGCACGGCGTCGCGGCGGAACCGGCGCACGTCGCGCCGCCAGGCGACCAGATCGACGAAACGCCCGCGAAACGCCGCGTCGAAGACGGGTCGGTCCTCGACGCGGGATTGGGGGGTGATCGGCATGGGCGTCTCCGGCCGGCGCGTCGGGAGCGAGGCAATCCCCTCATACTCCCCAAACCGCGAAAGCCGCAAAGCCTCGCTTGGCGCGCCGCGCGGCCCCGGTCCGGTCCCGGTCGGCCGGTCGGCGCGCCTTCCCCTGGCGCCGGCGGAGGGATAAGGGACACCACGCCTGCCTGCCTCAACCCTCCAGGACACATGACCGCCCCAGACCCCGTCGCCCGCCGGCGCACCTTCGCCATCATCTCGCATCCCGACGCCGGCAAGACGACGCTGACCGAGAAAATCCTGCTGTTCGGCGGCGCCATCCAACTCGCCGGGGAAGTGCGCGCCAAGGCCAACCGCCGGCAGACGCGATCCGACTGGATGGGCATCGAGCGCGAGCGCGGCATTTCGGTCGTCACCTCGGTGATGACCTTCGAATATGCCGGTTGCGTGTTCAACCTGCTCGACACGCCCGGCCACGAGGACTTTTCCGAGGACACCTATCGCACCCTGACCGCGGTCGATTCGGCGGTCATGGTGATCGACGCGGCCAAGGGCATCGAGGCGCGCACGCGCAAACTGTTCGAGGTCTGCCGCCTGCGCGACATTCCGATCGTCACTTTCGTCAACAAGATGGACCGCGAGACGCGCGATCCGTTCGACCTGCTCGACGAGATCGAGAAGACGCTCGCGCTCGACACCGCGCCGCTGACCTGGACGATCGGGCGCGGCCGCGCGCTCGCCGGCGCCTATGACCTGCGCCGCCGGACCCTGCGCGCGGTCGCCAAGGGCAGCCCGGAAATCCCGGTCTCCGGGCCCGACGATCCCGCGGTCGCCGCGCTATTGCCCGAACACGAGCGCGCCGCGGCGATCGAGGAGCTGGCGCTGGCGGTCGAAGGCTGCCGGCCGTTCGACGTCAAGGCCTTCCTCGAGGGCCATCTGACGCCGGTCCTGTTCGGCAGCGCGCTGCGCGATTTCGGCGTGCGCGACCTCATCGACGCGCTGGCGGAATTCGCGCCGCCGCCGCGCGCCCAGGCCGCCGCCGGGCGCATCGTCGCCGCCGACGAGCCGCGGATGACCGGCTTCGTGTTCAAGATCCAGGCCAACATGGACCCCAACCATCGCGACCGCATCGCCTTCATGCGGGTCTGCTCGGGCCGGCTCGCGCGCGGCATGCGCGCCAAGCTGGTGCGGACGGGAAAGTCGATCACCCTGTCGGCGCCGCAGTTCTTCTTCGCCCAGGATCGCTCGCTCGCCGAGGAGGCCTATGCCGGCGACGTCGTCGGGATTCCCAACCACGGCCTGCTGCGGATCGGCGACACGCTCAGCGAGGGCGAGGACATCGTGTTCCGCGGCGTGCCGAGCTTCGCCCCGGAAATCCTGCGCCGGGTGAAGCTCGCCGACGCGATGAAGGCCAAGAAGCTGCGCGACGCGCTCCAGCAGATGGCCGAGGAGGGCGTCGTCCAGGTGTTCCTGCCGCATGACGGGTCGAGCGCGATCGTCGGCGTCGTCGGCGCGCTGCAGCTCGACGTGCTGACCGAGCGGCTCGACGCCGAATATGGCCTGCCGGTCTCGTTCGAGCAGAGCCGGTTCGAAATCTGCCGCTGGGTCGGCGCGGCCGAGCGCGCCGATCTCGAAAAATTCGTCGCCGCCTATCCCTCCTCGATGGCCGCCGATCTCGACGGCGCGCCGGTGTTCATGGCGAGCTCGGCGTTCAACCTGCGCTACGAACAGGAGCGCTGGCCGGCGATCGTGTTCGCCGACATCAAGGACTATCAGAAGCCGCGGGAGAAGTGAGCCGTAGGGCACGACAAGCGAGCGCCGAGCGCCGGGCCTCGCCGGCTGTCCGCGCCGCCTTGAAGAGAGGCGGGCCGCTCCGAGGCGAGGGGGCGCCCGGAGCGGCCCTGGACCGCGACCGGCTGGGGGGCTGAAAAAGTCGCGGTTGACGCGGAGATAACCAGCGCTTCGCGGCGCGATTAAGGAGAAATCTGGCCGCGGATTCGTCATTTCGCGCGCGCTTTTGCGATGACCGCTCGGGTCGCGGCGGGCCGCCAATCCGCCGTGGCCAGCGGCGCCGGATCGCCCGGGATGGGTTTGACCAAAAATTTACCGCAGGTCCCTATCTTCCGGGCGCCCCGGGCGCCGCGGGGGCGGGGGGTCGAGCGTTCGCAGCGGCAGCCCGGCGTCCCGCCTCGCGCCGCCGATCTGGAGCCCTGCGTGCCGCTCGAAATCGCCCGGATCGAACAGATCGCGCCCGATCAGGGCTCGCTCGACGCCGCGCGCAAGCTGCTGAAGCCGGCGCAATGGCCGAGCCTCGGTCATGATGGGGACGGCTATCTCTGGGGCGAGTGCCAGGGGTCGGGCGCGACGCCCTATCGGGTCATCGCCTGCGAGGCCGACCTCGGCCACAAATGTACGTGTCCGAGCCGCAAGTTTCCCTGCAAGCACGCGCTCGCGCTGCTGTGGATGCGCGCCGCGGGCGGCGCGGGCTTCGCGCCGGGCGTGCGCCCGCAATGGGTCGAGGACTGGATCGGCCGCCGCCGCGGGCCGGGCGAGCCCAAGTCGAAGCCGGCGGCCGCCGAGGCCGCGCCGCAAGCTTTCGTCGCGGCGGTCGGGGAAGCGGGCGAGGCGGCGCCCGATCCCAAGGCCGAGGCGCGCGCCCAGGCGCAGCGCGAGCGCCTGCAGGCGGCGCGCGAGGAATCCATCCGCAACGGCCTCGACGAACTCGACCAGTGGATCGCCGACCAGCTCGGGCGCGGGCTCGCCGCCTTTCCCGCCGATGCCGTCGCGCGCTGCCGGACTCTCGCCCGGCGGCTCGTCGACGCCAAGGCGGGCGGCCTCGCCAATCGCGTCGACGAGATCCCGCAGGTCCTGTTCGGCCTGCCGGACGCGCAGCGCGGCGATTATCTCATCCAGGCCTTCGGCCGCCTGCACCTCGCCGCCGAGGCCTATCGCCGGCAGGATGCGCTGCCGGCCCTGCTGAGGGCCGACGTCCGCCAGTTCGTCGGCTGGAGCCCGACCCGCGAGCAATTGCTGGCCGACGCGCAGGCGCCGCGCGCGCAAGGGCGGTGGATGGCGCTCGCCTGCGTCAACGAAGCGCAGCCCGACAAGCTGCGACGCCTGGAGACCTGGCTGGCGCGCCTCGACCGCGACGCCGGGCCCGAATTCGCCGTGCTGATCGATTTTGCGCCGATCACGGGCGGCATGGCGGCCAGTCCCTATGCGCCGGGCGACGTCATCGACGCGGAACTCGTGTTCCATCCCGCGCCGGCGCCGCTGCGCGCGGCGATCGCGCGCCAGAACGGCGCCGCGGCGGTCGGGGCGCGATGGCCTTCGCCGCCGCGCGATCTCGCCGCTTGCCTCGCGCGCTACGACGAGGCGCTCGCAGCGCGGCCGCTGATCGGCGCCTGGCCGCTGGCGATTCGCAACGCGAGCCTGCGTCGAACCGACGAAGGCCTGTGGATCAGCGACGCCGGCGGCGGCCCCGGCCTGCCGGCGCTCGGCGACGATGCGGCGCCGCTCGCCGACGTCGAGCCGTTCGACGCCTTCGGCCTCTGGGACGGGCGCTGCTTTGCGATCAAGTTCGCCGAGACGCAGATCGGGCGCTGGACGTGCCGGTAGCGGGCGCGTCCGGCGCGGCGGCGGACGAGGAGGCGGAGGCGTTCGCCCGGCTGCGGCGCGCCTTCATCGCCGGCCTCGCGCGTCAACCCGCGCCGCTCGACCGGGCGTTTGACGGTCGTCTCGATCCCGCCGATCCCGGCGCGCCGCTGAAGGCGCTCGCGCTCGCCGGGCAGCGCCTGCGGTTTCGCCGGCCGGCGGCCGTCTTCGCGCCGATGGCGCGGGCCGCCCCGTCCCGCGACGGCCGCGCGATCGTCCCCGACGCCGCGCGCCGCCCGCTGGCGGCCCTCCTTTCGGGCAGGGACGGAGGCGCGACCGATCTGGCGGCGATGGCGGTCGCCGATGCGCTCGATCGCGCGCGGCTGCGGCTGCATCCCTTCGATCTCGCGCGGCTCGAAGGATTCGTGATCCATCACGTCGACCGGCTCGGCGTCGAGGCGCAGGCCTTCGTCGATGGCAAAGCCGGGCGGAAGGATTCCGGCGCGGTCTGGTTCGAGGCGGATGCGATCGACGCGACCAACTGGCGCGAGGCGCGCCGCGCCCACCGGCTGGCGTTCTTCCAGAAGCTGCGCCGCGCCGATCCCGCCGGCGCCCGCGATCTGTTGCAGCGCGACTTTGCGGCGTTCGCCGCCGACGTCCGCGCGCCGCTGCTGCACGCGCTCCACGCCGGGCTCGGTCCCGACGACCGGCGATTTCTCGAATCGCTCGGGGACGACCGCGCGCCGAGCGTGCGGGCGACCGCGAAGGCGCTGCTGGCGCGGCTGCCGGGCGCGCCCGAATACGAGGCCCGGCTCGCCGACATCCTCTCGCGGTTCAAGGTCGCCGCAGCGGCCGCCCCGCACGGGCGCGCGCAGATCCGGCTCGAGGCGCCCGCCAATGTCGCAGGCCCCGCGCGGACGGCATGGGCGATGGACCAGCTCCAGGGCGTCGGTCTGCGCCGCCTCGCGGCGGCGCTCGGCGCGAGCCCCGACACCCTCGTCGCGGGCGCCGAGGGCGATGCGCCGCTGCTGGCGACCCTCGCCCTGCTCGCCAGCGAAGACCTGGCGTTCGAGGCGCTCGCGGGGATCGCGGGATCAGGCGCCGCGGACGCCTGTTTCGCCGTGCTCGCGCGCGCGGACGCGCTGCCGCAGATTTTCGGCGATCGCGTCAACGCGATCGCCTGGACGCGCGCGGCGGTCCAGCCGTCGCTGTGGCCCGAGACGCCGGCGGCCGGCGCGCTGCCGCAGCTCTATGCGGCGCTGCGCGGCCCCCTGCCGGAAGCCGTCGGCGCCGCGCTGCTCGACGCGCCGTGCTGGCGCGCCGGGGCCGCCGGCGAAGCGGGCGGAATCGCGTCGGGGTCGTCCGAAACGCTGGCGGCGGCGGCGGCGCTGACGCCTGCCGCCTGCCGCCCCGCTCTCGCCCGGCAGCTCGCCGAAGCGGTCGATGGGCGCGCGCGCCGGGCGCAGCGGCTGCTCGAAATCCTCGCTCTGCTCGACTCAGGCCAACCCGAAAGCGACCCATGACCCAGACCAACCTGCGCCTCCCGGCCGAAATTGTCTTCGGGGACGAACTCGCGGCGCTCGCCCGCGGCGACGACCGGCCGCGGCCCGCCAACTGGAAACTCTCGCCGCAGGCGGTCGTCACCTACCTGATGGGCGGCGCGGCGCCCGACGGGGCGGCGATCACGCCCAAATACGTCGGCAATCGCCGGATCATCGAGACCGCGGTCGCGACGCTCGCCACCGACCGCGCGCTGCTGCTGCTCGGCGTGCCGGGCACGGCCAAGTCGATGGTCTCGGAGCATCTGGCGGCGGCGATTTCCGGCTCCTCACGCCGCCTCGTCCAGTGCACCGCAGGCACCGACGAGAACCAGATCCGCTACGGCTGGAACTACGCGCTGCTGCTCGCCAAGGGGCCCTCGCGCGAGGCGATCGTGCCGACGCCGGTCATGCGCGCCATGGAGGAAGGCGCGATCGTCAGGCTCGAGGAAATGACCCGGATGGGCTCGGAGGTGCAGGACGCGCTGATCGCCATCCTCTCGGAAAAGACGATGCCGATCCCCGAACTCGACGAGGCCGTCGACGCCGCGCGCGGCTTCAACGTCATCGCCACCGCCAACAACCGCGACAAGGGCGTCAATGAGCTCTCCTCGGCGCTCAAGCGCCGGTTCAACGTCGTCGTTCTGCCGCTGCCGGCGACGCTGGAGGAGGAGATCGGCATTGTCGTCAAGCGCGTCGGCGAAATCGGCGTGAGCCTGCAGCTGCCGCCGATCGCGCCCGCCGACAAGGAGATCGCCCGCATCGTCACGCTGTTCCGCGAATTGCGCGACGGGCAGACGCTGAACGGCAAGCTGAAGCTCAAATCGGTGAGCGGGACGCTGTCGACCGCCGAGGCCATTTCGGTCGGCGTGAGCGCCTGGGCCGAGGCCGGACACTTCGGCGCCGGCGCGATCGACGCGGCCTCGCTCGCCGGCAATGTCGTCGGCGCCGTCATGAAGGATCCGGTGCAAGACCGGATCGCGCTGCAGGAATATCTCGAGAACGCGATGCGCCCGCGCGCCGACTGGGCCGATCTCTACGCGGCGATCCGCGACGTGATCTGAAGCGATGGACGCGCGCGCGCATATCTTCGGCATCCGCCATCACGGGCCGGGCTCGGCCGCGAGCCTGATCGCCGCGCTCGACGCGCTCGACCCCGCGATGGTGCTGATCGAGGGGCCGGCCGAATGCGAGGCGATCGCGATCCACGCGGCCGCCCCCGGCATGCGGCCGCCGGTCGCGATGCTGCTTTACGCGCGCGACGCCCCTGAGCTCGCGAGCTTCTTCCCGCTCGCGGTCTTTTCCCCGGAATGGCAGGCGATGCGCTGGGCGCTCGCACGGGGCCGGCCGCTGCGTTTCATCGACCTTCCGGCGGAAATCAGCTTCGCGCTGCGCCGCGCGGAACGCGACACGGCGGGCGCGTCCGGCGCCCGTGCGCCGACGGACGGGGACGACGACCCCGGCGCCGTGGATCGCGGCGGACTGACCGCCGACCCGCTCGACCGGCTCGCGAGCCTCGCCGGCCATTCCGACGGCGAATCCTGGTGGAACGCACTCGTCGAGGCGCGCGGCGCGGCCGCGCCCGTGTTCGCCGCCATCGAATCCGCGATGACTGCGCTGCGCGCGGCGGTCGAGGGCGAACAGCCCGCCACGCTCCATGAGCGCAGGCGCGAAGCGCAGATGCGCCTGGGCATCCGCGATGCGCTGAAGCAGACCGACGGCGAGCTCGCGGTCGTCGTCGGCGCCTGGCACGTCCCCGCGCTGCGCGCCGGGGCGTCGCAGGCGGAGGATCGCGCGCTGCTGAAGGGCCTGCCGAGGCTCGAGGTCGCGGCGACCTGGGCGCCGTCGACGCAACCGCGGCTCGCGGCGGCCTCCGGCTACGGCGCCGGGGTGACCGCGCCGGGCTGGTACGAACATCTCTGGGGCCTCTACCGCGACAATGCGCGCGGCGGCGGCGCGCGCGTCGCCTTCGCGGCGGGATGGCAGGCCAAAGTCGCGAACCTGCTGCGCGGGCAGGGGCGTTCGGCGCCGTCGGCTTCGGTCATCGAGGCGTCGCGTCTGGCGATCACGCTGGCGAGCGTGCGCGGCTGCGCGATGCCCGGGCTCGACGAAATGCGCGATGCTAGCCTCGCCGCCCTGTGCGAGGGCGACGAACTCGTATTCCGCCTGGTCGAGACCCGACTCATGATCGGCGACGGCGTCGGTGAGCTGGACGAGAACGCACCGCAGACGCCGCTCGCCGCCGATCTGGCGCGCTGGCAGAAGCGACTGCGGCTGAAGCCCGAGGCGCTGGAATCGGAAGCCGCGCTCGATCTGCGCAGCGAGGCGGGCCTGGCCAAATCGACGCTGCTCCACCGTCTCCTGCTGATCGATGTGCCCTGGGGCCGGCTCAGCCACGCGAGCGGCGCGCGCGGCACCTTCCGGGAGATCTGGACGCTCGTCTGGCTGCCGGAGTTCTCGGTGCGGCTCGCCGAGGCGCTCGTCCACGGCGTCACCGTCGAACGGGCGGCGGCGGGGGCGGCGCGCGCCCAGGCGGCGCGCGCGCCGGCCGTGGGCGCGCTCGCCGAACTCGTCAAGGCCTGCCTGCTCGCCGATCTCCCGGACGCGGCGGAACATTGCATCGCTCGCCTGCAGGCGGCAGCCGTCCAGGCGGCCGACGTCGTCGCCCTGATGGAGGCCGCCCCGCCGCTGGTTTCGATCCTGCGCTACGGGACGGCGCGGCCGCTGCCGGAGGCCGCGCTGCGCGAGCTGGTGCGCGCGCTGGCGGGTGAGATCGCCGCCGGCGCCCGACTCGGCGCGCATGGCCTCGACGACGCCGCGGCGGCGCGGATGGCGCGCGCGCTCGCGGGCCATGACGAGGCGGTCGGGCTGTTCGAGGACGCGGCGGTCCTGGAGGCCTGGACCGCCGCGTTGCGCGCGCTGGCGGCCGATTCCGCCGCCGCGCCGCTGGCGCGCGGCCTTGCGCTGCGCCGGCTCTACGACCGCGGCGCGCTCGGCGCGGAAACGCTCGCCGTCGCCTTCGCGCGCGCGCTCTCGTCGGGCGAGGCGCCGGCTGTTTCCGGGCGATGGCTCGAAGGGTTCCTCGGCGCCGATGCGGAAGTTCTGCTGCACGACGAAGTCCTCCAGCGGCTCGTCGACGGCTGGATCACCGGGCTCGGAGAATCCCAATTCGTCGAATCGCTGCCGCTGCTGCGCCGTGCTTTCGCGCATTTCGGCGCGCCTCAGCGCCAGCGCCTGCTCGAGAGGGTTCTCGCCGGCGCCGGCGTCGCGGCGCGCCGGTCGGCGCCCGCGACCGAGGATCAGGCGCCCGGCTTCGCCGCCGCGCTGCCGCTGTTGCTGACCATGCTCGGACTGCCCGACGCGCCGGAGGCGGCATGAGCGAGCCCGCCGAAACGGACGAACGCCGGCGCCGCTGGCGCCTCGCGCTCGGCGGCGAGGCGGACGACGGCCTGTCGGAGCGAGACCGCCGGCTCGATCTGGCGCTGACGATGCTCTACGCGCCGGCGCCGGAAAAGAACAAGCGCGGCGGACTCGGCGCCTCGGCGCCGAAAGTCGCGCGCTGGCTCGGCGAGATCAGGGAGTTCTTCCCGACGCCGGTCGTCCAGGTCGTCCAGCGCGACGCCTTCGACCGGCTCAACCTGAAGGCGCTGCTGCTCGAGCCGGAATTTCTCGAGACCTTCGAGGCCGACGTCCATCTCGTGGCCGATCTCATCAGCTTGCGCGCGGCCATGCCCGAACGGGCCAAGGCCTCCGCGCGGATGGTCGTGGCGAAAGTCGTCGCGGATCTCATGGAGAAACTCGGCCGGCGCGCGGCCGCGACCATCCGCGGCGCGGTCGACCGCTCGCGCCGGACCCGCCGTCCCCGCCTTCGCGACATCGACTGGCCGCGCACCGTCGGCGCGAATCTTCGTCACTGGCAGCCGGCCTACCGGACGGTCGTGCCCGAGACCCTGATCGGCCGCGCCCGCCGGCGCAAGGCGCGCGCCGATCTCGACCGCGTCATCCTCTGCGTCGACCAGTCCGGCTCGATGGCGACCTCGGTCGTCTACGCCTCGATCTTCTCCGCGGTCATGGCGTCGCTGCCGGCGATCGAGACCAAGCTCGTCTGCTTCGACACCGTCGTTCTCGATCTCAGCGACGAACTCGCCGATCCCGTCGACGTCCTGTTCGGCGTTCAGCTCGGCGGCGGCACCGACATCAACCGCGCCCTCGCCTATTGCGAGAGCCTGATCGAACGGCCGACGAAGACGCATCTCGTGCTGGTGACCGATCTCTTCGAAGGCGGCAACGCCGCCGAAATGCTCGGGCGCGCCGCGGCGCTGGTCGCCAGCGGCGTCAACCTGATCGTGCTGCTCGCGCTCTCCGACCTTGGGCGGCCCGGCTATCACGCCGATCACGCCCGGGCGCTCGCCGCGCTCGGCTGCCCGGTCTTCGCCTGCACGCCCGACGCCTTCCCCGACCTGATGGCGACCGCGCTCGCGCGCCGCGACATCGGCGAATGGGCGAGCGGATGCGACATCGCGCTGGTGCGCGGCGGCTGAGGCCGGCCGCGCCCGCGGCCCGCCCCGCCCGGGTCTGCGACCGCCTCGTCGAGGCCGAGAGCCGCGCGTCTTCGGAGACGACCGACGAGCGCTTCGACCGCATCGCCGCGGCCGACGCGCTCCGAGCGCGCGACGTCTTTTGCAACGCGGCTTCGATGTGGTCTAGTCGCAGCCGCCCGGAGCGCTTCGGGACGCCGACGCTGGGGGATGTCGATGCTTGCGCTGCTGCCGTTCTATTTTGCGCTGGGAGGATTGCTGTATTTCGGCTCGTCGCGATGGGCGCCGGCGGACCATTCGTTCCAGCGCGTGGCGCGATTCGCCGGCGGCCTGCTGATCAGCCTGGTAGTACTGCGGCTGTTCGGCTTTCTGGCGAGCTCGGGCGAATTCGCGTTCGCGGTTCCGGCGATCGTCATCGGCGCGATGGGCGCGGCGACCTTCGCGGACAGCCGGCGACGAAGGCCGATGGTCCCCAATTCGCGCGATCGCGCCTTGTTCGTCGCGGCCGCCGCGCTGCTCCAGATTCTCGTCGCGTTGGATTTCGAATACCGACTGTTTCACAATCTCACCAAGTTCAGCGCGGCCAGCGTAAGCGTCGAATTCGGGCAGGGAACGAAATCGCAGGAGGGTACGCCGCTCGGCAACGCCTATCCGAGCCAGCAGTCCGGCGTCGTCGCCGCCTTCAGGCGCACTCAGGGCATCCTCTACGCGACCCGCCAGCTCGCGCTGTTCGGCGATCTCATGAAGCAGGACCGGACCTTCGCCGAAATGTCCTCCGGCTTCGCCCAGTCCGACGATCAATCCGCCGACCTCCCGACAGACGAGCTCCAGCAATTCGCCTGTCGCGATCTCTTCGAGACGGCCAGGAAGTTGCTCGTCGTTCAGAAGTCCTACAAGAGCGAATTTCCCACGCTCGGGATCCTACCGAGCGTCTCGCTCAAGCTGAGGCAGCTCTATGAAATGGACTATCGCGTGATGTCGTCCACAACCGGTTCGAATTCGCCCGATGCCGTCGTCCTCGTCACAAATCGTAATGATTTGTTGGAGCGAATCCACGGCGATTACGACGACCTCAAGAAGGCTGTATCGGACATATATGAGCTCATGAGCCCGAAGCAGAGAGATGACTCATCGCTCGACCTTTCGCATGATTATTGCGAAACGCTTCTACCCGGCGTCGCGCGGTTTCCAATCGTCCGCGTCACGACCGACGTCGACAACACGAGGAGCGTCTATCTCGGCTATCTCGCCGCGCTTGCCGCCTTCGCCGAATTCGTCGATGGAAACCGCGAGAGCGCGATTCAGCTGTTGGACGATCGTGTGAGCAGGGAAATTTCGTCCATCGACGCATTGTCGAAAGGGGGAGCCTATCCGTCGGCTGCGACCGACCGGTTCGAAATCGCCCAGAAGGAAGCGCTCGTGCTCCGGCTGATCCGCTGGGAGGCCAATCTCATCAAATTCGCCTCCTCGCCGCAGGACGCGCTCGATACCTTCGCCGCCAAGCAACGCTATCGCGACTATGTCGACATCGTCACCCGGGCGCTCAGATTTCTCGACAAGGACGGCGCCATCGCGAGGCGGATCGTCGACCCCAAAGCCGCCTGCCCGGTCGATGCGCTCGGCGATCTCGCGACGCTGCACGAGAAGATCACGCCCGCGATGCAACGGAAAATCTATTTCACGCTGCTTTATTACAAGTTCACCTATCACAACAACCTGATCTCGGTCGCCGGCGCGAACCGGCAGGTCGCCGTCGACGACGACCGCGTCGACCTGAAGCTGGTCGCCGATCTCGACCAGTGGGCCGACGAGCTCCCGAACGTCGATCTGTCCTGCCTGAAGGACGCGGCCGGCGTGAAGGTCGACGCCACCGCGCGGTCGTTCTTCTGGGAAAGCATCGGGAGCTATCGCGAATCGAAGGGAAGGAATTTCTTCCTTCCGGACTCGAGGGGGCCGGTGGGCGAAAACTGCCGGGCGATAGCGGCGTATCGCCGCGCGAAATCGGCTTATGAAGATACGCCCGTCGAGGACGGGTCGACCGAGCTCGAGGCGGCCCTCTCGCACCAGGACGACGCCAATTACCGGCAGCGGCTCAATGACAAGATTTGCGCAATCAAAGGCTGGATGAAGCAGGTCTATGCGGAGGGCGAGCTGGACAGGGAGCCCGCCTGCGCGGAGGCGCTCGCCGCGGACGTTTGCCCCGGCGCGCCCTGAGGGGGATCGCGATCGGCTAGTCGCCGCCGCCGATGTAGCGGGCGACCGCTTCGCCCGCGAGCAGGATCGCGCCGAGCCAGGCGACGGCCGCCGCGATGATCAGATTGCGCATTTCGAGCCTCCTGCCGCTGCGAATTTCCCAGGGCCTATATAGCACCTGCTCGCGCCGGCCGCCATCGCCGCGGCCGCCGGCGAGCATCCCGTAATCGTCTCACGCCCATCCGCGCGCGGCGGAGGAGGGCCAGGAGCGCGCGCGATGACGACACTCGGCACCGGACAGACCCTCGATGTCGGCAACGGGCAGATCAGCGCCGGCGTCATCGTCGCCGGCGGCTTCCTCGACGTGCTTTTCGGGGGCGAGGCCACCGGCACGATCGTCAGCGGCGGCGAGGTCGAGGTCGACGCCGGGGGCGTCGCGATCGGCACGTTCCTCGGCAATTACGGCAATCAGTTCGTCGAGCTCGGCGCCGTCGCCAGCGCCGCCATCGTGGGCGCGACCGGCGTCGAATTCGTCAACGGAGGCGTCGACATCGCCGCCACCATCGAGAGCGGCGGGGTCGAATATGTCGCGGCCGGTCTCGCGAGTGGGACGACGGTCGACGGCGGCGGGGCGTTTTATGTCGAATCGGGCGGTTCGGCGCGCGGCGCGCAGGTCGAGGGCGGCGCCGGCTGGGGCCAGGAATATGTGTTTTCCGGCGGCGTCGACACCAGCGGGACGGTCGGCAGCGGCGCCTACGAGGAGGTGTTCGGGCTCGGCGTCAGCGCGACCGTCGACAGCGGCGGCTATTATTACGTCGGCGTCGGCGGCCTCGCGAGCGCCACGACCGTCAGCGGCGGCGGATTCTTCGACGCGCTGTCGGGCGGCGCGGCGAGCGGCGTGACGCTCGACAGCGGCGCGCAGGGCTGGATCAGCGGAACGGCCAGCGGCCTCACGGTCGAGGCCGGCGGCTCCGCCTATGTGTTCTCCGGCGGGGCGGCGAGCGCGGTCGTCGTCGGCGGCCCGACCGACGGGTTTTCCTACATGGCCATCTATTCCGGCGGCTCGATCAGCGGGCTGACCCTCAGCGGCGGCGGCCAGGCCTGGTTCTGGTCCGGCGCCTCGGTCGCTGCGACCGTGGTCGACAGCGGCGGCTACGAACAGCTCGAAGGCGCCGGCAGCGGCGCGGTGGTCAGCGCCGGCGGCCAGTTCGGCGTGATGTCGGGCGGGGCGTCGAGCGGCGTGGTCCTGCTGAGCGGCGCCGTCGAATGGCTCAATTCCGGCGGCGTCGAATTCGGGACCGTCATCCACTCCGGCGCGGTTCAGAATATTTTCGGCGGAACCGCGAGCGGCGCGATCATCGGCGGCGGCGAGGCCGTCCAGGGCGGCGGGCTCGCGGTCGGCGCGACCATCGAGAAGGGCGCCCAGCAGGACATCGATGGCGGAACCGCAAGCGGCACGACGGTCGACAGCGGCGGGCTCGAATGGGTCTCGACGAGCGGCTTCGCGGTCGGCGGCCTCGTCGAGAGCGGGGGCGAACTCTGGCTCACCGGAGGGGCCGCGAGCGGCGTGGCGATCGGCAGCGGCGGCTCGGTGGTGATCGATTCCGGCGCCTCGGCGAGCGGCACCATCCTCAGCGGCGGGGCGGTCGAGAACGATTCCGGCGTCGAGCGCGGCGCGACGATCAGCTCCGGCGGGACGCAATACATCTTCTCCGGCGCGGTGGATTCGGGCTCGACCCTCCTCGCCGGCGGGACGCAGCAGGTGCTGGTCGGCGCGCTCGAAAGCGGCGGCGTGGTCGACGGCGGCCAGCAGATCGTCTGGGGCGTGACCAGGGGGGCGACGATCCTCGCTGGCGACGACACCGTCAACTCGGGCGGCGTCGCGAGCGGCGCGACGGTGAGCGGCGGCAATGAATATGTCGAATACGGCGGCCGCGCGATCGGCACGATCGTCGATGGCGGCGCCCAGTTCGATTCCGGAACCGCGTTCGGCGCGGTCGTCAATGGCGGCGCGCTTCAGTATGTCGAGGGGCAGGCGACCGCGAGCGGCACGCTCGTCGCCAACGGCTACCAATTGATATTCGGCTCGGCGAGCGGCACGACGGACGCCGCCGCCGGCGAGGACGTCGTGTGCTCCGGCGCGGTCGCGGTCGCGACCACCGTCAGCGGCGGTCTCGAGGTGCTCGAAGTCGGCGGGACGGCGAGCGGAGCCATCGTCGACGGCGGCAAGCAGCTCGTCTTCGGCGCGGCGGTCGACACGACCGTCAACAGCGCCGGCGCGCTCACGGTGAGCTCGGGGACGACGACCGGCGCCCTCGTCGTCAGCGGCCTCGTGAAGGTCTACGCGACCGAGATCGGCACGACCGACGAAGCCGGCGGCAAGGACTATATCTATTCCGGCGGCGTCTCGAGCGATACGGTCGTCAGCGGCGGCGACGAATATGTCGAGAGCGGCGGCAAGGCGATCGCGACGACCATCTCCGGCGGCTACGAGGTGGTCGCATCCGGCGGCGCGGCGGGCGTCGCCTATGTCGACGGCGGGGACTTCGTCGTCTCCGCCGGCGGGACCGCACAATATGTCCTCGCCAGCGGCGGGGCCGCCATCATCCTCGGCGCCGCCGCCGGCGTGCTCGTCTCCGGCGGCGGCGACGTCTACATCTCGGCGGGCGGGACCGTTTTCACCACGCTCGTCGACGCCGGGGGCGCCGAGATCGTCGAGATCGGCGGCGCCGCGAGCGGGGCGAACGTCAGCGGCGCGAACGCCGACCAGACGGTCTATGGCTTTGCCAGCGGCGCCGTCCTGATGAGCGGCGGCGAGCAGCTGGTCGACAGCGGCGGGTCGGTCAGCGCGACGACGGTCAATAGCGGGGGCGAGCTCTTCGTCCAGTCCGGCGGCCTCGCGGCCGGCGCGGTCATCAGCGGCGGCACGTTCGAACTCGCCAGCGGCGGCGCGACCGGGACCGCCCCTGTGAGGTTCATGGCTAGCGCGGGCGGTACGCTGCGGCTCGACGATTCCGTCCATTTCGGCGGGCTGATCGCGGGGTTCGGCAAGCCCGAATATCTCGATCTCTCCGACATCGCATTCGGCGCCGCGACGCATCTGACCTTCACCGAGGCCGCGAGCCATGCCAGCGGCACGCTGAGCGTCACCGACGGCGCCCATACCGCCAACCTCACGCTGCTCGGCCAGTATGGCGACTGGGGCGCCTATACGGCTTCGCCGGGCGGCAAGAAGATCTGCTTCATCATCGCCAAGCCGGCTTCGGAAGAGACGAATCCGCCCAACCGGCCACGCAATCCGATTTACATGTTCATTTCCACCCGGCCGGCCGACAAGGTGACCAACGAGGTTTCCATCGTCATCGGCTATCCGTTCAAGCCGGGCTCCGAAGCGAGCGCGCAAATCGGCTCGAACACGTATGCGCTCTATACCCAGCTCGA
>JBEKZS010000085.1:0-36432 GCA_049509635.1 Roseiarcus sp.
CAAAAGGTCACGGTCGCCATCTGCCGCGCCGATGGCGCGCAGTCACCCCGAGGCGATCGCTTGCGATCGCCGGGAGGGGCGAAGCGGAGCGGGGCAGCGGCCTCTTGGCCTCGGGCGATTGCGCAGCAATCGCCCTGACTTGACGGCGCGACGGCGGCGTGGCTCCGCGGCGCCGGGCGTTTGCGTTCCCGTCCCTCCGGCCGACAGCTCCCCCCTTGCCCGGTTGCCCGGTCTCTCGCGCATGTCCGGCGAGCCGGCGAGGAGGTCTCGACGCCAGGCGCAGTCGCCGTCGCGGAAAAGCGTCCGGGCCCCCACCGCCGCCGCGCCGCGTGACGCGGCAGTCCGGGAATGACGACGCAAATCAGGCGGGCGGTGTCGAGGAATAGGGGGCGGCGGCGTGCGGGCGTCGATAAAGCGCACTGTCACCGGAACCGAAATTCCGGCCTGCCGCTCGGCCTATATCTCGACAGGCGGGGCTTGCTGAAGCTCTTCGCTCGGCCGCCTCATCCCATGCGCGCGGGCGACCCGGTCATGGCACATGAGGCGGAGCGACTGATGGTCGGTCTTCAGTCCGATGGTAGAGATGTAGAGGCCGTCGATCCCGCGGGCGCGACTGGCGGCCGTGCCCCAACGCGCGCTTCTCGTCAGTCGCAACTGGGCCTCCACCGCGGGATCGACCGCAAGGACGAGGAACTGCTGTCGATGGATTTGACCTTCCCCGATCGCATGAATGGCCGACCAGGCGATCTCGTCGGCGGCGATCCGCACGTCGCGAATTCCGGTCGCCGTCAAGGTCACCACCGGTCCTCGCGTGGTGACCAATCGCCATAGGACCAGCGCCGCCGCGAGCGAAAACAACACGAGGCCGACATAGGCGAGAAACTCATGGAAACTGCCGGGGCCGCCGCGTCGATCGGGAACGACCCCAAACGCGATGAGGCCGGTCGCCGCCGCCATCACGACGCTGCCGACCCCGAGCATGATCATGGTGGCGGGCGAATAGCCGATCTCGACGGTACGCAGTCCGTTCATGACGCTCACGCTCACACGTCCAAATTCGCCACGCTCAGCGCATTGTCCTGGATGAACTCCCGCCGCGGCTCGACGACGTCGCCCATCAGTTTGACGAAAATATCGTCGGCCTCGTCGCCTTCTCTGATCTTCACCTGCAGCAGGGTCCGCGCCTCGCGGTCGAGCGTGGTCTCCCAGAGCTGGTCCTTGTTCATTTCGCCGAGGCCCTTGTAGCGCTGGAAGGTGACGCCCTTGCGGCCGGCGTTGGTGACGGCGTCGAGCAGGCCGGAGGGGCCGGAGACCTGGGCTTCGTCGCCGCGTCGGGCGAAAACGGCCGGCGCGCTGAACGCCTCGCTCAGCACGCGCGCGTGCTCGTCGAGGCGGCGCGCCTCGGCCGAGGCGAGCAGCCCGGCGTCGAGGGTCAGCGCCTGGCGCACGCCGCGCAATTGCCGGGTCAGCACATAGCCGCCCGCCTCGGTGCGGCCGGTCCAGCCGCGCTCGGTCTCCTCCGAGATCGCGTCGAGCCGGGCGGCGATCGCCTGGGCGCGCGGCTCGGCGTCGGGATCGTCGAGCGCAGCCAGCGGCCGCAGCGCGCCGGCGAGCGCGGCCTGCTCGACCGCGCGGCGGTCGTAGCGGGTGTGCAATTGCTCGAGCACGTGGCGCAGCGCGCGCGCCTCGTTGACCAGCGAGAGAAGATCGCCGCCGGCCCGGCTCTCGCCGCCGGCGAGCTTGAGGACGGCGCCCTCGATGCCGGTCGCCACCAGATAGTCCTCGAGGCCGCGCTCGTCCTTCAGGTACAGCTCGGACTGGCCGCGCTTGACCTTGAACAGCGGCGGCTGGGCGATGAACAGATGGCCGGCCTCGATCAGCGGGCGCATCTGGCGGAAGAAGAAGGTCAGCAGCAGGGTGCGGATGTGCGAGCCGTCGACGTCGGCGTCGGTCATGATGATGATCTTGTGGTAGCGCAATTTGTCGAGGTTGAAGTCGTCGCGGCCGATCCCGGCGCCGAGCGCGGTGATCAGCGTGCCGATCTGCTCGCTGCCGAGCATCTTGTCGAACCGCGCGCGCTCGACGTTGAGGATCTTGCCGCGCAGCGGCAGCACCGCCTGGAATTCGCGGTTGCGGCCCTGCTTGGCGGTGCCGCCGGCCGAATCGCCCTCGACGATGAAGATTTCCGACTTGGCGGGATCGCGCTCCTGGCAGTCGGCGAGCTTGCCGGGCAGGCTGGCGATGTCGAGCGCGCCCTTGCGGCGGGTCAGCTCGCGCGCCTTGCGCGCGGCCTCGCGCGCCTGCGCGGCCTCGACGACCTTGCTGACCACGGTGCGCGCGTCCTGCGGATGCTCCTCGAACCATTGGGCGAGCATTTCGTTGACGATCCCCTCGACGACCGGGCGCACTTCCGAGGAGACGAGCTTGTCCTTGGTCTGCGAGGAGAATTTCGGATCGGGGGCCTTGATCGACAGCACGCAGGTCAGCCCCTCCCGGCAATCGTCGCCGGTGAGGTCGATCTTCTCCTTCCTGGCGATGCCGGAGCGCTCGGCGTAGCCGGTCACCTGGCGCGTCAGCGCGCTGCGGAAGCCGACGAGATGCTGGCCGCCGTCGCGCTGCGGGATGTTGTTGGTGAAGGCGAGCACGTTCTCGTGGTAGCTGTCGTTCCACCACAGCGCGACCTCGACGACGATGTTGTCGCGCTCGCCGCGGATCAGGATCGGCGCGCCGATCAGCGGCGCCTTGGCGCGGTCGAGATAGCGCACGAACGCCTCGAGCCCGCCCTCGTAATAGAGCTCCTCGCGCTTGACCTCGGCATGGCGCGCGTCGGTCAGCACGATCCGCACGCCCGAATTGAGGAAGGCGAGCTCGCGCAGGCGGTGTTCGATCGTCGGATAGTCGAATTCGACCATGGTGAAGGTCTGCGGCGACGGCGTGAACGTCACCTGGGTGCCGCGCTTGGGCCGGCCGTCGATCAGCGGCGCCGGACCGACGATTGCGAGCTTGTCGACCGCGTCGCCATGGGCGAAACGGATGACATGCTCGAGCCCGTCGCGCCAGATCTGGAGCTCGAGGCTGGTCGACAGCGCATTGACCACGGAGACGCCGACGCCGTGCAGGCCGCCGGAGACCTTGTAGGAATTCTGGTCGAACTTCCCGCCGGCGTGGAGCTGGGTCATGATGACCTCGGCGGCCGAGACGCCCTCCTCGTCGTGGATGCCGGTCGGAATGCCGCGGCCGTCGTCGCTGACGGTGCAGGAGCCGTCGGCGTTGAGGGTGACGGTGACGAATTTGGCGTGGCCGGCGAGCGCCTCGTCGATCGCATTGTCGACGACCTCGTAAACCATGTGGTGGAGGCCGGACCCGTCGTCGGTGTCGCCGATATACATGCCCGGCCGCTTGCGGACGGCGTCGAGGCCCCGCAGCACCTTGATCGAATCGGCCCCATAGGCGTCGCTGGCGTCCTGGCCGTCGCGGTCGATCGGCGTCGGGATCTGATCGTTCAACTTGCGGCCTTTTTCTGGCGGGGCGGCGGCGCGAGCGGCGATTCGCGCGTCTCGATTCGCGAGGGATTCCACTATAGCCGCAAGGCGCGCAAATTGCACGATTTTCAGGCGGCGCGAGGGCGACCGGGTCCGCAACGCCGGCGGGCGGAAAATTCCGCTCGACCCGGCGCCCCGGCCGGCCGACAATGCGCGGCCCGGCGAGTTGATTCGCCTGGCGGATCGGCTCCATATGGCCGGGCTGGACGGAGCCATGGCGAGCCTCGACAAGCGCGACGAATTGCACCGGCCGCTCGGACTGGCGACGCCGAAGGCCGCGCGTGCGACCTCCTGGCGGCGCTGGGCGCTGCTGGGCGGGGCGGCGGTCGCGGTCGGCTTCGCCGTCTTTCTGCTGGAGACCGACGATCATCTGGGCGGCGAGCCCTATGCGGTGGCCTCGGTCGACCTGCGGGCCACCATTCCGACCGCGCCCGCCGCCGCGAGCCCGCTCGCCGCTGCGACCGCGACTTCGCCGGCGGGCGATCCGGAAACCACGGGCGGGGTCAAGGTCGTGCGCGGCGGCGGCGGCGCGGCTCCGGGCTCGCTGATCATCACGGTGCCCGAGGCGCTCGCCATGCGGCTCGCCGCCGCTCCCGACCGGCGGCTCGTCGACAAGTCGAAATACGGCCCGCTGCCGCGCATCGGCGCCGACGGCGCGCGTCCGCTCGAGGTCTATGCGCGGCCGGTCATCGCCGCCCCCGGCCTGCCCGCCGGCGCGCCGCGCGTCGCCCTGCTGGTCGGCGGGCTCGGCCTCAGCGACAGCGGCACCCGCGACGCGATCGCCCGGCTGCCGGGCGCGGTGTCGCTGGGATTTGCGCCCTACGGGGCCGACCTCGAGCAGGCGGTCGCGCGCGGGCGGGAGGCCGGCCACGAGGCGCTGCTGCAGCTGCCGATGGAGCCGTTCGACTATCCCGCCGACAATCCGGGCCCGCACACGCTGTTGACCTCGCTTTCGCCGGAGGACAATCTCGACAATCTGCACTGGCTGATGAGCCGGTTCACCGGCTATGTCGGGGTGACCAATTTCCTCGGCGCCAAATTCACCGCCGACCGCGCCGCGCTGGCGCCGGTGCTGAAGGACGTCGCCGCGCGCGGCCTGCTCTATCTCGACGACGGCTCGTCGCCGCGCAGCCTGGCGCGCGAACAGGCCGCGACGCTCAGCCTGCCCGCCGGGGTCGCCGACGTCGTCATCGACGCCAATCCGTCGCCCGCGGCGATCGACGCGGCGCTGGTCAGGCTCGAGGCGCTCGCGCGCGCCAACGGCGCTGCGATCGGCGTCGCCGCCGCCCTGCCCGACAGCGTCGAGCGGGTCGGGCGCTGGGCGCGGGCGCTGGAGGCGCGCGGCCTCGCCCTGGTGCCGCTGTCGGCGCTGGCCTCGCGCGCGCCGGGCCCGGCCGCGCAAGCGAGCCCCTGAGCCGGCGGAGCCGATCGGCATGACGACCGCATCATTGCCCTATCGCCGCAATGTCGGCGCGGCGGTGTTCAACGCCCGCGGCGAGGCCTTCATCGGCAGGCGCGCCAGGCGGCGCGACGGCAAGGCGCCCGCCGCCGGCTATGAATGGCAGATGCCGCAGGGCGGCGTCGACGACGGCGAGAGCGCGCTGGAAGCGGCGCGGCGCGAATTGTTCGAGGAGACCAATATCGCCAGCGTCGCCCTGCTCGCCGAGGCGCCCGGCTGGCTCAATTACGACCTGCCGCCCGAGGCGCTGGCGGGGCGCTGGAAGGGGCGCTATCGCGGCCAGACCCAGAAGTGGTTCGCGTTCCGCTTCACCGGCGCGGACGATGAGATCGACATCGCCCGCCCCGGGCATGGCGAATTCGCGCCGGAGTTCGACGCCTGGCGCTGGGCGCGGTTCGAGACGCTGCCGGCGCTGGTCGTCCCGTTCAAGCGGCCGGTCTATGAAGCGGTGGTCGCCGCGTTCCGGGGCTTCGCGCAGCCGGCGTGACGCGCTAGCGGCCGGCTGCGATCTCGGCGCGCGCCTGGGCCGCGACCTCGGCGATCTTGCGCCGGATGCGGTTCTCCGACATTTCGACGCCGCGCGCGGCCAGCCGCGCCCGGATGGTCTCGAACACGGCTTCTGGATCGGGATTGCCGACCTGGGCGGCGACCAGGGCGTCGGCATGGGCGCCCGCCTCGGCGCCGGCGAGGCCGAGCAGGTCGGCGAGCCACAGGCCGAGCAGCTTGTTGCGGCGCGCCAGCGCCTTGAACGCGATCTCCTCCTCGACCGCGAAGCGCTTCTCGAAGGCTTCCTCGCGCTTGTCGAACTGGCTCATATCGTCCTCCCCGGCCCCTCTGGCCGCGCGCCGTCGCCTCCCGGCGGTCCGAGGCAGGCGCGTGCGAGCGACTGGAACGCGCGCGCCCGGTGCGAAAGCGCCTGCGACCCGTCCGCCGGGATGCCGTGCTTCTCCTCGGCGGTCATCTCGCCGAAGCCGCGCGCGCGCCCGTCGGGCAGGAAGATCGGATCATAGCCGAATCCGTGGGCGCCGCGCGGGGGAAACACGAGCCGGCCGTCGACCCGCCCCTCGAAATAGTCGACCTCGCCGTCCGGCCAGGCGAGCGCGAGGCCGCTGACGAAATGCGCCCGCCACGGCTCGGGCGCGCGGGCGGCGCGCAATTCGCGCTCGATTCGCGCCATGGCGGCGCCGAAATCCTTCGAAGCCCCCGCCCAGCGCGCCGAATAGACGCCGGGCGCGCCGCCGAGCGCGTCGACGCAGAGGCCGGAATCGTCGGCGAGCGCCGGACGGCCCGCCGCGCGCGCGGCGGCGAGCGCCTTCAGCCGGGCGTTGGCCTCGAAGGTCTCGCCGGTCTCCTCGGGCTCGGCGAGGCCGAGCTCGCCGGCGCCGAGGATCGCGAGCCGCCACGGCGCGAGCAGCTCGCGCAATTCGCGCAGCTTGCCGCCATTGTGGGTGGCGGCGACCAGCGGGCCGGTCAGCCGCCGCGGCGGCGCCGCGCTCATTCCACGACGATCTTGTAGCGCGTCCCGGCCTTGAGGACCGCGTCCTTCTCCAGGCCGTTCAGCACCAGGAACTGATCGAGCGGCCGATCGGCGATCGCCATCCGCCGCGCCATCGTGTCGAGCGTGTCGCCCGTCACCGCCTGGACGATCTCGATCCGCTGGGGATGGGCGCTCGCCGCCTCCTCCGCGGTGAGGCGGTGGAAGGAGGCGATCGAGGCGCGAAAGCGCGCGTCGATCGCCGGGGTCAGCGCCTTGGCGGCGTAGATCAGCCGATAGACTTTCGGCCCCAGCCGGACCGCGCCGAGCCGGAAGCTCCAGTCGGTCCCCTGCGCGACGGCGGTCGCCGCCGGGAGATCGGCGATCACCAGGGTCTCCACCGAGGCCGTCTTCAACCCGTCGATCCAGCCGGAGGCGATCGTCGTCTCCAGTCCGGTCGCCTGATCGACGCTGACGCTGTCGAGCCGCATCGCCTGGCCGCCGCCGTCGCCCACGCCGATCAGCGCGGCCGACTGGTTCTCGAGCACGAAGCCGTCGGGCGCCGCAAAGGCGAAGCCGAGCTTGGGATGGACGAAGCGCGGGCCGCGCACCAGGCCTTCGGACGGATCGTCGCCGAACGCCAGCCCGGCGATCGCCGCCAGATAGGGGTCGCGGGCGTCCTCGCCGACGCCCGGCGCGCCGACCCGGCGCGCCTCGACCATCGCCTGGGCGATGCGCTCGGGCGTCGAGGGATGGGTCGACATCATGTCGGGCTTGCCGACATTGGGGTTTTCGGCGAGCAGAGAGGCGCGCATGGTCGTCCAGCGGCCGAGCGAGCCGAGGAAGCGCGAAGCCGCGAACGGATCATAGCCGGCCTGGCCGATCGTCTTGATGCCGATCTGGTCGGCCTCGAATTCCTGCTGGCGCGAGAATTGCGCGAGGCCCAGCCGCGCCCGCGCCTCCTGGTCGTCCCCCTGTTCGGGCCGCTCCATCAGATGGGTGGAGACCCGCGCGAACAGCTGGGCGGTCTTTTCCTTTTCGGCGCGCTTGGCGGCGTGCTGCGCGGTCACATGGGCGATCTCGTGCGCCATCACCGCCGCGATTTCCGACGTGTCGTTGGCGAGCGCGAGCAGGCCGCGGGTGACGAAAATATCGCCCGACGGCAGCGCGAAGGCGTTGACGATCGGCGAGTTGAGAATCGTCACCCGATAGGTCTCGTTCGGCGCCTGGGTGGCGGGCGCGAGCCGCGTCAGGACGTCGTTGATGTAGCGCTCGGTCGCCGGCGCGCTGTATTCGCCGCCGAACAATTCGATCAGGCGCGCGCGCTCGGCGGCGGACGCCGTCCCGCCGGTCGTGCGCGGCGGCTGCGCCGCCGACGCGCCGGGCGCGGGCTGGACGCCCGAGACGTCGATATTGGAGCAGGCGGTCGCCAGCAAAGCCGGCAGGCACATCAGCACGGGGCGCAACCGCGCCCAGGCGCCGAAGCCCCGTTTCCCCGCCGAACCCCCGCCCGCAGCCGCTGTCCGCAAAGTCTCTCCGTCCACCCTCATCTGCTCGGCCCGGCGGCGCCCGGTCCCGCGGACTGCGCCAGCCTCTCGATCTGTTCCGGACCGGCGATCGGCATCCGGAGCCCGAATCGGTTGTCCATGGCGCCGCGCACCCTGATCCTGGCGCCGGCGAGGGCCGACAGGACGAGCCCTGCGCGCTCGAAAGCCTTGGTCTGGCGGGCGGCGACCACGGCGCTGAAGCCGCCGCGCCGACCAAAGTCGAGCCAGGTTCGCTCCCTCCCCCGGCCGACCCGCGACACGACGCCCTCGACGATCGCGAATTGTCCGTCGCGCCGGCCGAGATCGTCGAGGTCGGTCGCCTCGACCACTCCATAATATGAATCGGTCCACAGGCCAAGGCCGCTGGTCCGCGCGGCCTCCTCGGCGGCGAGCCGCTCGGCCAGGCAATCGCGCGCCTCGGCCTCCGGACGCACCCGCGCCAGGCCGGCCGAAAGCAGCGCGAGCGAGATCGGGCCGGGCGGCGAATCGGGACCCGCGATGGCGATGTCGGCGAGCAGGCGGCCCCAGCGGTCGGTCGCCGCGCCGAGCCGGCGCAACTGGACTTCGCGGCCGACCAGCCGCGACGAGAGCCAGACGCGCGCGTCGTCCGCGGTCTCCGGCTCGCCGCGGCTCGGGTCGGGAATGTCGAGCGCCGATCGCCGCGACGACCGCCCGCTCGTCGCCGAGGCCGGAGCAGCCGGCGCGCGCCGGGCCCGCGCACAGCGCCACGGCGGCCATCGTCAGACAAAAGGCACGCCGCGCACGCGAAATCATCGAAAATCCCGGCCCAGACGAGGACGGGATCGCGAAATATTTTACGATATGGGCGTTTTGCGGGCGCAAATGCGTCTGCGCGCCGCCGGCATTGCGATACGCCCGGCGGGGCCGGCGCCCCTCTTGAATTTCGCGCGCGGTTCGGATGATAACATCCCCCGCGCGTCGCCGGCGTCGTCGGCGCCGCGCGGTCGCGACCATGGCGGCTGGTCCCGGTAGCTCAGCAGGATAGAGCACAGGTTTCCTAAACCTGGGGTCAGGGGTTCGATTCCCTTCCGGGACGCCATTTCGGAACAGAACTGCGAACGCCGAGAGCGGCCGATTTTACGCCCGAGGTGGCTGCGAGCGTTCTCAATAGATCGCTCTTCGATCCCATGATCCGGACCTCGCCGTCCGCGACCTCGACGCGCTGGGCGAGGGTGCGAAGGTGATCGCGGCGGTAACCTCCGCCGGCAATCCGTATCCGCTCGCGGGCGGTCGTAGCGAACTTCCGAACCATGGCCGGCGTGATGCTCTGTCGCCCGGCGCTTTCGAGGGCGGCGGCCGTTCGCTCCGCATGGGCCTGCGCCTGATCGCGGGTCGATTTCAGGCCGGCTATCCGCTCTTTCAATACCGGGTCGTCCAGATCGGCCACGCCGCTCTCGATGGCGTCGTAGAGCCGCTTGAGCCGCAAGTCGGCCTCCGCGGCCCGCTGGTTCAGTTCGGCAAGATGCTCGCGGCGGCGCTCGGCTCGCTCCTGCCGGCGATCGAGCACCGAAGCCAGCACCTTTTCGAGCCGTTCCGGCTGAAGCAGCCTGTCTTCGATATGGCCGGCAACCAAGTCGTCCAGCTTCTCCATCGGGATCGAACGGCCTTTGCAGCCGGTCTCGCCCTGACGCGCCTTGATGGAGCAGGTGTAGTAGCGGTAGCGCCCACCCTTCCCGGTCCTGAGCGTCATGGCGCCGCCGCACGCGGCACAGAAGCAGATGCCGGTAAGGAGGGTGGGGCCGCTGACGACGCGCGCAGGCGTGACCCTCGGGTTGCGCGCGCGCAGATGCGCTTGCACGGCGTCGAAGGTCGCGCGGTCGATCAGCGGCGGCGCTTCAGCCGTGACGACTTCGCCGGCCGGCTTCTGCCCGCTCTTGGGGCTGCTCTTATTGAACTCGTGGTGCCCGACATAAGTCGTCCGTGTCAGCACGCGATGTAGCTGCCCGATGCCCCAGCGCCCGCCGTCGCGGGTGAAGATGCGACGGGCATTAAGGTGGCTCACAATCGTCTTCACGCCCATCGGGCCGGACGTGCCGTCGCCCTCCAGGGCAAGCCGATAGATCAGCCGCACCGTCTCGGCGTGAAGCGGGTCGATCTCCAGCTTCTTTTTGACCTTCGCCCCGCGCCGCTCAGCCGCGACGATACGATAGCCGATCGGCGGACGGGAGCCGTTCCAGAAGCCTTGGCGGGCGTTCTCTTTCATCGCCCTGAGCGTGTGCTTGCCGTTCTCCTTGGACTGATACTCGTCGAACAGCGCCATCATCTGGCGCATCATGCCGTGCATCGGGTCGTCGCCGATTTCCTGGGTGATCGAGCCCAGCTTGATGCCGTTCTTGGCAAGCTTGCGAACGTAGAACTCGAGTTCGAAGTGATCACGGAAGAACCGGCTGAACGAATGGACGAGCACGATGTCGAACGGAGCGGGCTTGGCCGAACCGGCTTCAATCATCCGCTGGAACCCCGGCCGACGGTCGTTCGTCGCGGTCGAACCCGGCTCAACATACGTCTCGACGAGCTGGTGGCCGCGTTCGCTCTCTCAGGAAATACAAAACATCCATGCTCTGATCCCCAAAGGTAGGTCCACCCAATCGGTGACGAGATGAGCGGCCTCGCTCATTTCGAACCTTGATTGCATAGCAAGCCCTCGCCGGGCCGGCGACAGCCGGTCAAGGCCGCAGCCGCGCAGCGGTGGCGCGGAACGCGCCAGCCTTGACGGGCTGGCGGCGGTCCGGCCTGCTCGCGCCCAAGCGGTCATGGCTCAGCTTGCCTTCCGCGACAGTGCGAGCGGCAAGTCCAACTCCACCCGGTCGTGCATGACCTTGGGCGTGATCCGTCCACGCTCGCCCCGTTCCAGACGGACCAGGCCGTAGCCTTCCATGGTCCGCAGCGTGCGGGAGAGGTTCGACTTGGCCTTGCCGGTGATCCGGGCCAGCTCGTCGAGCGAGCCGGGCGCCTTCTCGGCGATGATGCGCAGCAGCTCGCGGTTGCCGGCCGAGAGAACCTTGGCGAAGGACTCGGTCGAGGTGAACCAGACCTTCGGCCCGTCGGGCGCGATGCGCTGCTCGCCGCGCGCCACCGCCATGGTGCGGGCCTTCATGTCCTCGTAGCTGGCGATGCCCACCTTCAACGTCGTCATGGGATCACTCCTCTCTCGCGCAACACCGCATCGACAGTCTCCCAGAAGTCGGCGAGCAGGGTTGCCGCGTCCTGGTATTCGTAAGGCCTGATCGTCCGCAGCCGGTGGCGATGATCCTGCGGCCCGCCCCGCTTCTGCCGCGCCACCGGATGGGCATTGTCGAAGCCGACCAGCCGCTCGCCGTCCGGCCCGTGCAGCGTCAGCGAGTAGTCGAGCCCGTGCGGCTTCTCCGGCGATACCGGCACCCGCGTCACGACGAAGCGGACCCAGTGGCCGCCCTCCGGGTCCACCACGAGAACCTGCCCGTCGAGGTCGAGAAGCACATCGAGGGTCGGGTCACGCGGCTCAGTCACGGCACATAGTTATCATACTGAAGCAACACAAGCAAGGGAGGGCTTTGGGCGGTCGTGGGATAGGCGGATGGCGCTCGGCGCATTGATTTCATTGATCTTTCGGCCGGAAGCGCCAGCAGTGGGTGATTCCGCGTCCGCGCAAATCCGCAAACTAACCCAATGACATACACCCCAACCCTCGAACGATTATCGGCCTCACGGCAATGTGCAACAACGAAGGCGCAGCGGTCGTGCCCCACCCAGTGGTGTAGCAGGACGGTAGCAAAGCCGCTCGCGAAGCGCGCCCTCAAATGGCGCCGTAGCGAGCGAGCGGCTTCGCGCGGGGAATGAAAAGACTTTTTCAGGGAATCTCTCGAATTAGCTTGACGTAGGGCCTCTTTCGCACCGAGTCCCATTCATCCGCTTTCTCGACGCCACGAAGCGTACGGTGGCAGCTTCCAGCGCGGTTAAGCTGAGTCGGATCCAAAAATCTCATTCCCGTGCAGCCGGCCCACAGAACGCGCAGCGCGAATTCGTCGGTGCACAAAGCGATCTTGAAAAACCGATCGTAGAAAATTTCATGGGCCGGCTCGGCATCCGGACGGAAGGCGACGGCGTCAGGAGCGCCCCATAGTTCAACGCCCTCGGGGCGATGCCGGAACTCGTAATCCGAGCGTTCCGGATCGGTGACGTCCTCCGCCACCGGAATATGCATGAGTTGGTAATCTTTCGACCGCAGCGGCGGCGTGGACCCGCTGGAATCGACGTCGAAGTATTGGATATCGGCAGGACCGAGCGCCATGGCGCGTCTCATTTCCTCTGAGACGAACATGAACTTGCCCAATTGGAAACAATCGTCGTCAAAATCCTCGCGGGTGAATTCAAGCCGGGCGGTCGGCAACGCCGCGCCTGCAAATTCTCCGGCGGCGGGAAGCAAGGGCAACAGTTCCGCAGCGTTCCGGAATTCGTAGCCGCTCCAGAGAGGTTTCCAGTTGTTCCAGTGCCGGAACCAGGGCGTGACCACCCAGAAAGTCTTCACGGCTCGCCTCGCAATTCTGCGGAATCTCGTGTCAAGGGATCGGTCTAATCAATTTGGTGCGGAAGAGCTTCTTGCTCCATTTGACGATCTCCTCGACGCCGCGCAACGTACGCAACCGTATTTCGCCGCCGAAGGGTCGGGACGGATCGAAAAAAAACGCGCCGGAACAGCCCGCCTGCAGAACCCGCACCGCGAATTCGTCGGTGCAATAGATGACATTGAAATGCTTCTCGTAGAAAATTTCGTGCGTCGGCTCGGCGTCTCGGCGAAAGGCAAGGCTGAGCGGCATGCCGGTCTGGACGACGGAGCCATCCGGACGGTGGCGGCAAATGTAATCCGAGTTCTCGAGATCGGCTACGTCCTCCGTCACTGGAACATGTATCGTTCGATAATTTTTTGATCGCGGCAAAGGCGCGGACTCGCTCGCGTCGACGTCGAAATATTGGATGTCGGAGGGGCCGAGCGCCATTGCGCTTCGCATTTTTTCCGACACGAACGTGAACTCATTCCAGTGAAAGCAATCGAGCTCGAAACTCTCGAGCGTCAATGCGAGCTTTGCTGCGAGCAGCCCGTCTGGCACAAATGTTCCCGGCCCTTCCCGAGACGGCTCCTCCTCGGACGGCTGCGCCTCCAGGGATGGCTTGGAGATGCGCGAAGCGGTGCAATGCCCGGAAAGTCCGGCGTTGCCGTGGTAATGCGCCCAATATACGAACATCCAAAATCTCTTCATGTGCCGCCTCAACGCAATTTTGGCATCCATTCGCCGGCTCTAATGCGACCTTCCATGCTCGCAGCGAGCTCCGCCTGAGCCGCTTCGTTGGCCGGCAAGGCGATGAGATTCTTTTCCGAATCCGGCTGCCATCCCGCCTGACCGGCAAGCGTTGCAAGAACCAACCGATTTTCCCAAACGTTTGTGGGAATGAGATGGTGGGCCTGCATCTGGTCGTTCGTCTTGAGGTTGAGCGCGGCGCGCGCGCTTGAAATTGTGGTTTGGAGCGCGGCGGGCAAGTTCGCGGGGCGCGGCCGGCTCTCGAATATCGCGCCGCCCTTCATGCCGTCCTCTACGGCGGCGTCGAGATAGCGCTTCGACTGCTTGTCGAAGCCATCCACGGCGAGAGCGAGCGTGCCCGGTCTGGCGAGTTCGAGCGCCATGATGGACTGGGCCACGGATTCGTTCTGCGGTCCGCCCCAAGCTACTTCCGGGTATTGCGCAGGAAGAGGCGCGATGTCTTTGGCCCATACATAGGCGCTTGCGGCGAGAACGTCCGCTGCATTTGTCGGATCAAGATCGAATTTGCTGATTGCGGCAAGAACCCTGGCTCTTTCCTCATGGGCAGCCAATAGCGCTGACGCTGTGATGATCAGGCCAGGGCCAAGTTCAAGCGCTCCGCTGGCCAGCCTGGTCACATTTGCCCAATCCGCCGGACCTGCTTCAAAGATCCCCTGTCCACCCCAAGGGATCGCGGCATCGGCCACTTGCACACCGCCAAAGTATCGGCCGTAGCTTCCATGGTCGCCGCCGCCCCGCGCGCCAGGTACATTCCGTCTGCCGTCGCCCTCGTTGTTGTTCGGTGGCGCAGACTGATTGTTCGAGGGGGCGCTGAGGCCGCGACGCTGCGGATAGGCTGAAATTCCAACGTCGGGCGTATCGGCGGGATAATTCTACGGTTGCGCCGTCCCGCCTGCGGATTGGCCGGCCGCAGGGTCGCCGCCTTTCGGCGCTTCACCTCTCCGCGGGCATCCAGGCGCCAGCTATGATCTTATCTTCCATCTCCTTCGCCACTTCTTCAATAATGGCGCGCGCTCGCCACCGGAGTCAGCGGCTCCTTGCCATGCTCAATTGCGACAAATCGTGCTTTCTCAAATGGCCAGGGAGGTCCGCTTTGGTCTGAAAGTTCACCGACGCTCCGAGAGATACAAAGTACCGCACTGCGTCATCCGCTACCGGGCCATCGAATTCGACGCATCACCGATCGCCTGAACCAACCTTGTATGCGATACCTCTTGGCCGGGTTCTTCGCTCTCCTCCTCGATCCCTCGGAGACTGCGAAAACGCGTTGTCTTGTCCATATGCTCGGGATCGACAAAGCGCATTCCGCTGCATTGCTCTCGCAATATCCTGACTGCGAATTCGTCGGTGCAAAATACATGATTTGAGAAGAAGCGGTCTCGAAACATTTCGTGTTTCGGTTCGAAATCGCTCCTGATGGCGATGCGTCTCGGAAGCAGTAGACCTTCCAAGCCTACTACGTCCAGATACTCATAGTCGGATCTATCGCGGTCCGAGACATTCTCAACGACCGGTACGCGCATGATCATATAATTTTTAGAGCGGGGAAGCTGTGCCGAAAGGCTGGAGTCCACGGGAAAATACTGCACCTCCCATGGTTCCTGCGCCATGGCGTCTCTCAGGTTCTGCGATACGAGGACGTAAGACTGCCAGAAAAAACAATCGAGTGAAAATTTCTCGAGAGTGAGTTCAAGTCGAGCAGTTGGAAAATTGATCGGCGAGAATGTCTGCGAACCGGACCGGGCGCGAACCATCTCTTCGTTGTTCGTGAACCTGCAGTGCTGACCCAAACGCTCCAGTCCAGGTTCATCGGGCTGCAGCCAAGGAACGAACCACCATATCATGCTCATGATCGCCTCAGTGTAAGCGTGGGAGCCAAACTCCCGAAATGATTTGTGCGCGGTTTGTGAGTGCCACGTTCTCCAACATTGCGCGCGCCAGAAGCGGCGTCAATCTGCCGTCTAATTCCCTTAGCGCCGCTCGAATTTGAAGCCGCGTCTGAGCGTCGTAATCCGGATGCGCTGAGTTATGAATGGGTAACAAGCTCCCATCGAGGACCATGTTTGCTTGAGTCTTCAGGTCACCCGGAAGCGCGATCAAATTTTCCGGACTGTCGGTTCGCCATCCGGCTGTGCTGGCAAGCATTGCTAGGGGCAGATTTTCGGTGATGATATTGACAGACACCAGGCGATGCGCCCGCTTATTGTCGTTCGGCTGGAGTTTAAGCGCCGCGCGTGCTGACGTGGTCGTCGTTTGCAGGGCGGCCGGCGCGTTTGCCGGCCGGATTCGACTTTCCAGGACGGCTGCGTCGCTCAGGCCGTCTTGTGCGGCCATATCGAGATAGGTGGTGGATAGCCGGTCTCCTTGCAACGCGAGATAAAGCGTTCCCGGCCTGGCAAGCTCCACCAGCATGATGGACTGGGACACGGACTCGAGCTGCGGTCCGCTCCACGGCACATCGAAGTAGTTCAGGGGCGCGTTGTCTTGGGCCCACACATAGGCGCGTGCCGCGAGAACGTCCGCAGCGCTTGTCGGGTCAAGATCAAGTTTGCTCATCGCGGCGTTGACGGCGGCTCTCTCCCTAAGGGCGTCCGTCGCCGCCAATAACGTCGCCGCTGCGATTATTTGGCCGGAGCCAAGTTTGAGCGCTCCGTCGGCTGGCCTGGTTACATTTGCCCAATTCGCCGGATTTGCTGCAGCGACCCCGTCCATGGGGACCGAGGCGGCGGCCAGTCGCGCGCCGCCAATGTAACGGCCGTAGCTTGCATAGATCCCAGGGTCCTCGGCGCCGGAAACATCACGCCTGTTGTCGCCGCCCTCGTTCTCGCCCTCTGGAGCGGAATGATTGTCCGAGGGAGCGCCGAAATCGTAACGCGGTCGAGATGTCGAGACTCCGGGATCGCGAGCTTGAGCGGGAGGTTGACGCGATTCCGCCGCCCCGCCGGCCGATTGGCCGGCCGCGGGTTCGTCGCCCTTCGGGGCGAATTGTCCGCCTTGGCTGTCAGGCGCGCCGGCAGGCCAACGAGGGTGTTCGTCAGAATCCCAATCGGCTTTGAGCAGGCCGCTCCACTGTAGATCGCGCGCGAGCTTGATCATCTCCTGGCGCGAAGGCGCGCCCTTGGAAAGCGACGGAGGATGGGGGATGCCAAGCAGCACGGTGGCGACCTGGGCGCGGACCACGTCGCCTTCGTTGAGCGCCTTGGCGATTGCCGTGAGACCGCCCCTCTTCGACGACATGTCGATGGGCAGGCCGTATTGCGCGCTCATGTCCTTGGAGAGTTCGTCGCAATCGCGCGGGCGCCACTCGTCTCTGCCGTTGCTGCGGGTTCGCGCGAGCATTGGAACCGCGCCGACGAAAACGCCGCCCTCGTCGCACAAGACGCCGCCGTTTCCGCGCGACGTCAGACGAAATTCATGGATCAAGATCCTCGTCCCCTCTCTTCAGGGCTGAGAACATATCAAGAACAAACCGGGATGTCCAGTCCGATTTTATGAAAAACAGAATCCGACGGTTCGCCGGCGCGGCGGGCGCAAGCGGGCCCTGGGCAGCCAGCTTCGACAACTATCGCCGGCGATCGGTCGATCTTTCGCGTCGTCAATCGCGCGGCGCATTCCGCGCCAGGACGAAAAAGACCGCGGGCGCCTTCAGCACAGGGCGCCAGCGCTTCGTGGTTTTGCCAGGCTATTGGCCCCCTCATGTTGCGCGAGACCAGCGCGATTCAGACGAGGTGAGCTTGCGCCGTCGTCGAAGCGAGTTCGCACGGAGCCTCTCAGGGAATCTCCCGAATCAGCTTGTCGCGAAAACTCTTTCGCTTCGGGTCCCATTCACTCTCCTCGACGCCGCGAAGGGTGCGAAACCGTTTCCAACCGCGCAAATCGGCGGGATCCAGAAAGCGCATTCCGGTGCAGCCGGCCTGCAGAACGCGCAACGCAAAGGCGTCGGTGCAAAAAGCGACCTTGAAAAACCGATCGTAGAAAATCTCATGGTCCGGCTCGGCATCCGGACGGAAGGCGATAGCGCCAGGAAAGCCAAACAACTGAATGCCTTCGGGACGATGCCGGAGCGTGTAATCCGAGCGTTCCGGATCGGAGACGTCCTCCGCCACCGGGACATGCATGATCTGGTAGCGTTTCGATCGTGGCAGCGGCGCGGCACGGCTCGAATCGACGTCGAAGTATTGAATATCGGACGTCTTCATCTGACTTCGCAACCCCTCTCACGGAATCTCCCGGATCAATTTGGTCCGCAAAATCTTCCGAAACGGATCCCATTTTACTTCCTGCTCCACGCCGCGAACGGTACGGAACGCGCTTGCATTGCCGACAAAGTGTCGCGCAGGATCAAAAAAACGTATTCCGGAGCAGCCTGCCCGCAGGACTCGCAACGCGAATTCATCGGTGCAGTAGATGACTTTGAAAAACCGATCGTAGAAGATGTCGTGCGTCGGTTCGGCGTCCGGGCGGAAGGCGACGGCGCGCGGAGAGCCCCCCGTGACGGAACCATCTGGAAAGTGGTGGTATGTGTAGTCAGAATTTTTCGGATCGGAGACATCCTCTCTCACCGGAACGTGGATGATTTGATAGTGCTTTGATTGCGGCAAGCGCGCGGACCCGCTCGCATCGACATCAAAATATTGGACTTCGGTGGGACCGAGCGCCATGGCGCGTCTCATTTTCTCGGACACCAGCGTGAACCAGCCCACCATGACGCAGTCGACGTCGAAATCTTCAAGAGTCAGTTCAAGCTTGGCCGTGGGCAGTCCGTCTCTCGCATATTCCCCTCCAGCAAGATGCGACCGGGACATCTCTTCATGGTTTGAGAACCCGCAATGCTTATTCAATTTGCCCAGCCCGATGTGGTATGGCAGCCAGGGCATGAACATCCAGAATATTTTCACGCTTCACCTCAGTGCAATCGAGGCATCCATTCGCCCGTTTCGATCGACTCTTTCATCTCTTCGGCCACTTTTTCAAAGATCGCGCGTGCTTGGACCGGAGTCAGCGGCTCCTTGCCATGCTCCGCTTTTTCAATGACGATTTGGCCCCAAACTGTCGCATCATATTTTGGATGACTCGAGTTGTGAATCGGCAGAGTTGGAGCGCGTTCCGCTTGGGTCGCTTCATTGGCCGGCAAGGCAATGAGATTCTCGTCCGAATCCGGCTGCCATCCGGCCTGGCTGGCAAGCGTTGCAACATCCAACTGCTTTTCCCACACGTTGGCGGGAATGAGATGGTGCGCCCGCATTTGATCGTTGGTCTTGAGGCGAAGCGCGGCGCGCGCGCTTGAAATAGTGGTTTGGAGTTCGGCGGGCAAGTTCTCGGGACGCGCTCGGCTCTCGAATATGGCGCCGCCGCGCATACCGTCCTCTACGGCGACGCCGATATAGCGGCTCGACAGCTTGTCGCCCTGCAAGGCGAGATAGAGCGTGCCCGGCCTGGCGAGCTCGACCGCCATGATCGACTGAGCCACGGCTTCGAGCTGTGGTCCGCTCCATGGCACGTCGAAGTAATTCAGCGGCGCGTTGTGCTGGGCCCAGACGTAGGCGCGTGCGGCGAGAACGTCCGCCGCGCTTGTCGGATCAAGATCAAATTTGCTGATCGTGGCGCTGACGGCGGCCCTTTCCGTATAGGCGTCCATTGTCGCCAATAACGTCGACGCGGCGATGATTTGGCCAGAGCCAAGCTTAAGCGCTCCGTCGGCCAGCCTGCTCGCATTCGCCCAATTCGCCGGATTTGCTGCAGCGATCCCTAGTCCATCCATGGGGATCGAAGCGCCGGCCAGGCGCCCGCCGCCGATGCGACGGCCGTAGTCTGCATAGATGCCAAGGTCCTCGGCGTCGGAAACATCACCCTTGTCGTCGTCGCCCTCGTGGCTGCTCTGCGGACCAGACGGATCGTTCGAGGGAGCGCCGAAATCGTTACGCTGCCGAGGCGCCGAGATTCCAGCGCCGCGAGCGTCAGCGGCAGGCCGATGCGATTCCGCTGTCTCGCCGGCGGATTGCCCGCCCACGGGGTCGTCGCCTTTCGGGGCGAATCGTCCGCCTTGACCATCCGGCGCGCCGGCGAGCCAGCGAGGGTGCTCGTCAGGATCCCAACCCGCTTTGAGCAGGCCGCTCCAGTGAAGGTCGCTGGCGAGTTCGATCGTCTCCTGGCGCGAAGGCGCGCCCTTGGAAAGCGACGGAGGATGGGGGATGCCAAGCAGCACGGTGGCGACCTGGGCGCGGACCACGTCGCCTTCGTTGAGCGCCTTGGCGATTGTCGCAAGACCGCCTCTCTTCGACGACATATCGATGGGCAGGCCATATAGCGCGCTCATCTCCCGGGAGAGATCGTCGCACGCGCGCGGCTGCCATTCGTCCTTGCCGTTCCTGCGCGTTCGAGCGAGCATTGGAACCGCGCCGACGAAAACGCCGCCCTCGTCGCAGGAGACGCCGCCGTTTCCGCGCAACGCCAGACGAAATTCGTGGATCAAGGTCTTCGCCCCTCCATTCCGGAATGAGAACATATCAGGAACAAACAGGGGAGTCGACCGGTTTATGAAAAACCGAATCAAATTCTCCGGCAGATCTCGCCTGCGAACCGAAGCGGAGGGTCCGACGTCGAGGTCTACGCCCTGACCGAGCGGGGCTCCCGCTTGCAGCCGGCATTCCAGGCGCTCGGCGTCCTCGGCGAGATCTCAATCACCAAGCGCATTTTCAGCGTGAGCTGAAACACGAACGGAGTCTTGCGCCTCTCGCGATCGATCTCGCCCGGCATGCTCCGAAGCAGAACGGCAGTTCCGGCGGCCGGCCGGTCCGCCTTCCTGAAAGCACGCGACGAAGGCGGCCGGAACCGCCGCATCCACCGCCCTCGGCGCCGAGGTCGGGCGGACATGGAATGTCAGAGACCTCGGTCCAGATCCCGTGTCATGCCGTGAGCACGTCCAAATCGACGGCCTCGAATTGCGCGAGATTCGTCACCTCCTGAAACTCGCGGATCGATGGATCGACGGCGCGCGAGAATGGGACTGCGCCGGCGCGCCCGGACGCGAGCGCTCGCGCGCCCTCTCGGCAAGCGCGCTGGTGGTTTCCGGAAGCTGCACGCTCACGCCGTCTCGATCGCGCCGGCGATCGCCTCGAGCCGGTCGATCCCATCACGGCGCCCGAAGGCCTGGAAGCTCGCGGCTGGTCGATGGCGCCGATCGGGATCGGCGTGCAGCAGGCCCTCGAACTCGAAGGCGCATTCGGCCGCCGAGCCCTATTCAAAGGGTTGAACGCGGCGACTTGCTCGAAATCGAAATATGGGGAAGGCTGCAATCGGGCGTCGCGCTGACGGCGTTCCGTTGGGGGGCTGGCGTGAGGGCGGCGCGTGTTTGGGCGGTTGCGCTGATGAGTCTCGTCTCTTGCGGCTGGCGCGCCCATGCGCAGCAGCCGGCGCCTGCCCCCGGCGGGCGGGCGACCGGGATCCTGTTGCCGACGATCGACGTGTTCGCGACCACGCCGCTGTCGGGAACCGGCGTCGACATCGACAAGGTCCCGGCCGGCGTCACCGTGATCGACGCCAGACAGATCGAGCAGGCGCGATCGCCCAGCGTCGTCAAGGCGCTTTCGCAACAGACCCCGAGCGTCACGGTCAATGAGGTCGCCGGCAATCCGTTTCAGCCCGACGTCGAGTTCCGCGGCTTTGATGCTTCGCCCGTTTCCGGGACGCCGCAAGGTCTGGCGGTCTATCAGAACGGCGTGCGCATCAACGAAGCCTTCGGCGACACGGTCAATTGGGACCTCATCCCGACAGCGGCGGTGCGCTCGATCGACGTCATCAGCAATAATCCCGCCTTCGGGCTCAATGCGCTCGGCGGCGCCCTCAGCGTGCAGATGAAGGACGGCTTCACCTTTCAGGGAACCGCGATCGACGTGATGGGCGGCTCGTACGGGCGCATCCAGTCCTCGCTGCAATGGGGAAAGCAGGTCGGCGATTACGCCGTCTACGGCGCCCTGGAGGCCGTCCACGACAATGGCTATCGGGAGTCTTCGCCGTCCCTGATCCGCCGGTTCTACGGCGATGTCGGTTACAAGGGCGACAGCGCCGAGCTGCATCTCGACATCGGCGCGGCCGACAACAGATTCGGCGCCACCGCCACCGCGCCGGTCGAATTGCTGCAGCAGAGCTGGGGCAACGTCTATACGACGCCGCAGTCGTCGCAGAACCAGGTCGGCTACCTCAACGCCGCCGCGACGGTGAACGCCACGCCGACCTGGACGCTCCAGGGCGCCGCGCATGTTCGCGCCTTCAGCCAATCGACGGTCGACGGCAATTCCACCGACGCCGCGCCCTGCGCCGCCGACCCTGCGCTGCTGTGCTTCAACGGAGCGGCGCCCGCCAACGGCGCCGATGGCGCGCAGCTCGCCAATCCCTTCGCGCCCGGGGCGACGCTCGGCGAGATCGACCGAACGAGGACGCGAACGACCAGCGTCGGCGCGACTTTGCAGGCGACCAACACGGATCCCCTGTGGGGTCACGACAATCGCTTCGTCCTCGGCGGCAGCCTCGACTACGGCGTCACCAATTTTTCCGCCAGCGCGGAGCTCGGCGTCATCCAGCCCGATTTCGGCGTGGCGGGCTCGGGCATGTTTCTCGGGCCTTCGGGCGCCCCGGTCTCGGACGGCCCCGTCCTGCTGCGGACGACCAATCTCTATTCCGGGCTCTACGCTCTGGATACATTCGACGTCTCGAAGGACTTCTCGTTGTCCGGCGGCGGCCGTTTGAACGTCGCCGATATCGCCCTGCAGGATCAGCTGGGCGGCGCGCTGACCGGCGCGGCGACCTATACGCGCTTCAATCCAATGATCGGCGCGACCTACAGGATCGCTTCCGCGCTCACCGCCTACGCCGGCTATTCGGAAGCCAATCGCGCGCCGACGCCGCTCGAGCTCGGCTGCGCCGATCCGGCGCATCCTTGCATTCTGGCGAGCTTTCTCGTTTCCGATCCTCCGCTCAAGCAGGTCGTCGCGCGCACGCTCGAAGCGGGCCTGCGCGGATCCCACGACCTTGGCGCCGATGTCGGCGCGTTCGGCTGGAAGCTCGGGGTCTTTCATACCGACGACCAGGATGACATTTTCAACGTTCCGAGCCCCGACCAGCAGGGGTTCGGCTACTTCCGGAATGTCGGCGCGACGCGTCGCCAGGGCGTCGAAGCGGAAGTGAACTTCAAGTCCGACAAACTGACCGCCTACGCCAGCTACGCCTTTGTCGACGCCACGTTCCGCAACGCGCTGACGCTGTCCTCCAACTCGCCGTTCGCAGACGCCAGCGGCAATATTCAGGTGGCGCCGGGCGATCAGATTCCGGCGATCCCGCGCCATCGCATCAAGCTGGGCGCCGAATATGCGCTCACCAGCGACATCAGGATCGGCGCCGACGTGATCGGCGTCGGCAGCCAATATTTTGTCGGCGACGAGTCGAACCAGGCGGAGAAGCTTCCGGCCTATGCCGTCGTCAACGCCGGCGCCTCCTATCAGATCAACAAGACGCTGCAAGTCTACGCGCGCGTCGAGAATGTCCTGAACAACCGCTATTACACCTACGGGACTTTCTTCGACACCGGCGCCATCCCGAACTTCGGCGCCGGAGGCGCACCCTTTGCCGACCCGCGCTCGGTGAGCCCCGCGCAGCCTCGCTCCTTCTACGCCGGCATGCGAGCGACGTTTTGAGGATCGCGCAGTGATTGTCGCGGGCCATCCGCCATCGGCGCCGGAAGCAACGATGCCGCAGATGCGGACGAGGCGCGAATGGCCGGAACTGGGCGTCGGCCCGAACGGAGACGCCGTGGCGCCGGCGGGCGGCGCGCCGCGCGGGAGGTCTTTGGCCAACGTCGCCCGGGGCCCGTCGGCTGGTTTCGACAGCGCGACGATTCGTGCGGGCCCCGCGCGTTCGCCGCCGAGCCGCGGCGCCCCGGATTGCGCCCGATTCTGGGCGACGGCGATCGCCCTGTCGCTCGGCGTCCACGCCGGCGTCTTCGTCGCCATCCTCGTTTGGCCGTCGCCGCCGCCTTCGCCAGCCTCCGTCGACGTGATTCCGGTCGAAATCGTCATCGGCGAGGCGGCGCAGGATGCTGCGCCGCCTGCAAGGCTCGAACCGGCGCCCGCCGCCGCGGCTCCAGAGCTCGTGGGTGCGCCGAAGGACCCGCCGCCCGTTCCGGTCCAGCCGGTGCAGCCGGCTCCGGCGCCGCCCGGGCTTGAGCGCATCGAGGCCGCCGAGCCGGCGGCGTCGAGCCCGGGGCCGCCCACGCCACCGCCAGGACCGATCGAACCGCCGCCCTCGTCCGAACAACCCGTGCTGGCGGCGCCGCCGGCGCCTGAGCCGCCGCCACCCGCCGCGACGCTGCAGGCGCGCGCGCCTCCGGCGGCGCAAGAGCCCGCCGGCTCGCGCGCGGAGCCGCCGCCCAGAGCTCCCGCGCGAGGGCCGCCTCAAACGCGGTCTGGCGAGCCGAAGCCGAACAGGCCGGCGGCGCCGGCCGTTTCCGGCGCCGAATTGGCCGCCTATCAAGGCGCGGTGGCGGCGCGCCTGTCGGCGGTCAAGCGCTACCCGGACGCCGCACGCGAGCGCGCGCCGCAGGGCGTCGCGGTCGTGAGCTTTTCGATCGCCCCGACCGGCGAGGCGGCGGCAATTTCGCTCAGCCGATCGGCGGGCGACCCGATGCTCGACGCCGAGGCCGTGGCGACCGTCCGCCGCGCGAACCCGTTTCCTCCGCCGCCCGTCGGCGCCCCGCGAAACTTCTCGGCCCCGATAAGTTTCAGAGTTCGACAATGACCCGGCGCTCGGAATCGAGGGCATCGGGGACAGCGCTGGCGCCGATCCGCATGATCGCGCGGGCAAATGGCGTTCGCGCAGTTTTTCGCTTCGACAGGGCCTCGCGCAGTTCGTATCGTCGACGTTGTCGGCGGATGATGCGCGCGCAAACGGGCGACGGGAAAAGTGGGGGGGGGGGGGCCGACATTGCCGAGCAGCGATGCAGACCTGGGCGTCGGCCGCGGAAATGCCGCAGCGCCAAGACGAGCGATCGTGCTGGCGATCTTGCTTTGCTGCGCTTGCCCGGTCGCCGCGCAGGAGGGCGAGCCGAGCACGCTGGTGTGCAACGACTTCAAGATCGACGCGGCGCATGCGCTCGCCCAGTCGCCCGATTCGCTTCAAGTCAACAATCTGTTGTTCGAAGCGGCGCGGAGGGGCTGCGTGAACGGCCTCGATGCGCTGGTCAAGGCCGGCGCCTCGCTGGCGGCGCGCGACCGGATGGGCAATGACGCGCTGGCGATCGCCGCCAGGATGGGCCGCCTCGCCTTCGTCAAGGCGCTGCTCGACCTCGACAGAGGCGCCCAGTCCGGCCAGCTCGACCGGCCCAACGTCGCCGGCGCAACGCCGCTCATTCAGGCGACGCTGGCAAATCGCACCGAAGTCGCCAAGCTGCTGATCGCCGCGGGGGCGAAAGTCGACGCGGCGACCAGGCAGGGCGAGACGGCGCTGAGCGCGGCCGCATTCAACGGGAATGCGGAGCTTGGCGCGCTTCTCCTCGCGCGCAAGGCGGCGCCCGACACGGTCGACGCGACGGGAAAGAGCGTCATCGTCTACGCCGCGGCGCGCGGCGCGGCGCGTCTGGTGGAAATGCTGCTCGATGCGGGCGTCGATCCCAACCGGCGCTACAACGCGGATCTGACCGCCCTGATGTGGGCGGCCGGCCATGCCGACAATGCGCCCGGGGATGAAGCCCTGCGAACCGTCAAACTGCTGATCGACCGCGGCGCCGCGATAGATCTCGCCGACGATCGCGGACGCACCGCCCTGATGATCGCCGCGGGCCTCGATCATGGCGCGATCGCGCAGGCGCTGCTCGCCGCCGGGGCGGACCGATCCAGGCGCGACAAGGCGGGCAAGAGCGCCGCCGATTTGACCGACGACCCTGAGCTCGAGCCGATCCTCGCCGGGCCGTAGCCGGTCGTCGGGCGCGAAGGCCGCCTACAGACCGGCGAGGACGCGCGCCATCTGCGCGATGTCGTCATCGCTGAACGTCTTCAACAGATCCTTCATCCAGTCGTTGTTGGCGCGCGCGCCGTCGCGAAAATCGCGCATGGTCTTGACGAGGTAATCGAAGCTCTGGCCGGCGAGCCGCGGCTGCGTGCCTGCGCCGACATAACCGGCCTGATGGCAGGCCGGGCATTGCGCTGAATTGGCCATCGAACCGAAATGCCTGGCGTCATCGGCGCTGGCGCGCGGCTGTTGCAGATTGGGCCAGGGTCTGGCGGAAAAATAGGCGGCGAGCGCAAGCATGTCGTCGCGCGACAGGTTCTCGACGAACGGCGCCATCTGCTCGTTCTTGCGAGCGCCCTTCTTCATGTCGCGCAATTCGATGTAGATATAGCCCTCGTTCTGCCCGAACAGCACGGGAAAGGACTTGTCTGCGGGAATGCCGCCGTCGCCGTGGCACGCCATGCAGATGGCCGCCTTTTCCTCGATCGTATCGGCGACGGCGACGCCTCGCCCGAGGCAGGCCGGCAGCGCGGCGAGCGCCGCGAGGATTCGCCAATTGACGAAGCTCAGGCTCATGGTCGGGGTCTCGATGCGGCTGTTTGATCGTGTGGGGTCGCTCGAGACTGTGGGGCCGGCGACGCCGGCCCCACGGAATGCTCTTCAGACCGCGGCGCGAGGTCGCCGCCCGCCAACGGTCCCGTCCTCAGGGCGAAACCGTAAACGCTATGATCGAATTGCCGCGCTTGGCGTCGATCTGCGCATTGCCGCCAGCCCCCACGACGACATATTGCTTGCCGCCGGCCATATAGGTCGAGGGCGGCGCATTGACGCCCGCGCCGGCGCTGAAGGTCCAGAGAACCGCGCCGGTCCTGGCGTCATAGGCCTTGAAATGACCGTTGGCTTCGCCGGCGAACACGAGCCCCCCCGCCGTCGCCAGAGCGCCGCCGATCATGGGTTCGGGAACCTTGGCGCTCCACTGGATCTTGCCCGTGTTGTAGTTGACCGCGACGAGCTTGCCCCATTGTTCCTCGGTCGGAATGACCTTGAACGCGCCGCCCAGCCACATCTTGCCGTCGGGATAGGCCGAGGAGTCGACATGGTAGGTCATCGGCTGATGCAGGTTCAGCGAATAGGCAAGGTTGAGCTTCGGGTTGGTGGCGATCGGCGACCATTCGTTGCCGCCATTGGCGCCCGGAAGCATGCGGGCGCCGTCTTTGGTCGGCAGCGTCCACATGTTCTCCTGCGGGATCATCGCTTCGGAGAAGCGAATGAGGCTGCAGTCCTTGGCGTCGTGGACGTAAAGATGGCCGGTCTTGCCGGCGTGCATCACGCCGGTGATCGTCTTGCCGCTCTTGTCGGCGACCTTGGCGATCACAGTCGGCGAGACCGCGTCGAGATCCCAGAGATCATGAGCGATATACTGGAAGTGGCAGACGTATTTGCCGGTGTCGAGATCGAGCGAGACCAGCGAGTCGGTATAGAGATTGTCGCCGGGGCGGAGCGAGCCGTCGAGGTCGGGCGAGGGGTTCCCGACGACGAAATAGATGCGGTTGGTCGCAAGATCCACGGACGGGTTCTGCCACACGCCGCCGCCCAACGTCTTGTAGGGGTCGCCGTTCTTGGCGTAGGCCTCCTTTTCCGCCGCGATGTCGCGATGCATGTCGCGGCCCGTCGCGTCCTTCGTGGCCCAGACGCCCTGCGAATTTTCCGGCGCCGTGTCGAAAGTCCATTTCAGGTCGCCGGTCGCGGCGTCGAAGGCCTTGACGAAGCCGCGAATGCCGTATTCGCCGCCGTTGGTGCCCAGCAGGATCAGGCCCTTCACGGCGGTCGGCGCCATCGTCTCCGAATAGCCCTTCTCGGGATCGGCGACGTCCTTCGACCATTTGACGTCGCCGGTCTTGGCGTCGAGCGCGACCAGCTTGGCATCGAGGGTCGCCAGATAGACATTGTCGCCATAGACCGCGACGCCGCGATTGTTGGGACCGCAGCAATAGGTCGTGACCGGGCCCATCTTGTGCTTGTATTCCCAGATCTGATCGCCCGTCTGGGCGTTCAAGGCATAGACGTGATCGAAGGCGGTGGTCACGAACATCACGCCGTTGACGACGATTGGCGAGGTCTCGAGCGTATCGAGGATATCGGTCTGGAATATCCAGGCGGTGCGCAGATTCTTGACGTTGGCGGGCGTGATCTGGCCGGCCGGATGGAACCGGGTCTGCCAATAATTGCCATTCGTGTGCAGGAAATTGGCGCTGTCGTTGGCGGCCTTATCAAGCAGATCCTGCGTGACGGTGGTCATCTTGACGGCCGCCGCCGCCTTCGCCGCCGCGTCGCCCTTGACTTCGTCAGCCGCGCTGGCGGTCATCGCCGCCCCCGCCAAACTCATCGCACCCGCGAGTGCGAGCGTCAGCCCGATCCGCTTGTTCATAGCTCCCTCCCGACTGGGCCGTTCAACGCGCCCATGGGCGCCATTAGTGCATGACTGGCGCAGGTTTGGGAAGGCGCCAATTTCCCGCCTGTCGGCAATGCGCGAGGGCTTTGGCGTGCAACGCAGCAGAGTGCGTTTGCAACGCACCAAGGGAGACGCGGAGCCTATTTCGAACAGTTCTTCAGGTTCTTTTCCTCGATGGAGAAGACCGAACCTTCCTTGATCTGGATGTTGTCGACGAAACAGGTCCGCCCGCTCCTGTCGACGAACTCGATGTCATAGGCGCCCGACGCGGCGCCGGTTATTCTCAGGCGTTCGTCATGATCGACGGAGCGGTCGGAATCGTTGATCGTCTGATTCTGACCCCATTCGTTCTTGCCGGCGGGTGAAAGCCGCAACGAAGTGATCGTATTGGCCGTCAAGTTCCATAGCCGCGTGTCCTTGGCCAGAACGGCCGCAGGCAGCATCGTCGCCAGCAAGGTGGCGAGCGCCGCGTTTCTGGTCAAGTTCTGCTCCTGCCCGAGAGTTCTCGACTTGGCGTCTGGGCGGCCAGGCTATCCTCCCACCATCGGCCTGTCATCCCGGGCACGGGCCGGGCGCCGAGGGGCCGTCGCGGTCGGCGCCGGTCACCGGGCCGCGCCGCGCCGGGCGAGAAGACCCCGCGCCGGATCATAAGCGACGACGGCGCCGAGCAGAAAAACCGCCGTGCAGCCTGCGACGACCGCCAGCGAAATCCATGATGCCTGGCCGTAGAGCGCAAAGCGGATGAGCTCCGTGGCGTGGGTGAACGGGTTCAGCTGGCAGACATAATACAGGAACGGGCTCGATTCCTTGACGCGCCACAGCGGATACAGCGCCGATGAAGCGAAGAACATCGGGAAAATGACGAAATTCATCACGCCTGAAAAATTCTCGAGCTGCTTGATCATCGACGAGATCAGCATCCCGAGGGCGCCGAGCATCAGCCCGCTGACCAGCAGCGCCGGCGCCAGGGTGAAGTAGCCGATGGTCGGGGGCTGGATCTCCCAGAACCACGCGATCAACAGATAGGCGTAGGCCTGCAACATCGACACGATCGTTCCCGCCAGAAGCTTGGAGGTCAGCAGCCACCACCGCGGAAACGGACTGACGAGCAATGTGCGCATGCCGCCGGTCTCGCGATCGTAGACCATCGTCAGCGAGGATTGCATGCCGTTGAACAGCTGGATCATCGCGATCAGGCCGGGCGTGATATAGACTTCATAAAGCACGTAGGTTTCGTAAGGCGGAATGATCGAGACGCCGAGCACCTGGCGGAAGCCGGCGGCAAAAATGAACAGCCAGACGAGCGGGCGCACCAGGGCGGAGACGAAGCGCTCGCGCTGATGAACGAAGCGCAGCGCTTCGCGCCAGACGATGCCGGCGAGGCAGACGCCATATTGCGCCAGCGTGAAGCCGCGGGCCCGCCCGGCCTCGTCGAGGGCGCTCACGCCGCGTCTCCTTCCGCGCCGTCGGCATCCATCCGGGTGAGGCTCGCGAATGCGGCGCCTATCGCATCCTTGCCCGTGGCCTCGAGGACATCCGCGACCGACCCTTGCGCCAGGACCCGGCCCTGATGCAGGACGACGACGCCATCGCCGGTCGCGACCTCGTCGATCAGATGGGTCGCCCAGAGCACGCCGACCCCTTGCTCGCTCGCCAGCGCGCGAACGCGATGGAGGATGTCGGCGCGCGCCTTGACGTCGAGGCCGACCGTCGGCTCGTCGAGCAACAGCAGTCTGGGTCGATGGAGCAGGGCGCGCGCAATTTCCACGCGCCGCATCTGGCCGCCCGAGAGATTGCCGACCTTGTCGCGCGCGCGATCGGCGAGGCCCGCCTGGCGCAGCACCTCTTGGGTGCGCGCCAGAGCCCTGCGCCTGCCGATCCCGTGCAGCGCAGCGTGATAGACGAGGTTTTGCTGGATCGAAATGTCGAGATCGAGCGCGCGCGACTGGAAGACCACGCCGAGCTGGCTCAGGGCGCGCCCGGGCTCGCGCGCAATATCGTGTCCGAAGATGCGAATGCGTCCCGAACGCGTCGCGTAAAGGCGCGTGATCAACGACACCAGCGTTGACTTGCCGGCCCCGTTCAGGCCGAGGAGGACTGTGAAGGAGCCGGCCGCGACGCGCAGACTGACCCCATCGAGCGCTCGGCGGGCGCCAAAAGCGCGGCTGACGTTCTCGACGTCGAGCGCGGGCGTTTGCGTGACGTCGGAGACGGTCATGGGTTCTTCTGCTCAGTTCGGCCCGAACGCGACGCCCCATGGAAGTTCGCCGACCTGGATGGATTTGACGACCTGCAACCGCGCCACGTCGATGACCGAGACATCGTTCGAGACGCCGTTGGCGACCAGCAGATATTTTTCATCCGGCGTGAACGCGCCATGCCAGACCCTTTGTCCGACCAGCAGATATTTCAGGACGGCGTGGGAGCCGCCGTCGACCACCGCCACCCGATTGGCCGGCCCGAGATCGACGAAGCCGAGCCTGCCGTCCTTCGTGATGTTCACGCCGACCGGCTGGATCGCTTCGGCGCGCAGCCCCGGAATCGCGAAGCCGACCGTTTGCTTGATTCGCCGCGTCGCCGGATCGATGATGGCGAGGCCGCCGCCGACTTCCGACGTCACCCATAGTTCCGACCCATCCGCCTTGAAGGCCGAAAAGCGCGGTCGCGAACCGAGCAGCACACTGGCCAAGACTTGATGGCTGGCCGTGTCGATGAAATGGGCCATGCTCGTCGTCTCGGAGGTGCAAACCAGAATCTTCGAATCCGGGCTGACCGCCATGCCCTCGGGTTCGACCCCGACCGCCACCTGGCCCAGCGCCAGCCGCGTCGCCAGATCGATGATCGTCACCATCGCGTCGTTCTCGTTGGCGACATAGAGGAGCTTGCCCGGCGGATCCATCGTGAATTGCTCGGGGTCCGGTCCTGACGGCAGTTCCCCGACATTCTTCAACGTCCCCGTGTCGAAAATCTGGATCGTGTCGTCATCGCCGAGGGCGACATAGACAAGCTTGCCGTCGCGCGAAACCTCGATGCCGCGCGGTCGCTGGCCGGTCTGGATGGTTGCGACCGTCGCCATCTTGTCGGTATCGACGACGGAAATCGAGTTTCCCTTTTCGTTGGAGACGTAGGCGAGAAAGGCGTGGGCCGGGTCCATGACCGACAGCGACCCCGCGAGCGAAAGGACGCAGGCCGCAATCCTGCTCGGGTCGAACATTTCAATCTCTCCAAGATGAGGGGTTCGGCGCCGATCAGTTGAACTTGCACCTGGTCTCGGGGCGGTCGAGGCCAAGCGTATCGAGCTGCGAGAACTGATGCAAAAAACCCTCCTGCGGCGAAACCGAGACCGTGTTGCGGCCGTCGAACAGGAGAATCGGCTGCCGCAATTGCAGGTTCCAGTCGCGCAGCGTCAGCTTCTGACCCTTGAACGCCGCGAGCGAAAAGTCGGGGCTCTCGATGAACGCGATGAGCTTGGCGGGATCGGTCGAACTTGTGCGCGCCGCCGCCTCGCCGACAAGCCGGGTCGCGGTCCACGCCTGCATGTCGAGCGGCGTCATGAAGCGGTGGGCCGCCTTGGCGAAGCGGCTCTGCAACTGAATCGCGCCCCATTGATCGAAGGCCGCGTCCCACGTCGTCGGGACGAGCCCGGCCGAGCCGGCGACCGGGCGCGCGTCCCAGGTCCGATAGGGCAGATATCCCGCGAAAACCTCGCTTTCGTCAGCCGCCACGAGCACGTCGTAGTCGGGCGCGCCCTGGGTGAACGCCGGCATCTGCCGCTGGATCTCGACAATCCCGCTGTCGGTGCGCCGGGCGCCGCCGGCGTCGGCGAATTCGCGCTCATCGACGATCTTCGCCCCGAAGCGCGTCGCGGCGCGGCGCAGGGCGGCGGCGAACAGTTTGTCCTTGTCGTGCGAACCGACGACGAGCAGCCATTTGCGCCATTTCTTCCATACGAGATATTGCCCGAGCCCGTCGGCGAGCATCGCGCGCGTCGGGGCCACATGCACGACATTGGCGCGGCAATCTTCCTCGCGCAGCCGCTCGTCCGGCGCTCCGGCGTTGATCAGCGTGACGCCGCGCAGCCTGCCGGCGTCGGCGGCCTTCAGAAGATCGTCGGCGCCGAGATCGGCGACGACGAATGAAACGCCCGCGTCCGCCAGCGCGTCGATGGCGGCGCGCGGATCGTCCGCATCGCGGATCTGCCGGTCGATCAGCAGGTAGCGCTGATTGAGAAAGCGCCCGGTCGTATTGTTGTCGTCAATCGCCAGTTGCGCGCCCGCCAGGCCGTCATTGTCGGCCGGGATGTCGATCAGCGACAGTTTGATCCTGGAGGGCGCGCCGCGCAGATAGCCGATCCTGATTTCCATCGGCTCGGCCGCGACGCATGCGCACGCCCACCCCAGAGCGATGCAAAGAACCGTCAAACGCCGCATCACGATTTCACCCCCCGGGCGGGCGGCCCCGATCATTCATCGCATGTTCGAATCGTCTCGAACAGGCCTGCCAAATTGCCGACAAACAAATTGATTTCATGAGTAGATTCGATTTGGGTCGCGGCGTCCGGAGGGAGATTGAAGGCTGACGCCGGATTGTGACGATCGTTTTGCCTCTCGGGTTTTCAGCTGCGGTCGCCGCCCGCCCGGAGGTCCGGGCGGAGGATGTCGCCACTCCTTCAGTTCGGCGCGCGCTCCGGCGAGGCTGTGGTCGCGAGGGCGTCGGAGGCTTGAATCCCCTGGTCCCGACCGTGCCGCGCCGCCCGTCCGCAAAGCCGCCCCGCCTACACCATTTTGCCGACAAACTCTTGCCAAGCCGGCAAACCGGGCGCAGCATGCGCAACTGGAGAGCTACGGGCGCGTTGTGTGAAAGTGCCCGGCCAAGGAGGCTGCGATGGCGTCTTCCCGTCGAAAGATTGCGATTGTCGGCGCGGGACAGGCCGGCCTGCAACTGGGCTGCGGTCTGCTCGACAAGGGCTACGAAGTCGTGCTGGTGCAGGATCGCACGGCGGATGAAATCGCCGCGGGCGGGGTGATGTCGAGCCAGTGCCTGTTCGGCGCCGCCCTGCAGGACGAGCGTGAACTCGGGCTGGACTTCTGGGGCGAGACCGCTCCCGCGCTCGGGGCGATCGACTTCACGGTCGGCGCGCAGGACGGTTCGGGCGCCAAGGCGATCGCCTGGAGCGGTCCGCTCGACCAGCCGGCGCGCAGCGTCGACCAGCGCCTGAAGTTCCCCGCCTGGATGAAGGAATTCGAGCGACGCGGCGGCAAGCTGGTCATCCGCGACGTCTGCGCGGTCGACATGGACTGCCGCGCGCGCGACTTCGATCTCGTCATCGTCGCGGCGGGCAGGAGCGCAATTTCCAAACTGTTCGAGCGCGACCCCGCGCGCTCGCCGTTCGCCAAGCCGCAGCGCGCGCTCGCGCTCGCCTATGTCCGCGGGATGACGCCGCGCCCGGGCGGCCCGGCGATCAGCTTCAATGTGATTCCCGGCGTCGGCGAATATGTCGCTTTTCCCGCGCTGACCCTCGGCGGCCCCTGCGAAATCATGATGTTCGAAGGCGTGATCGGCGGCCCGCTCGACTGCTGGAAGGACGTGCGCACGCCCGCCGAGCATCTGGCGACCATGAAGGCGCTGCTCGAGGCCCACGCGCCGTGGGAGGCTGCGCGCTGCCGCGGCGTCGAACTCACCGACGACAAGGCGACCCTGTCCGGCGCGTTCGCGCCGATCGTGCGCAAGCCGATCGGGCGGCTGCCGACCGGCAAGGCGGTGCTCGGGATGGCCGACGCGGTCTGCCTCAACGATCCCATCACCCGCCAGGGCGCCAATGACGCCTCGAAGGCTGCCAAAATCTACCTCGGGGCGATCGTCGCCCATGGCGAGCGCACGTTCGACGAGGCGTTCATGCAGGCGACCTTCGACGCCTATTGGGCCGAGGCGCAATACGCCACCAGCTGGACGATCGCGATGCTGCGCCCGCCGGCGCCGCAGGTGATCGAACTGCTCGCCGCCGCGCAGACAGATCCCGACCTCGCGCGCCGCCTCGCCAACGGCTTCGACGATCCGCGCGACCTGTTCCCCTGGTTCGTCGCGCCGGACGAAGCGGAGAAACACGCCAAGCAGCTGGCGGCCTAGCCGGCAGCGCGGACGTCCGGCCGGCGCGGAGGCTAACCGCGGATCGGTTCGTGGCTCAGCGCGGCGCGGACGAAATAGAACAGCCCGACCAGCGCGAGCAGGATCAGCGCGGCCTCGAGCGCATGGGTGAGCAGATCGCCGAGCTGGAACAGGCCGCCGATCGCCCAGCCCGCCGCCGCCCCGGCGCCGATCAGCTCGGTCCCCACGAGCACCCCGACGCTGGCGAGAGTCAGCGCGTTTCTCCAGTTGATCGGCGCATCGGTCGGCACGGGCGGGCTCCACGCATCGGGAATGTCCGGCTCTAGGCCATCGCGCCCGGGCGCGCAAGCCGCGCAGGCGCGCGCGAGGCTCCTCACAGATCCGGCGCGACCGGCGGCGCCGGATCCGAATCGTCGATCTTCGCGGTCGCCCAGGGGCGCAGCTCGGCGGCGAGCCAGCGCGACAGCTTTTCGGCGGCGGACTTGGACAGGCGCCCGCCGGCGCAGGCGAGAACCGCCTCGGCGCCATGGAGATAGCCGCGGCGGAACGCCAGTTCGCGCTTCTCGAGATCGTGGTCCGAGGGGTCAGGCATTGCATTGGACTCCCGCTTCGCGGCACACATAGCACGGCGGCGCGGCGGCCTGCGAACCAGCGCCGTCCGCCCCTCCCTCCAGCCGCGGTCCGCGCCCGATGAACGACACGCCGGTCTTTTCCCACGCCGCCGCCGCCGCGCCGCATCGCCTCGCCGCGCAGGCCGGACGCGACATTCTCGTCCAGGGCGGCAATGCGATCGAGGCGATGGTCGCGATGGCCGCGACGATCGCGGTCGTCTATCCCCACATGAACGCGATCGGCGGCGACGGCTTCTGGCTGATCCGCGAGCCCGGCGGCAAGACCCGCGCGATCGAGGCCTGCGGCTTCGCCGGCGCGCAGGCGACGCCCGCGCGCTACCGCGAGGCCGAGGTCGATGCGATCCCGACGCGCGGCCCGCTCGCCGCGCTGACCGTTCCCGGCACGGTCGGCGGCTGGGCGCTCGCGCGCCAATTGTCGGCCGCCGTTGGCGGGCGGCTGCCCCTCGGCGTGCTCATGGAGGCGGCGATCCGCTGCGCCACCGAGGGCTATCCGGTCTCTGCCTCGGAAACGCGCTTCGACCCGACGAGGGACGCCGGGCTGATGGCGGCGCCGGGCTTCGCCGCGACCTATCTCGTCGACGGCAAGCCAGCCCCGGCGGGGGCTTTGCGCAAGGTCGCCAGACTCGGTGAGACGCTCGGCCAGCTCGCCCATGCCGGGCTCGACGACTTCTACCGCGGCGACGTCGGCCGCGAGATCGCCGCCGACCTCGAGCGGATCGGCGCGCCGGTGACGCGCGCCGACCTCGCCGCCTATGAAGCGGCCTGGCGCGAGCCGCTGTCCCTGCGGGTCGGCGCGGCGAGCCTGCTCAACACGCCGCCGCCGACCCAGGGGCTCGCCTCGCTGATCCTGCTCGGCCTGTTCGAGCGGCTGGGCGTCCGCCAGATCGAGGGCTTCGGCTATTTCCACGCGCTGATCGAGGCCTCCAAGCGCGCGCTGTCGATCCGCGACCATGTCGTCACCGACTATCGCGAGCTCGCCTATGACTGCGCCGATTTCCTCACCCCGGCGGCGCTGGGGCGCGAGGCGGCGAAGATCAGCATGACCCGCGCCGCAGCGCTGCCGCTGAAATTCGACGCCGGCGACACGGTCTGGATGGGCGCGATCGACGCCGAGGGCCGGGCCGTCTCGTTCATCCAGTCGATCTACTGGGAATTCGGCTCGGGCTGCGTGCTGCCGCGCACCGGCGTGCTGATGCAGAACCGCGGCGTCTCGTTCTCGCTCGACGCCGACGCGGTCAATCCGCTACGGCCGGGGCGGCGGCCGTTCCACACGCTGAACCCCGCGCTGTGCGCATTCGACGACGGCCGGGTCATGGCCTATGGGTCGATGGGCGGCGACGGCCAGCCGCAGTTCCAGGCCCAGCTGCTGACCCGCTATCGCGGCGGCCAAGATCTCATGAGAGCGCTCGACGCGCCGCGCTATCTGTTCGGCCGCGCCTGGGGCGCCCATTCGGCGAGCGTCAAGCTCGAGGACGGCTTCGACGAGTCGGTCGCCGCCGCGCTCGCCCGCGCCGGCCACGAGATCGAATGGAAGCCGCGCGGCGACGCCTTCGGCCATGCCGGCGCGCTGGTGCGCGGGCGCAGAGGCGCGATCGAGGCGGCGCATGATCCGCGGTCGGACGGCGGCGCGGAGGGCGTGTAGGGGCGGGCGGTCGCCGCCGTCCTCCCCCGCTTGCTTGACGATCGAGCGACGGGGCGTTTCTGTGCGAGTGCAAGCGGTGCGGCTGGGCGCCCGCCGGACTCCCTCCCCCCTTGTGGGGGAGGGCCGGGGAGGGGGATCGCGCCGCCCCCCTCACGCCAGATCCTCGTCCCGCTGGCTCGCCAGATGGGCCTCGCGCAGGTCGAGCTCGCGCTCGATCCGCCGGCGCGCCTCGTCGTTCAGGCCGCCGTCGCGGTAGAGGTCGTT
>JBEKZS010000086.1:0-19057 GCA_049509635.1 Roseiarcus sp.
GCTCCGCGAACATTGACCCACGGGCCCGGCCCTGGCCGATTGCAACCATGACCTCTTGGTGAGCGTCGCGGCCCCAAGGGCCGCGGCGCTCACCAAAAGGTCATGGTCGCCAATTGCCGCGCCGACGGCGCGCGGTCACCCGAAGGGGCTGAGCGTAGCGAAGCAGCGGCCTCTTGGCCGCTTGACGGCGCGACGGCGGCGTGGCTGCGGGGCGCCGGGCGTTTGCGAAAGGCCTTCGCGCCGCCAGCGACCGGACGCACCTCGTGCGCACCGAAGCGCGGCCCGGCCCGCTATTCGATTCCGCGGGTGGACGACCTCCGCGAGCGAGCATTGACCCGCGCGCCCGCCCCCGGCCGTTTGCAACCATGACCTTTTGGTGAGCGCCGCGGCCCCGCCGGGCCGCGAAGCTCACCAAAAGGTCATGGTCGCCAATCGCCGCGCCGACGGCGCGCAGTCACCCGAAGGGGCGTAGCGCAGCGGAGCAGCGCGTAGCGCTTGACGGCGCGACGGCGGCGTGGCTGCGGGGCGCCGGGCGTTTGCGAAAGGCCTTCGCGCCGCCAGCGACCGGACGCACGGCCCGCCCGGTCGTTCGATTCAAATGGTGTAATCGGTATTGGACTGCACCCCTCGGCTGAGACACGGCTAATTGGGTGACAAGGCGGTCTCTGCTTCTGGTTGGCGGTTGCGGGACGGTCGAGATCGGCTTCGAACTCGACCGGCGGTTTGTAGCCGAGCGCCGAGTGCAGGCGCTGGGTGTTGTAGACGGCCTCGATGAAGGCGCCGATGTCGCGGCGCTCCTGCTCCGGGGTGGCGTAGGCCTTGCCGTTGACCTCCTCGGCCTTCAGCGTCTTCATGAAGCTCTCGGCCTTGGCGTTGTCGGTGGGATTGCCGACCCGGCTCATGCTGAGGGCGACGCCGCGCGATTGCAGGCGCTGGATATAGTCGCCGCAGGCGTGTCCCACGGCATGGAGTAGCTTCTCGGGTGTCGTCGTACTGCGGCTCGGACTGGTCGATCATCCCTCCCCAGCGGACAGAACGACGATGGGATTATCGCTGATTGAAGCGATGGTTTCCAGTATCATGTAACGGGTTTGCTGAATCGCCCCTTCGCCAATTTGCCCGATCAGAACCGGGCCGGCAGCGAGGCGAGCGAGCCAGCCTCGCTCGAATTTACCGCGCCCCCCTCACCCACCTCCCCCCACTCCACCCACTGCCCATGAAAATCCACCACCCCCAGCAGCCGATCGACCGGCCCGTCCGGCCATAGCGACAGCCGCAGCCGCGCGCCGCGCCGCTCGTCCGCCTCCGCCTCCATCCGCAGCCAGGCGAACGGGCGCGCGGGGGTCGCGCGCGCGGCAGCGGCGGCGATCGCTTCGCGGATCGTCGCGCGGGCGGGATCGGGGAGATATTGCCAGAACACGCTGTGGGCGAGGACGAGGGCGGCGCCTTCCGGCGGGGCGGCGAGTTCGCGCTGGGCGAAGGGCGCGGCGTCGATCGCCTCGACCTGGAGGCCGGAGGCGGCGACGACGTCGAGCGCGGCCTCGGCGCGGGCGAGCCGGGCGGTCTGGTCGGGCCAGATATAGGCGAGCATGCGCGCGCGGGCTACGGGGTCGCGGGCGTCGACCGGGTTGAGGTCGCAGGCCTTGCGGTCGCGAATGGCGATAGCGGGTGCGAATGCGGGCGCGGGGCCGCGCCATTGGCTTGCGATGCGCGGGCGCGCGGCGGGATCGCCCCAGGAGAAGCCGCCGTAATCGTAGGCATAGCGGTCGAACAGCAGGTTCAGGCCGGCGCTGGCGCCGAGCTCGCGGATCGCCAGCGGCAGGCCGGCGCGGCGGGCGATCTCGAGATAGCCGGGCAGCAGCGCGGCGGAGCGCGCGACCTCGTTGGTCTGCGGCGCGCTGTCGAGCAGCCGGGTCAGCCGCGCGTCGTCGGCGGCGATCGCGGCCTGCGCCGCGCCCCAGAAGACCTCGGCGGTGGGAAGCGGATTGGGCGGATAGACCGGCGCCAGCAGGGGATGGCCCTCGCGCGCCAGCATGTTGAGGGCGCCGCAGGCGCGCAAAGCGAGCGCGTCCGCCACCGGCTGGCCCGGCCAGTCGAGCAGCCGGCGGCCGAACGCGGAATTGCGGGTCAGGCGCTCCTGGAGGGTGGCGCAGACGAGCGCGGTGAACGGCGAGCCATTGCGCGCGCACCATTCCGCCTGCCCGCCGAAATTGGCGCGCGCCGCCGCTTCGGTCCCGTCCGCCGCCGCCGTCACGCCGCGAGCTGGCGCAGCACGTAGTGGAGAATGCCGCCGTTGTTGAAATATTCGAGCTCGTCGAGCGTGTCGATGCGGCAGATCAGCGGCACGGTGGCCTTCGCGCCGTCGGCCGACGTGATCTCGGCCTGCATCGTCTGGCGCGGCTTGAGGCCATGGGCGAGGCCGTGGATGGTGACCGTCTCGTCGCCCTTCAGGCCGAGCGTCCGCCAGGACGTCCCCTCCTCGAACAGCAGCGGCAGCACGCCCATGCCGACGAGGTTCGAGCGATGGATGCGCTCGAAGCTCTGCGCGATCACCGCCCTGACGCCGAGCAGCTTGGTGCCCTTGGCCGCCCAGTCGCGCGACGAGCCGGTGCCGTATTCGCGCCCCGCGAACACGACCAGCGGCACGTTCTCCTTCTGGTAGCGCATCGCCGCGTCATAGATCGCCATCCGCTCGCCCGAGGGCTGATGGATCGTATAGCCGCCCTCGACGACATTGCCGGCGGCATCCCTGACCATCTGGTTCTTGATCCGGATGTTGGCGAAGGTGCCGCGCATCATCACCTCGTGATTGCCGCGCCGCGTGCCGTACTGGTTGAAGTCGACCGGGCGGACCTGATGCTCGATCAGATATTGCCCGGCCGGGCTCTTCTCGCGGATCGAGCCGGCCGGCGAGATGTGGTCGGTCGTGATCGAGTCGAGGAACTCGCCGAGGATGCGGGCGCCGACGATGTCGGTGACGGGCTTGGGCTCCATCGTGATGCCCTCGAAATAGGGCGGGTTCTGGACATAGGTCGAGCCCATGTCCCAGGCGTAGGTGAGGCCGGCGGGAATCCTCACCTTGCGCCAGTTGGCGTCGCCGTCGAACACGCTGGCGTATTGCTTCTTGAACATCCGGGCGGTGATCGTGTTCTCGACGAGATCGGCGACCTCCTGGCTGGTCGGCCAGATGTCGGCGAGGAACACCGGCGCGCCCGCCCGGTCGTGGCCGAGCGGGTCCTTGGTGAGATCGACCTGCATCGAGCCGGCGAGCGCATAGGCGACGACCAGCGGCGGCGAGGCGAGATAGTTGGCGCGCACGTCGGGGTTGACCCGGCCCTCGAAATTGCGATTGCCCGAGAGCACCGCGGCGGCGACCAGATTGTGCTTGTTGATCGTCGCCGAGATCGGTTCGGCGAGCGGCCCGGAATTGCCGATGCAGGTCGTGCAGCCGAAGCCGACGACGTTGAAGCCGAGCTTGTCGAGCGGCTTCTGCAGCTCGGCCTCCTTCAGATAGTCCTCGACGACCTGGCTGCCCGGCGCCAGCGAAGTCTTGACCCACGGCTTGACCGTCAGCCCCCGGGCGACCGCGTTGCGCGCGACCAGACCCGCCGCCATCATCACGCTCGGGTTGGAGGTGTTGGTGCAGGAGGTGATCGCGGCGATCACGACGTCGCCGTGACCGAGATCGAAATTGGTCCCCTCGACCTTGTAGCGATGGGCGATGTCGGCGCCCTGCTTGAACTCGGCCTCCATCGCGCCGGCGAATCCGGTCTTGGCGGCGCCGAGCACGACCCGGTCCTGCGGCCGCTTCGGGCCGGCGAGCGAGGGCGTCACCTCGCCGAGCTCGAGCTCCAGCGTGTCGGTGAACACGGGATCGGGGGTCAGGCGGGTGCGATAGATGCCTTGCGCCTTGGCGTAGGCCTCGACCAGCGCGATCCGCGGCCCCTTGCGGCCCGAAGTCTCGAGGAACCGGATCGCCTGGACGTCGATCGGGAACAGCCCGCAGGTCGCGCCATATTCGGGCGCCATATTGGCGATCGTCGCGCGGTCGGGCACCGACATCGCGTTGAGGCCGGGGCCGAAGAATTCGACGAACTTGCCGACCACGCCCTTCTTGCGCAGCATCTGGGTGACGGTGAGGACGAGATCGGTGGCGGTGACGCCCTCGCGCAATTCGCCTGTGAGCTTGAAGCCGATCACTTCGGGCAGCAGCATCGACAGCGGCTGGCCGAGCATCGCCGCCTCCGCCTCGATGCCGCCGACGCCCCAGCCGAGCACGGCGAGGCCGTTGACCATGGTGGTGTGGCTGTCGGTGCCGACCAGCGTGTCGGGATAGGCCACCTCGACGGCGGCGCGGCCCTTGCCCTCCTTGCGCGTCCACACCGTCTGGGCGAGATATTCGAGATTGACCTGGTGGCAGATGCCGGTGCCGGGCGGCACGACCGAGAAATTCGAGAACGCCTGCTGGCCCCATTTCAGGAACCGGTAGCGCTCCTGGTTCTGCTCGTATTCGCGCTTGACGTTCTGGCCGAGCGACTTGCCGGTGCCGAAGAAATCGACGACGACCGAATGGTCGATGACGAGGTCGACCGGCACCAGCGGGTTGATCTTGTCGGGGTCGCCGCCGAGCGCGACCATCGCGTCGCGCATCGCGGCGAGATCGACCACCGCCGGCACGCCGGTGAAGTCCTGCATCAGCACGCGCGCCGGGCGGAACGCGATTTCGTGCTCGACCTTGCCGCGATTGTCGACCCAGGCGGCGACCGCCTCGATGTCGGCCTTCTTGACGGTCCGGCCGTCCTCGTTGCGCAGGAGATTCTCGAGCACGATCTTCATCGAGAACGGCAGGCGCGCAATGCCCGCCAGTCCGTGCTTCTCCGCCGCCTTCAGCGAGAAAACCTCGTAGGTCCTGGCGCCGACGATGAGTTTCTTGCGACATTTGAAACTGTCGAGACTGGCCATCGAGGCGATCTCCGCATGGGGGCGAACGGCATCATGGGGTATAGAATAGATAAGTTCGCCGGGGCGGGCTACAGACCATCGTCGCAAATCGGCCCGAAAATCGCCGCCGGAGAGTCCTGATGCGCCTGCTTGGCGTCGACGTCGCGATCGAGCGCGGCGGCCGGCGGTTGTTCGCCGGTCTCGGCCTTTCGGTCGAGGCCGGCGAGGCGCTGGTCGTCGTCGGCCCCAACGGCGCCGGCAAGTCGAGCCTGCTGCGCGCGATCGCCGGCCTGCTGCCGCTCGGCGCCGGCCGGATCGCCCTCGAGGGCGCCGATCCCGAGCTAGGCGTCGGGGCGCAGGCGCACTTTGCAGGCCATTCCGATGCGCTGAAGGCCGCGCTGACCGCGCGCGAGAATCTCGAATTCTGGGCGGCGACGCTGCGGCCGGAGGCGGGGGCGCCGCGCGGCCCGGGGCCGCTCGGCGCCGCGGCCGCGCTCGACCGGCTCGGCCTCGCCCATGTCCTGGATTTCCGGGTCGGCTATCTCTCGGCGGGCCAGAAGCGGCGGGTCGCGCTGGCGCGGCTGCTGGTGGCATGGCGTCCGCTCTGGCTGCTCGACGAGCCGACCGGCGCGCTCGACGCCGCCGCCCAGGCGCGGTTCGCCGAGATCATGCGCGGCCATCTTGCCGCCGGCGGCCTCATCGTCGCCGCCACCCACGCCCCGCTCGGGCTGGAGGCGCGCGAGCTGCGGCTCGGCGCGGCGGAGCTCGCGCCGGCATGAGGCAGGCGGCCGCCGCGCTGTTCGTCCGCGAATGGCGGATCGCGCGCCGGATCGGCGGCGGCGCCGCCACCGGCGCGGTGTTCTTTCTGATCCTGGTCGCGATCATGCCGTTCGCGATCGGCCCCGACCTCGGCCTGCTCGCGCGCATCGGCCCGGCGATCCTGTGGATCGCCGCGCTGCTGTCGACCCTGCTCGGCCTCGACCGGCTGTTCCAGGGCGACCAGGAGGACGGTTCGCTCGACCTCATCGTCAACGGCCGGCTGCCGGTCGAGATCGCGGTGCTGGTCAAATGCGCGGCGCATTGGACCGCCGGCGCGCTGCCGCTCGTGATCGTCAGCCCGCTGTTCGGCCTGATGCTGGCGATGGACGGCCGGGCGCTGGCGCTGGTCGCGCTGAGCCTGCTCGCCGGCACGCCCGCGTTGACCCTGATCGGCGCGATCGGCGCGGCGCTGACCGTCTCGCTGCGGCGCGGCGGGCTGCTGATGGCGGTGCTGGTGCTGCCGCTGACCATCCCGGTGCTGATCTTCGGCGTCGCCGCCGGCTCGGCGGCGAGCGGCGGCGTTTCGCCGTTCCAGCCGCCGTTCCTCGTCCTGTGCGCCCTGTCGCTCGGCGCCCTCGCCGGCGCGCCGTTCGCCGCGGCGGCCGCGCTGCGGCTGGCGGGGGAATAGGCGCCGGAGACCCGCGCCGCTAAGAAGCGCCGATGCAGCGGGAAGACGGCGAGGAATTCGATTACGTCATCGTCGGCGCCGGCTCGGCGGGCTGCGTGCTCGCCGACCGCCTCAGCGAGGACGGCCGCGCGAAAGTCCTGGTGCTCGAGTTCGGCGGCTCCGACCGATCGCCGTTCATCCAGATGCCGGCCGCGCTGTCGATCCCGATGAACATGCCCCGCTACGACTGGCGCTACGCAACCGAGCCGGAGCCGCATCTCGACGGCCGCCGCCTGCGCGTCCCGCGCGGAAAGGTGCTGGGCGGCTCGTCGTCGATCAACGGCCTCGTCTATGTCCGCGGCAATCCGCTCGATTTCGAGCGCTGGGAGGAGGAGGGCGCCGCGGGATGGGGCTACCGCCACGTGCTGCCCTACTTCCGCCGCGCCGAAGGGCGGCGCGACGGCCCGGACGCCTATCGCGGCGGCGAAGGCCCGCTCGCCACCCGCTACGGCCCGGTCGCCAATCCGCTCTACGAAATCTTCGTCGAGGCGGGCCGGCAGGCCGGCTATGGCGTGACGCCCGACATCAACGGCGAGCGACAGGAAGGGTTCGGGCGCCTCGACATGACGGTGAAAGGCGGCGTGCGCTGGTCGGCCGCCAACGCCTATCTGCGGCCGGCGATGAAGCGGCCGAATCTGAGGGTCGTCGTCCATGCGCTGGCCACGCGCATCCTGTTCGAGGGCCGCCGCGCGATCGGCGTCGAATATCTCCGCGGCGGGCGCAGCCGGTTCGCCCGGGCGCGCCGCGAATTGATCCTCAGCGGCGGCCCGATCAATTCGCCGCAATTGCTGAAGCTGTCGGGCGTCGGCCCCGCCGCCGAGCTGCGCGCGCATGGCGTCCCGGTCGTCCACGACCTTGCCGGCGTCGGCGAGAACCTGCAGGACCATCTGGAATTCTATTTTCAGGTCGCCTCGCGCCAGCCGATCACGCTCTACCGCCATACCGGGTTGTTCGGGCGGGCGCTGATCGGCCTGCAATGGCTCTTGCGCGGGCGCGGCCATGGGGCGTCGAACCATTTCGAGACCGGCGGCTTCATCCGCTCGGCCGCCGGGATCCGCTATCCCGACATCCAGTTTCACTTCCTCCCGCTCGCCGTTTCCTATGACGGCGGGGCGCTGGCGAGCGAGCATGGCTTCCAGGCCCATGTCGGGCCCCTGCGCTCGAAGAGCCGCGGCGCGGTGCGGCTGAGATCGGCCGATCCGCGCGTTCCCCCGGCGATCCGCTTCAACTACATGAGCCATGCCGACGACTGGGCGGAGATGCGCGCCTGCGTGCGGCTGACCCGCGAGATTTTCGCCCAGGCCGCGTTCGAACCCTATCGCGGCCGCGAGATCAGCCCCGGCGCCGCGGTCGTCGCCGACGCGCAGATCGACGCCTTCGTGCGCCGCCATGTCGAGAGCGCCTACCATCCCTGCGGCACCTGCCGGATCGGCGCGCCGGGCGACCCGCTGGCGGTGGTCGATCCGCAGACGCGCGTGTTCGGCGTCGAGGCGCTGCGCGTCGTCGACTCCTCGATCATGCCCTCGATCACCTCGGGCAACCTCAACGCGCCGACGATCATGATCGGCGAGAAGGCCGCCGACCTGATCCTCGGCCGGCCGCCGCTCGCCGCCTCCAATGCGCCCTATTACGAAGCGGCGGATTGGGCGACGAGGCAGCGGTGAGCGCTCGCGAAAGGAGCGCGGGTGGAGCGCGGCGAGGCGGTGGCCGGGCCCGCGGCGGGAACCGCCGGTCAGCCGCCGGCGAAGCTTCGCGGCGCCGGACTGACGACCGTGGCGGCGCCGTTGACCACCTGCAGGACCGCCAGTTGCCGCTCGTCCGGCCCGTCGACCCGGAACCGGAACACGCCATCGGCGCCCGTGAAGCCCGACGAGCCCGTCAGCACCTTCTCGGTGAAGCGTTGCGCGCCCTGGGTTTTCGCCAGCGCGGCGACCAGCGAGACCGCGTCGTAGGCGAGCGTCGCCAGCCGGGTCGGGTCGGCGCCGAACTTGGCGCGGTAGCGCTCCGCGAACGCCGCGAAGCCGGCGCTTTCGGGCGCGGCGAACCAGGCGCCCTGCAGCGCCGGCAGCTTCAGCACCCGCGGGTCGTTCCAGATGCCGGTCCCGAGGATTTGCGTCTTGATCCCGTTGGCTGACAGCGCCGCGCCGACGCCGTCCATGCCGTCGGCCTGGTCGGGGACGAACAGCGCGTCGAACTGGCCCGCGACCGCCGCGATTTCCCTGGCGGCGCCGGCCGCCTGGCCCGGCGCGTAGCGCGCGATCGTCACGACGCGCAGGCCGAGCCGCGCGGCCGCCTGCTGGAACTCGGCGACCGCGACATTGCCGTAGTCGCTCTGCGGAGCCATGACCGCGAACGACTTCTTGCCCTTCACGCGCGCGTAGTCGACGATCCGGTCGACATAGCCCTCGATCAGGAACGACAGGAGATAGACGCCGCGCGAGGCGACGCTGGCGTCGGTCGAGAAGGCGATCACCGGCCGGCCCGCGGCCTTGGCGACGCGGCCGACCTCGCGCACGCTGGGCGAGAACAGCGGCCCTATGATGAGCTCGGCGCCCGCCCCGATCGCCGCCTGGGCGGCCTGGGCGGCCCCGTCGGGGGTGGAATGGTCGTCGAGCACCATCAGCGTCACGTCGCCGGCGCCCGATTCCTCGAGCGCGAGCTGGGCGGCGTTGCGGAGCGAGACGCCGACCGCGCTCGGGCCGCCGCCCTGGGTCAGCGGGAGGATCACGCCGAGGCGAACCGGGCCGGTCCCCAGCGTTTCGCCGACGGTCGGGGCGCCCCCGGACAGGGGTTGCGCCTGGACCGGCGAGGTCGGCGCGGCCATGGAACTTTCAGGACCGGGCTCTCCGGACGGGCCGCAGGCGGCCAGCGCCATAGCCGCACAGCCCAGGAGAATCGCGGCCAGCGCGCCGGCGACCGCGCGCCGCACGTCGGACCCCGAGGCGCAAGCCGACATCAGGACCTCCCATATCGGCCGAGCTCAGGAAATTCCCCAGCCTTCCGCGCCCGACCCCCGCCAAGGCGCGCGGACCGGGCGAGCCAGCCCGGCCACGGTGTTCGCGACCAATTGTGGCATTTTGAGCCCCCGATGGTAAATGCTTGCCGGCGGCGCGCGCACGACCGGGGCGGCGCCGGCCTCCGGAGGCGGCGATGACCCCAAGCGATCGCTCGGAAGCGGCCGGAGCGCGGGGCGCCCGATCGAGCGCGTTCACGGCGCTGGGCGCGCGGACGCAAGCCGAACCGATCGGGCCCGGCCTCCACGTGGTCGCGACGCCGATCGGCAATCTGCGCGACATCACGCTGCGCGCCCTCGCGACGCTGGCCGCCGCGGACGCCGTCCTGGCGGAGGATACGCGGGTCTCGCACAACCTGCTCGCCCATTACGGCGTCACGACGCCGCTGATCGCCTATCACGAGCACAATGCGGCGACGGTGCGGCCGCGCCTGCTCGCGCGGCTCGCCGACGGCGCGGCGCTGGCGCTGATCTCGGACGCCGGCACCCCGCTCGTCTCCGACCCCGGCTACAAGCTGGTCGCCGAGGCGCTCGCCGCCGGCATTCCGGTGACCAGCGCGCCGGGCCCTTCGGCCGTGCTGGCGGCGCTGGTGGTCGCCGGCCTGCCGACCGACCGTTTCTTCTTTGAAGGGTTCCTGCCGCCCAGGAGCGCGGCGCGGCGGGCGCGGATCAACGCGCTCGCCGCGGTTCCGGGGACGCTGGTGTTCTTCGAATCGCCCCGACGCCTCGGGGAGACGTTGGCCGATCTTGCCGCCGAACTCGGCGCCCGGCCGGCGGCGGTCGCGCGCGAGTTGACCAAGCTCTACGAGACCACGCGGCGCGGGCCGCTCGACGAACTCGCCGCGCATTTCGGCGCGCTGGAGCCGCCGAGGGGCGAGATCGTGGTGATCGTCGGGCCGCCCGACGAATCCACGCCGGTCGCCGCCGCCGAACTGGACGGGCTGCTGCGCGATGCGATGGCGAACCTTTCGGTCAAGGACGCCGCCGCCGCGGTGGCCGCGCAAACCGGCGCGCCGCGGCGGGCGGTCTACGCGCGGGCGCTCGCGCTGGCCGGCCGGAGGCGATGAATGGCGCCGCGGGGATCGCAAGGCTCGAGGCGCCGCGCGCACGTCTTCGGCCTGCGCGCCGAATGGATCGCGGCCGCCTGGCTGCTGATGAAAGGCTATCGGATCCTCGCGCGCCGCTTCTCGGCCGCCGGCGGCGAGGTCGACCTGATCGCGCGCCGGGGGCTGACCGTCGCCTTCGTCGAAGTGAAGGCGCGCCCCGAACTGGACGAGGCGGCGACCGCGATCGGCGAAATCAAACGCCGCCGCCTGTCGCGGGCGGCGCGCGTCTGGCTGACCCGCAATCCCTGGGCGGTGCGCGCGACCTTGCGCGGGGACGCGGTCTTCGTCGCGCCCGGGCGCCTTCCCAGACACGCGCCCGCGGCCTATCTGCTCGATCTCGACTAAGCCAAGCCTGATGGCCTGACCAACGGATCTGCTGCGCGACACGTCAAGCCGGAGTTCGCGCCGCCAGGGCCGGGCGCGCGCCTCGAGGTCGAGCCGGCTGCGCCGGTCGCTACGCGCCGAGGGCCGCTCCGCGAACCTCGACCCGCGCGCCCGTCCCCGGCCGATTGCGCAGCAATCGCCCTGACTCGACGGCGCGACGGCGGCGTGGCCTCGCGGCGCCGGGCCTGTGCGTTCGCGTCCCTCCGGTCGGTAGCTCATCCCGTCGCCCCCTCGCCACGCCGCTCGCGCCCGCACGACCCAGGTCGGAACCGGCGCCCGCCGGGTCGCCCGACAAATCCTTTCGGCGTCGAAATATTTGGAAATTCATTTTCGGCCCGATCGAGGACAATCAGAGGGTTGCCGGCAAATTGAAACCGCGCGGGGCCCATCCCCTCGCCCTCTCGCGCCCGCACGACCCAGGTCGGAACCGGCGCCCGCCGCGTCGCCCGACAAATCATTTCGGCGTGGAAATATCTGGAAATTCATTTCTGGGCCGATCGAGGACAATCAGGGGGTTGCAGGCAAATTGAAACCGCGCGGGGCCCATCCCCTCGCCCCCTCTCGCGCCCGCGCGACCCAAGTCGGAACCGGCGCCCGCCGGGTCGCCCGACAAATCCTTTCGGGGTGGAAATATTTGGAAATTCATTTTCGGCCCGATCGAGGACAATCAGAGGGTTGCCGGCAAATTGAAACCGCGCGGGGCTCATTCCCTCGCCCTCTCGCGCCCGCGCGACCCAAGTCGGAACCGGCGCCCGCCGCGTCGCCCGACAAATCCTTTCGGCGTGGAAATATCTGGAAATTCATTTCTGGGCCGATCGCGGAAAATCAGAGGGTTGCTGGCAAATTGAAACCGCCCGGGGCGCTGCGGCGCGCCGCCGTCCGGCGCCCCCGCACGGCGACGGCCCGCGCCTCGTCCCCGGCCGCCCTGGGGACGAGTCCGTCGCAGCTCCATCCGCGCGGCGCCCGCTCCATGATGCGATGCCGGCGGACTTCCCGCTCGATCGCGCCGAGGCGGGCGGCGGGCGGGGACGGCTGGGTCGGACATTGGCGGGCTCCTGCCGAGGGGCTCATGATGGGACTATAGCCGACCATTTGGAATTTGGGAAGAACTATCTCAGATTTCTGCTTTGCAGACGTCAGCGCTCCGCTCGCGACGACGGCTGTCGACGACAGAGCTGACCGATCCTGAGGCAGCCAAGGCGGGCTCGCGCGGGATCGGCGCGCGCCGCGATCCGGCGCGCGCTCGCGGCGGCAGGCGTCGAGAGGGGACGACCCGCCGATCCGCTGCGCCGCACGCCTGGCCGGCGCCGGCTGCGTCGGCAGGCTCGCCGCGTTGGCGCAGCCGCGAATCCCTGCTTGGAGGTCGACGCCGGTCCCGGTCTGTGGTCAAACACGGGCCGACCTCCGGACTTGCCGGCGCGCTTCCCTTGACAGGCGGAACGCCAATGATTCTCACCGTCGCCGTTCAGATGGACCCGGTCGAGCAGATCAAGATCGCCGGCGACTCGACCTTCGCCCTGCTGCTGGAGGCGCAGGCCAGAGGCCATCGCCTGCTCTACTATACGCCCGATCGCCTCAGCCTCAGCGACGGGCGCGTCCTCGCCCGGGCGCAGCCGCTGCGGGTGCGCGACAGCCAGGGCGAGCATGCCGCGCTGGGCGCGGAGCAGACGGTCGATCTCGGCGAAATCGACGTCGTGCTGTTGCGGCAGGACCCGCCGTTCGATCTCGCCTATGTCACGACGACGCACCTGCTGGAGCGCATCCATCCGCGCACGCTGGTCGTCAACGACCCGCGATCGGTGCGCGACGCGCCGGAAAAGCTGTTCGTGATGGACTTTCCCGATCTGATGCCGGCCACGCTGATCTCGCGCGACCGCGCCGCCATAGAAGCGTTCCGCGCCGAGCAGGGCGAGGTGGTGATGAAGCCGCTCTATGGCAACGGCGGCGCGGCGGTCTTCAAGGTCGGCGTGAAGGACCCCAATTTCGGGTCGCTGTTCGATCTCTTCAGCGTGACGTTCCGCGAACCCTGGGTGATCCAGAAATTCCTCCCTCAGGTCGTCGAAGGGGACAAGCGGATCATTCTCGTCGACGGGCAGGCGCTGGGCGCCGTCAACCGGTTGCCGGTCGGCGACGACATCCGCTCCAACATGGTGCGCGGCGGCGCCGCCAGACCGACCGACCTCACGCCCCGCGAACGGGAGATCTGCGCGCGCCTCGCGCCGGAATTGCGCCGTCGCGGCCTGCTCTTCGTGGGCATCGACGTGATCGACGGCCACCTCACCGAGATCAACGTGACCTCGCCGACCGGCCTGCGCATCATCAAGCGGCTGGGCGGCCCGGATCTGGCCGCGGCGATCTGGGACGCCATCGAGGCAAAGCGGACGGCGGCGAGCCCCTGATTCACAACCCGGCCACGCCTTGCGCGAGGCCGCAGAGGGTGTGCTAGAAGCCCGCGATGGAATCCGCCCCGGTCCAGGTTTCATCGCCCAGGCGTTCGCGCCGCGCCGCCGTCGTTCCCAAACGCGGCGGCGAAGGCGCCCGGCTGGCGGCTGAAATCGCCGCCCTGCGGGAGCGAACCCCCGAGGACGAGCGCTTCCGCCAGGCGGGCGTCGAAATCGTCGCGGCCGCGCTGGAGGATGGACGCGCCGAGGCGCGGCGGTTGCTCGAGGAGGGCGGCCGCGGTATGGCCTGCGCGGCCCGGCTCAGCGAACTCGAGGACGAGATCATCGTCGCGATTCACGACATCGCGCGCCGCGCGGTCGATGGCCGCACAGCCTCCCCGAGCGGCGGCGTGACGGTCGTCGCGGTCGGCGGCTACGGCCGCGGTCTGCTCGCGCCGGGAAGCGACATCGATCTCTTGTTCCTGCTGCCGGGCCGGCGAACGCCGGAGTCCGAAAAAATCGTCGAGGCCATGCTCTATCTGCTGTGGGACCTGCGCCAGAAGGTGGGTCACGCCACGCGTTCGATCGACGAGTGCCTGCGCCAGGCCAAGGCGGACATGACGATCCGCACTTCGCTGCTGGAGGCCCGCTTCATTCTCGGCGATCCCGCCCTGTTCGAAGCGATGCGCGAGCGCTTCGACCGGGAGATCGTCGCCGTTTCGGCGCGCGAGTTCGTCGCCGCCAAGCTCGCCGAGCGCGACGCCCGCCTCAAGCGGACCGGCGCCTCTCGCTATGTCGTCGAGCCGAACCTGAAGGAGGGCAAGGGGGGCCTGCGCGATCTCAACACCCTGTTCTGGATCGCTAAATACGTCTATCGTCTGCGCGATGCGCGCGAACTGGTCGGCGCCGGCCTGTTCACCGCCAGGGAGTTCGCGCTGTTCCGGCGCTGCGAAGAGTTCCTCTGGTCGGTGCGCTGCCACCTGCATTTCCTCACCGGCCGGCCCGAGGAGCGTCTGAGTTTCGACATCCAGCGCCCGATCGCGCGCCGGCTGGGCTATACGCCGCGCGCCGGCCTGACCGACGTCGAACGGTTCATGAAGCACTATTTCCTGATCGCCAAGGACGTCGGCGACCTCACCGCGATCGTCTGCGCGGCGCTGGAGGAGCGCCAGGCCAAGCCGCGCCCGGTGCTCGACCGGTTCGTCGGCCGGCTGCGCCGGCGCTCGAGCGTGATCGCCGACGCGAAGGATTTCAAGGTCGACTTCGACCGGATCAGCGTCGTCCGCAGCGACGCCTTCGATCGCGATCCGATCAATCTGATCCGCCTGTTCTGGGTGGCCGACCGCGGCAATCTCGCCATCCACCCCGACGCCACGCGCCTCGTCACCCAGTCGCTCAAGCGGATCGACGCGCGGTTGCGCAACGACCCCGAGGCGAACCGCCTGTTTCTCGAAATACTGACGTCGCGCCACGCGCCCGAGACCGTGCTGCGGCACATGAACGAGGCGGGCGTCCTGGGGCGGTTCATCCCCGAGTTCGGCCGCATCGTCGGAATGATGCAGTTCAGCATGTATCATCACTACACCGTCGACGAGCACCTGCTGCGCACGATCGGCGTCCTGGCCAACATCGAGGGCGGCCGCCTGGTGGAGGACCATCCGCTGGCCAGCGAGTTCCTGCCCTCGATCGCGAACCGCACCGTGCTCTACGTCGCCGCATTCCTGCACGACATCGCCAAGGGGAGGCAGGAGGACCATTCGCTGGCGGGCGCCGAAGTCGCGCGGCGGCTGTGCCCGCGCTTCGGCCTGTCCGCCGCGGAGACCGAAACGGTGGTCTGGCTGATCCAGCAGCATCTCACCATGTCGATCACGGCGCAGAGCCGCGACCTGTCCGATCCACGCACGACGGAGACGTTCGCCGCCATCGTGCAGACGCTCGAGCGGCTCAAGATGCTGCTCGTGTTGACGGTGTGCGACATTCGCGCGGTCGGGCCCGGCGTCTGGAACGGCTGGAAGGGCCAGCTGCTGAGGACGCTGTTCTGGGAGACGGAAGTCGTGCTCGGCGGCGGCCATTCCTCGATCGATCGCCGGTCCCGCGTCGCCGCCGCGCAGGACGCGCTGCGCCGCGCGCTGCCGGGCTGGTCGGATCCCGATTTCGAGACCTATGCGGCGCGCCATTATCCCGCCTACTGGCTGAAGGTCGACCTCGCCAGGCAGATCGCCCAGGCCAAGCTGCTCTACGCAATGGCGGCCGAGGTCCGCTCGCTGGCGACCGAGGTCGGGACCGACGCGTTCCGGGGCGTCACCGAATTGACCATCGTCGCGCCGGACCACCCGCGACTGTTGTCGATCATCGCCGGGGTATGCGCGAGTGCGGGCGGCAATATCGTCGATGCGCAGATTTTCACGACGACCGACGGCCTCGCGCTCGACACGATTTTCCTGTCGCGCGCGTTCGAGCGCGACGCCGACGAGCTGCGTCGCGCCGATCGGATCGCGGCCGGCATCGAAGGGACGCTGCGGGGCGAGCTCAGGCTCGGCGAAATGGTCGCCGCCAAGCGCGGCCCCGACGCGCGCGCCAAGGCGTTCGTCGTCGCGCCCGAGGTGACGATCAGCAACAATCTGTCGAACCGCTCGACGGTGCTGGAAGTGTCCGGGCTCGACCGGCCCGGGCTCCTCTACGACCTCACTTCGGTCATTTCCAGGTTGAATCTCAACATCGGATCGGCCCACATCGTCACCTTTGGCGAGAAGGCGGTCGATTCGTTCTACGTCACCGATCTCACGGGTTCGAAAATCACCTCGCCCGCGCGCCAGGCGACCATCAGGCGGCTCATTCTGGCGATTTTCGATCCGCCGGAGGAAAAGCGGGGCGCCGAAGGCCAACGGCCGGGCGCTTGATTTTTGGCCTGCGAACCCTGATATCCGGCGCGCTCTTTCGACAGCAGGAACGATCATGAACGACACCACGAAGGCCCAAGCCGACGAGCTCGCCCAGGGGACCGCGGCCGGGGGTGTCGGGACGGAACAGGCGGAGCCGGAGCGCGACGGTTTCGCCGTCGTCGAGGCGCTGAACGCCGAAAACGCCGCGTTGAAGGACCGCGTCCTGCGCACCCTGGCGGAAATGGAGAATCTGCGCCGGCGCACCGAGCGCGAGGTCGCCGACGCCAGGACCTACGCCGTCACCGCCTTCGCCCGCGACATGCTCAACGTGACCGACAACCTCGCCCGCGCGCTGGAAAATCTGCCCGAAGCCATCCGCGCCGGCGCGGATGACGCCTTGAAGGTGTTCATCGACGGGATCGAATTGACCGGCCGCGATCTGGCGGCGGCGCTGGCGCGGCACGGGGTGAAGAAGCTGGAGCCGGAGGGCGAGAAGTTCGACCCGAATTTTCACCAGGCGATGTTCGAAATCCCCGACGAGAACCTTCCTTCGGGAACGGTCACGAAGGTCGTTCAGACCGGCTGGAGCATCGGCGATCGCGTGTTGCGGCCGGCGATGGTCGGCGTCTCCAAGGGCGGCCGCAAGCCCGCCAAGGAGGATTGATCCCGCGCCGTCCCGGGGTCGGCGCGCGCCCGGTCTTCACCCGTCCGGCGGGCGGCCCGCGCTCCGTCACTGGCGCCGGGCCTGCGTCGCGCGCCCGGCCTCAGCGGCTCGCCTGGATGTGGTTGCGCACCACCGGATAGATCTGGGTGTCCCAGCGCCTTCCGTTGAAGACGCCGTAATGGCCGACGCCGGCCTGCATGTGATGCGTCTTCATGTAGGGACGCAGCCCGCCGCACAGATCCTGCGCGGCGAGCGTCTGGCCGATCGCGCAAATATCGTCCTTCTCGCCCTCGACCGTCAGCAGGAACGTCTTCTTGATCGCGCGCGGTTCGATCGTCCTGCCCTTGAATTTCATCCTGCCGAGCGGCAGCAGGTTCTGCTGGAACACCTGCTCGACGGTCTCGAGATAGAAGTCGGCGCTCAGATCCATGATCGCGAAATATTCCTTGTAGAATTCGTGAATCGCGTCCGCCTTCTCGAAATCGCCGGCGACGCGATGCTGGAACAAATCGACGAAGGATTTGGCGTGCCGGTCGGCGTTCATGCTCATGAACGCGGTCAGCTGGAGGAAGCCGGGGTAGACGCGCCGGCCGCCGCCTTTCAGGCGCGCGGGCACCACCCCGATCATCTTGTCGCGAAACCAGGCGATCGGCTTCTCATTGGCGAGGTCGTTGACCTTGGTCGGCGAAATCCGGGTGTCGATCGGCCCGGCCATCAGCGTCAGGCTCGCCGGCTGATGGTTGGCGCCCTCCTGCGCCATGATCGCGGTCGCGGCGAGCGCCGACACCGCGGGCTGGCACACCGCCACGATATGCGAATCGGGGCCCATGTGCCGGATGAAATCGATGAGGTGCTGGGTGTAGTCGTCGAGCGCGAACGGGCCGGACTCCGGCGCGATGTTGCGCGGGTTGATCCAATCGGTGACATAGACCTCGTGATCGCGCAGCATCGTCTTCAGGGTGCCGCGCAGGAGCGTCGCGAAATGACCCGACATCGGGGCGACGAGCAGGACCTTGGGCTCGTCGGCCGCGCCGGTCTTGCGGAACCGCCGGAGGTCGCAGAAGTCGGTCGACAGCACGACTTCCTCCTCGACGGGAACGCCGGCGCCGGCCACTTCGACGCTCGGCACGTCGAATCCCGGCCGCTCGTGGGTGAAGCCGGCGAGCGCGACGACTTCGTAATAGGCCGCCATGCGTTGGAGCGGCGATTCGAACGGCCCCGAGGCCCATGTCTTGAGAATGCGCTCGGCGTTGGCCGCGAGCAGGCGCACGGAGTCGCCGACATCGGCCAGCGCCTGGTAGGAATCGTAGATCATGCCATGCCGCTCGATTCCTGGACGCCTGCCGGCCAATCGAATAATCTTAGCAAGCGACGTGCCAATGGCACATGATTTGCTATATTAAACAAGGGTTTTCCTACCGATTGGCCGCGCCGATGCCCCGAACGACCATCACCTTGAGCAGCAAGAATTATTCTTCCTGGTCGTTGCGCGGCTGGCTGATGGTGAAATTCGCCGGGATCGAATTCGACGAATCGATCGTCGCCCCCGACAATGCCGACGCCCGCGCGGAAATTCTTCTGCTGTCGCCGAGCATTCTCGTGCCCTGCCTCACCTACGAGGGGATCAAGGTCTGGGATACCTTGGCGATCGGCGAATTCCTCAACGAGATTGCCCCGAAAGCGGGCCTGTTGCCCAAGGATCGGGCAAAACGGGCGCATTGCCGCTCGATCTGCGGCGAGATGCATTCGGGTTTCGTCTCGCTGCGCCAGGCGCTGCCGATGAACATCAAGGCGCATTTCCCCAGGTTCAAGATCTGGTCGAAGGCCAACGCCGACATCGAGCGCATCGCGATCATCTGGCGCGAATGCCTCGACGCCCATGGCGGACCGTTCCTGTTTGGCGCGCTGTCGATGGCGGACGCCATGTACGCCCCCGTGGTCAGCCGGTTCCGAACCTATGGCGTCGCGCTCGACCGACAGACGCAGGCGTACGCCGATCGGATATGGGCCCTGCCGGCGATGGTCGAATGGCGCGAGGCGGCGATCGCCGAGGCGGACGAAATCGAGGAGCTCGAGGTCGAATTCTGAGGCGGACGCCGTCCGATCCGACCGTTCGCGCTAGGCCGGATATTGGGCGAGATGGGGCAGCAGCAGGTCGGCGATCGTCCCCGGCGCCTCCTCCGGAAGCCAGTGGGAGCGG
>JBEKZS010000087.1:0-19017 GCA_049509635.1 Roseiarcus sp.
AATATCAGGTCGTGCAGCGCCAGTTGTTCGACCAGCGCGCCGCCCAATACGCCGCGCAGGTCAACAGCTTCGACCAGAAGATCGCGCAGGTCCAGGCGACGATCAACAAGTTCAAGGCCGACGAGGGCCGCTACCAGGAGGAGGAGCAGATCGCCCAGAAGATCGAGGACATGCGCAGCGTCCTCGCCGAGCACGGGACCGGATCCCAGCTCAATCTGCTGACCTCGACCGCCTCCAAGCTCGAGGCGCTGCGCACCGCCGAGTTCGATCACAACAGCCTCATCGAATCGGAGCATCAGCTCTCCTCGCTGCAAGCCGATCGCGACGCCTCCATCCAGCAATGGTCGTCGACCACGAGCCTCGAGCTGGTGACCGCGCGCAACAGCCGCGACGCGGCGCGCGACCAGCTCGACAAGGCCAGCAAGCACAAGGAACTCGTCCGCCTCGTCGCGCCGGAGGAATCGATGGTGCTGACGATCGCCAAGCTCTCGGTCGGTTCGGTGCTCAAGGAAGGCGATCCCCTGATCACGCTGGTTCCGACCCGGGTCCCGCTCGAGGCGGAAGTCCAGATCGCCTCGCGCGACGTCGGGTTCCTGCGGCCGGGCGACCCGGCGACCCTGAAGATCGACGCTTTCAACTACGCCGAGCACGGCACCGCGACGGCGACGGTGCGCTGGATCAGCGAGGACGCGTTCACCACCGACGACAACGGCGCGCCGATACCCGCCTATTACAAGGCGCGGCTCAAGATCGTGTCGACCGATCTCATCGACGTCCCCGCCTCGTTCCGCCTGATTCCCGGCATGACCCTTTCCGCCGACGTCAAGGTCGGCACCCGCGCGCTCGGCGCCTATCTCCTCGGCGGCGTCGTCCATGGCGTCGGGTCCGCGATGCGCGAACCATGAGCGTCCCGATGCATTGGCCGTTCGAAACCGTCAGGCGCGCCTATCGCCGCGTCGGCTCGGAGCGCCGGCTGAGGCGGGGCCAGGCGGCCTACGAGCGCGAGCGCTACATCGACGCGCTCGGCGCCTGGCGCGCCGCCATCCGCCTGGGCAGCGCCGAGGCGGGGTTCCGGATCGCCGAGCTCTACGCCAAGGGCGAGGGCGTGAACCTCAGCCTCGCCGACGCGGCCTGGTGGTTTGGCGAGGCGGCGCGGCAGGGTCACGCCCAGGCGCAGTACCGGCTGGCGCTGATCTTCCTCAGCGGCGCGGCGGGCTCCCACGGCAAGGGATGGCTGCGATCGGCCGGCGCGCACGACGAGGCCGCGGCGCGGATCAACGCCGACGTCCTGTTCCCGCACGGGCTCGACGTCAAGGCGGATCCCGGACAGGCGGTCGCATGGCTCACCGTCGCCGGCGAGGGCGGCCATGCCGAGGCGGCGACGCTGCTGGGCGCCCTGCTCCAGGAAGGGCGAGGTTGCGCGCGCGATTACGGGCGCGCACGCGCTCTCTACCACGTCGGCGCCGAGGCGGGCCTCGCGGCGGCGCAATTCGGCCTCGGCGACATTTTTTACCAGGGCCTCGGCGTCGAGGCCGACCCCGCCGCCGCGGCCGGATGGTACGAACTGGCGGCTGTGCAGGGCCACCTCCGGGCCAAGATCGCGCTCGCCACCATGCTGCTCGCGGGCGCCGGCCGGCCGGCCGACCGCGAGGCTGCCGGCGCGCTGTTCGCGGAAGCCGCCGAGGCGGGCGACATCCACGGACTCTATCAGGCCGGCCTCATGCACATGAGCGGCGCGGGCCTGCCGCTCAACATCGATCGCGCCGAGACCTATTGGCGGGGAGCGGCCAAGAAGGGTCACCTGCGCGCGATCCTCGCGCTCGCCGAATTCTACAGCCGGGGCGGTCCGGTCGAGCCCGATCTGCGCGAGGCCGCGATCTGGTATCGCCGCGCGGCCGAGCTCGGCGACGTCCAGGCGCAGTTCATCGCCGGCCGGCTCAGCGCGACCGGCACGGGCACGGTGGTCAGCCTGCCGGAGGCGGCGCGCTGGTTCCTCAAGGCCGCCCAACAGGGCGAGCCGATCGCCGCCCACAATATCGCGAGCTTCTATGCGAAGGGCACCGCCGTCGATTGCGATCCGGAAAAGGCCTTCGAATGGTACAGCGTCGCCGCCGAAAAGGGCGTGTCGGCCTCGCAGGTCAGGCTCGCCCAGATCCATCTCGAAGGCCAGGGTCGCCCGCGCGACGTCGCCAAGGCGCTGATGTGGCTCGACCGGGCCGCCGAGAAGGGCGATCCGGAAGCCAAGGCGATGCTCGCCTCGCTCTACCTGTCGGGGGACGGCGTGGCGCGCGATCCCGCCAGGGCCGAGGAACTGCTGCGGCAATCGGCCGCCGCGGGCTTTCCGGTCGCGGCGGTCCAGCTCGGCCATCTCTTCGCCGGCCGCCATGGCGGCGCGGCGCGGCCCGAGGACGCCCTGCACTGGTACAGGACCGCCGCCGAGGCGGGCCGGCCGGAGGCGCAATATCTGGTCGCGATGCTGCACCGTCTTGGCCAGGACGCGCCCAAGGACATCGAAGCCGCCGCCGCCTGGCTGCGCCGCGCCGCCGAGGCCGGCCACGCCCATGCGCAATTCCAGCTCGCCGTCATGCATTGTACCGGCGAAGGCGTCGTGGTCGATCTGGAGGAGGCCGTCAGGCTCTATGCCGCCGCCGCCGAAGGCGGCCATGTCGAGGCGATGTACAATCTGGGAGTCATGCAGATGAAGGGCATGGGAACGGAGGCGGACCCGGAAAAGGGGATGGCGTGGGTGCGGTCGGCGGCCTCCAACGGCCTGAGCGCGGCGCAGGCGATCGTCGGCGGCGCCGAATCGGGCGCCCGCTGAACTCGCTCCTGCGCACGCCAAGCCGATCCCCGGGCCGGGAGAACCCCGAATCCCCGGAACCGAGGCCCTCCATGCGCGCGCTCGAGATCATAAACCGCGAGACCGAGCTGCGCTCGGCCTATGCGCTGTGGCGCGAGGACGATGCGGACTATCCAGGGACGATCGAACAGCAGGAGGACTTCCTGCTCTGGATCGTCTCGATCGGCCGCGCCAGCTATGTCAACCTCAAGGTCGGTCGCGATTGGCTGGCGTTCGCCGTCAGCCCCGCGCCGCCCTTCCTGAGCCGGATCGAAGCCTATGTCGCGCGCAAATGCGGCAAGGCGATCGGCGATCCCTCGCCCTCGGCGCTCAACGAAATCCACTTCTGGTACTACACCGAGGCCGTGGCCTCCTATCGTCTGGGCGGATTCATCCTGCCGCGCGAGGCCTCGGAGCTCGCCCGGATCGTCGTCTATGACGCCGTCTCCGCGCAGGCGCGGATCTCCCTGCTCGACATCATCGTCCATGCGACCAACGAGACGGCGCGATCGGAGTTCGACCTCAAGCGGCCGTCGAGCCGCATCGACTTCAGGAAATGGCTGGACCGGGAGGGGCCGGCGGCTCTGCCGGCATGGCTGCCGCCGCCGCCCGGCCCGGCCGCGGATCCGGCGGCGCGCAACCCGGGCGAGGCCGGGAGCGCGGCCGAACCGGGCCGGCGGGCGGCCGAGGGAACGATCGGCGTGAACCTGATCGGATTCGCCGACGGCGTTCTGGGCATCGGCGAGGATCTCAGGAGCTTCGTGAAGGTCGCGCGAAGCGCAGGCGCGCCGTTCGGCGTCTGCAACGTCGCGCAATCCGACGAGCACGCCACCAACCAGCCGAGCGGCCTGGAGGCGCTGTTCATCGCGCGCCCGATCTTCCCGGTCAACCTGTTCTGCGCGCCGCTGTTCGAGACCGAGAGGCTGCGTCTCTCGCGCGGGCGCGACCTGTTCTCGGCGCGCTACAACATCGGCTGCTGGCCCTGGGAGCTGTCGACCTTACCCGACTACTGGCGCCACGCGTTCGATCACATCGACGAGATCTGGGCGATGAGCCACTTTCTCTTCGGCGTCTTTTCCGCGCTGACGGCCAAGCCGGTCGTCTACATGCCGCCCTGCGTCCACCTCGACGGGGTCGAGGACGTCGATCTCGGCGAGTTCGGACTGCACGCCGACAATTTCGTCTTCCTGGCGCTCTGCGACTTCAATTCCCACATCGCGCGGAAGAATCCGGTCGGCGCGATCCGCGCCTTCCGGGCGGCGTTCGCGCGCCGCGACTGCGCCGAACGGCTGCTGATCAAGACGATCAATGGCCATGCGCGGCCCGAGAAGCTCGACGCGCTGCTCGGCGAGATCGGCGACGACCCGCGCATCGTCGTCGTCGACGGCGCCTTTTCCCGCGCCGCGACGCACGGCCTCGTCGCGGCGGTCGACTGCTTCGTCTCGCTGCACCGGTCGGAAGGCTTCGGCCGGGTGCTCGCCGAGGCGATGCTGCTTCGCACGCCGGTCGTGGCGACCGGCTATTCCGGCAGCAACAGCTTCCTCGACGAGACGACCGGCTTTCCCGTCTCATACCGGCTGGTTCAGGTCCGACCGGGGGACTATCCCTGTTCGGAAGGCAGCGAATGGGCGGAGCCGTCGCTGGACGACGCGGTCGAGACGCTTCGCCGGATGGCGCGCGCGGACGGTTCGATCGCCGCGAGGGTCGAGGCGGCCCGGACGCGAATAGCCCGCGATCACGGTTTGGCCGCAGTCGCGGCCCGGGTCCAGCAACAGCTCCGCGCGATCGGAGCCGCGATCGACGTTCCCGTTTGACGTCTGTGATAGGAAGGCGTCTGCATCCCGGCCGTCGGGAGCGCGGACGGGGTCGAAATCGCGGCGAAAGGCCTTGGCGATGGTTCGCGGTCACATCGATGCGTTGCTTTCTTCCGGCTATGTCGAGGGCTGGGCGCTCGATACGAACGCGCCCGCGACATCGCTGCCGATCGCGATCCTCGAGGAACCGAATGTCGTGCTCGCGTCGGGGCTCGCCAATCTGTTCCGCGAGGATCTGGTCGACGCCGGCTGCGGCGTCGGCTGGTGCGCGTTCCGGTTTCGCATCGCCGCGCCCGAGAAACTGCGGCGCACGATGCTCACGCTGGTCGACCTGAAGTCCAGGGCGATCATCGGCCGCCACGACCCCGTGGCCTTCCTCTACGCGTCGGAACCGGACGCCGGAACGATCGCCCATGTCATCGCCGACGATCCGACGATGATCCGCTCCATCGAAGAATTGCGCGGCTGCGACGTGCTGTTCAGGAACCTGATTCTGCGCGGGGGCGTCGACGCCTTCGTCCGCGCCGCCTATGTCTATGTGCTGAGCCGGCCGGCCGATTCGGACGGGCTCGGGCATTACGGGCGGCAATTGCGCGCCGGCGCGATGACGCCGTTCAATCTTCTGCGCGCGCTGGCGGCGAGCGACGAGTTCCGGGCGCGGCCCCGGCAGCTCGTCGCGCCCAGTTCAGCCGCCTTTCCCTTGGGATGCGATTGAAATGTTTGATCGAGCGGGGCTCGCGATCTCGTTGCCCGCCGGCGAATTGCGCCAGGCGAAGCTCGCCCGCTCGGTGTTCGAGCTCGATGAACTCGCCCAGATTCCGGTGTCGGAGGGGCTTCGGCTGGCCGTCGATCTCGTGGTCGCGACGGCGGCGGCCCTCGGCGCGCCGGTGCGATTCATCGCGCGTCCCGAAATCTTCACCCACGGCGACTCGCTGTCCTGGCTCCGCGAGCAGCTCGGCGGCGCGCGCGATCATCTGTGCATGAGCGACGGCTCGTGCGTCCGGCTGGTGCCGACGCTGCGCAACCACGTGTTCTTCTTCGATCTGGCGACGCGTTCGCATGCCGAGGCGCTGCGCCGGCTGTTCCTGCGCGCGCCCGAAATCTTCGCCGGCGTCGAGACGCAGGTCAGTTCGGGCTTCCGCACCCGGGTCGAGGGGAGCCGCTGGATCAGGCCGCCGACGACGCTGCTGCACGCGCAGGTGACGCGCGTCCTCGAATCCGCGCGGCTCCTTCCGTTCGTCTTCGACCGCCGCTCGATCGAACTCAGCGCGCACCGCTGCGTCGCGCTCGCCGAGGCGCCGCCGCCAGACCGGCGCGAGACGCGGCGCGCCACCTACATTCCGCTGACCGAGACCGCGCTCGCCGACGTCGGCTTCATGCGGATCGTCGCCGCGCGCGTCGCGAGGGCCTTCTTCGATCGCGCCGCCTGCGTCTATCTCGGGCTGCCGCGCCTGCCCGGCGAGCGCAGTTCGCTCCTTGCGCGCGTCTGCGCGACGCTCGAGGGCCTGCGCGACGCCGCCGGCGACGGCCTGCCGAGGACGCCGGCCAATGCGGTGTTCCTGGTCGGCGGCGCCCTGCCCGCCGAGGCGATCGACGGCGTCGAGAGCGAGCTCATGCTGCACCAGAGCGCGCCGATCTGGCGCGAATCGCGCGCCGATCTCGATGCGTTCGACGCGATCGGCGTGTTCGCGCCGCGCGAGGGGGGCGACGAGGCGGGGCTGATGGACGTCGTCGCCAGAATGAGTCGCAACGAGCCGCGGCTGACGCAGTACGATCTCGACGGCTAGACGCCGCCCGCCAAAGGAGTCGATGCGCGTGCTCAACAACCGTCCCAAGGTCACCCTCGACATCGGCCCCCTCCTCGAGGACCAGTGGACGGGCATTCCCGTGTTCACGCGCCGCCTCGCGCGCGCGTTGCTGCTGCACGGCGAGATCGATCTCGACTTCGCGGTCAACTGCGAGAAATTCCCGCGCGCGGTGGTCATGCAGGCGCTGAGCCTGGGCACGGGCACGTTCCTGCGCGAGGGCTGGCAGCGCGAGGGCGCGTCCGAATACGAGCTCGCCGACGTCGACGGCGCCTTCCTGTTCCCGACCGTCAAGACCCAGTTCGGCATCGCGAGCCGGCAGGCGAGCACGGTGCATGACATGAGCACGCTGTTCATGCCGGAGAATCACGAGGAGGCGAACATCGCCTTCCATCTCGACAATTTCGCGCGCGAACTCGCCACCGACGACGTCGTCTTCTGCATCTCGGAGGCGACGCGCGCCGCGCTGCTGACCGCCTTCCCCTCGGTCGCCTCCAAGGCGCGCATGCTCTATCAATACGCAGACTGGCCGGACGAATTCGAACTCTACGACCGCCACCTGGCCGCCCCGCGCGTGGGCCGCTACGCGGTCGTGGTCGGCACGATCGAACCGCGCAAGAATCTGGGGCTCATCATCCGCGCGCTCGCTCTGCCCGAGCTCGCGCGCTCCGAGCTCAAGTTCGTCGTCATCGGCAAGAAGGGCTGGCTCGTCGACACCTTCCTGGCGGGCCTCAGCGAAGCCGAGCGCGCGCGGCTGGTCTTCTCCGGCTTCGTCTCCGAATTCGTCAAATACCGGCTGATCCGCCACGCCGAGTTCCTCATCTTCCCCTCGCTCTACGAAGGTTTCGGCATTCCGGCGCTGGAGGCGATGAGTCTGGGCAAGCCGGTGCTGGCGGCGCTGACCTCGAGCCTGCCGGAAGTGGTCGGCGACGCCGGCATCTTCTTCGATCCCTATTCGCCGACCGACTTCGCCGGCGCGGTCGCCGAAATCTCCGATCCGCGCTGCCTTGCGGAACTCGCGCCCAAGGCGATCGCTCAGAACGCGACGTTCAACTGGCGGCGCATGGCGGAGCCGATCGTCGAATGGGTGCGCGGATGAGCCGGTTCGCGCTCGTCCTCTGCGCGCTGCTGCTCGCGGGCGCCGCCGCCGCGGGATCGCCGCCGCGGGTCGACCCGTCGACGCTGACCGGCAAGCTGATCTTCGGCTACCAGGGCTGGTTCGCCTGCCCGGGCGACGCGGCGGGGCGCGGCTGGGTGCACTGGCGCGATGCGAACGGCTTCACCGTCGACATGCTGCCCGACGTCAGCGAACTGCCCGCGGCCGAGCGATGCGACGCCGGTCTGCGCGCGGCCGACGGCGACGAAGTGTTCGTCTACAGCGCGCAGGACCCGGCGACCGTCGACCGGCATTTCGCCTGGATGGAGCGCTACGGGATCGACGGCGTCGCGCTGCAGCGGTTCGCCAGCGTGCTGGTCGATCCGAACGTTCGCGCGAGCGCCGACCGCGTGCTCGCCAACGTTCGCGCCGCCGCGGAGAAGCACGGGCGGGTGTTCTTCCTGATGTACGATCTCTCCGGCGCCACGGCCGACCGGCTCGCGCTCGTTCGCGAGGATTGGCGGCGTCTCGAGGCGGACGGGCTGACCTCGAGCCCGTCCTACCTGCGTCATCGCGGCCATCCCGTCCTCGGCCTCTGGGGATTGGGCTTCGCCGGCAAGCCGATGACGCCCGACGAAGCGCGGACCTTCCTGCGCGGGATCGGCGAAGCGAGCCAGCCCTTCGGCGGCGTGACCGTCGTGGGCGGCGTGCCGGCGCAATGGCGCACCGGGACGGGATCGGCGAGCGGCGATCCCGGCTGGAAGGACGTTTGGCCCATGCTGCAGGTCATCAGCCCCTGGACGGTCGGCGCCTACCGGGACGACGCCTCGGCCGACAAGTATCGCGTCCAGACGCTCGAGCCGGACATCGCCGAGGCGCGCCGGTTGGGGGTCGAGCTGATGCCGGTGGTCTTTCCCGGCTTCACCTGGGCGAATCTGATGCTTGGGCGACACGACGAGAGCCGGGCGATCGGCAACCAGATCCCGCGCCGTTGCGGGCGCTTCTGGTGGCGCCAGGTCGTCGGCGCCGTGCGCGCGGGCGCGACGACGATCTACGGCGCCATGTTCGACGAAGTCGACGAGGGCACCGCCATGTTCAAGATCGCAGCCCACGCCGAGGAATCGCCGCCTGCGCCGTCCTTCGTCACGCTCGACGCCGACGGCTGCCGGCTGGCGAGCGATTTCTACCTGCGCCTCGCCGGCAAGGGCGCGCAGCTCCTCCACGCGCCGGGGCGCATCGGCGATTCGTTCCCGCTGCCGGTCGAGGCGCCCGCGGCGAAGCAGTGACCGCCCGCGCCAGCGGTCGATCGCGGGCGCTCCGGGCCGCGCCGTCGCGCCGGGAAATTTCGGCGGAGCCGCGACGCTGCGAATGGCATGCCACTAACCATTTTATATCAATGAATTTCCTGGATGATCTCCGAGAGGCGCGACGATGGCAACCATAGTGTTTGACGGGGATCATCTTCAGGCGCTCTACGACGATCGCGGTGGCGAGAGCATTGTAATAACGTTCAACGAATTGGATTCGTTTGCAAACGGACGTAATTACTGGGCGGAGGCTCCCCTGAGGGCGATGAATGTGTCATGCGTCGGCATAATGACCAAGCGAAGAAATTGGTTCCCCGCCAATGAAATGATCAGCATTGCAAATATCCTGGCAAATCTGACCAGGAAGTTTGATAAAATAATACTTTATGGATTCTCTCAAGGAGCCTACGCGGCATTGAAATATTCAGATATCATTCGGGCAACCCACGTCATAGCGTTCTCCCCGCAATGGTCTATCGATCCGGATAGTGTCTGTGATTTTGACAAGAGATTTGCTACCTTTTTTGACGAACAGATTCATACCGGCATGGAAATATCAAGCTCTGATTTAGTCGGTAGTATCAAATTAATCGTAGACCCTCACTCCGCCGAAGACTATATGCACGCCAAGATAATAGAAAATCTGCTTGGCCGCAATTGCGTAGTTCCGGCGTTTAATCTCGGTCACGGAACGGTGAGAGCGGTTGCTTCGACAGACAGGATCAAGGAAATATTCAGAATAATCATTGATGAGGACAAGAATGATAAGCTCATATTTCTCGCGTTAAAAGAATACAAGAAAAATACATTTGCCTATTATTACACGCTCGGCCGGCGTTGTCTCCGAATGAGTCACGCACGCTCGTCAGAGGCGTTATATATGCGCGCATCGACCATCAACCCGGCACATCCCTATCTCGCCAACTGGGCGATTGATCTTCGTCGAGCCGGCCGTCTCGTTCAATCGGGCTCGTAACGTTTCCAGTCGATCATCCGCACCGCCTCCCGCCAGGCGAAATCCGAACGGCGCCGAAACGCGTACAGCGCCGAACAGGAGCCGATCTCGTCGGCGAATTCACGAACCACATTATAGCCCTTGCGTTCGCCTGCTCCCCTTCGTTCATGCGCACCTCCATCTCGTTCTCCCGCCAATTGGTCCGGCCTCGTCGCTTCTGTGGCTCGGTCCGCTTCAGCCGCCCCCCAGCTGCAATCCCGTGCTCCCCCGAAACTCGCGGCTGTTGAGGATATTGCGCCGCAGCGAACGGAAGGTGTGCTTGCCGACGGCGCTCTCGATCGCGCTCGGCTCGGCGTTGCGGCCGAGCAGGAGGCGGTAGAGGTCTTGGACGTCCTGGGCGGTCAAAAGGCGGTCGGGGTCGAGGTGGGTGCGGCGAAATTCCGCGATGAACCCCGGATAGGCCTTGTCCTTGAAGTCGCGGTACAGGGCGAAATGCCGGTCGGCGATGTCCTGCAGCTGCGCGGCGGTCGGCGCGATCAGGTTGATCGACTCCGCCGCATAGACCTGGGTGCGGTCGTAGCCGAGCTCGACGAACTTCTTCTCGTCGAAGGACTGGCCCAGCTTGCCGATGTAGCGCGCGAAGCACGCATCGGTCATCACGCGCGGCAGGCCGAGATCGGCGCAGGCGAGCGCCTTCATCGAATCCTGCGAGGATTTGTCGAACGCGACCCGCCGATCCCTGAGGCTCTCGAAAATCTGCAGGTCATTGCGGAATTTGTAGTCGCTCTCGCCGAGCACCTCGTAATAGGGCGTCATCCATGCGTCGATCGCGCGCCAGGCCTTGCGGAACAGGCCGAAACCCCAATGGTGGTCGATCGGGATCACGCGCACTTTCGCCGGATCGGGCTCGATGCGGTGATCGCCATAGGCGGCGAAATAGGCGACCGGCTTGCCGGTCGCCGCGAGCGCCTCGCGCAGCATTTCCATCACCAGGAGATAGCGCGGGCCGAGCTCGAGATCGTCCTCGAAGAAATAGCCGACCTCGGCCCCCAGTTCCTCGAACACGATCCGCTCGGCGCGCCGGATGTTGCGCGCAATGCCCAGATTGTGCGGGCTCGCCTTGACCTGGCCGTTGGGGAAATGCGCGCGGAACACCTCGGTCGTCCTGGCGATCGCCGCATCGTCGGCATAGGCGATGCCGCTGTAGGGCGATTTCGCGCCGTCCTGGACCAGGAGGATGCGCGTCTCGTCGATCGCGACGCCGGTCTGAACCTTGAGCGAGGCGCACAGCCGATCGAGATAGTCCGGTCGGTCGAACGAAATGATTGCGATCGGCGCCGCTACCGGCCTGACAGGGTCTACCAAGTCGATTCACTCCGGGCCATGCCGCACGGCGGCGCGCCGTGCGCGGCAGGTCCATCCGCCCCGCCGGTCGATCGCGCCAGTACGCCGCAATACAAGCGGACGCCCGCAGGCGCAACCCTTCGGCCGCGCCATTGCCTCTCCCGGGAGGGGGCAGGCGCAAGCCTGGGCGCAGCCGGGCTCACGCCCACACCGGGTTGATCGTCGCCCACAGCTTGGGGCGCGAGCCGCCGTTCCAGATGGCATGGGTCAGCGTGAAGGCGTCGGTCTTGCCGACATGCTCCTCGTAGACCTGCTCGGTCTCGGGATCGCGATAGAGGCAGAGCCGGTAGGCGAAGGTCACATCGTCGCGGGAGCACAGCCGCTGGGGCTGCGCTGCCGGCAGGCCGGCATTCTCTTCCGAGTTGACGAGCCCGTTGACGAAATCGAACACGGTCTGGCGTCCGACCAGCTTCTCGATACGCTCCTCGGATTCCGGCTCGCGATTGAGGAACAGCCGATAGCCGAACACGACGTCCTCGCGGCGGCATTTGCGACCGGGGTCCCAAACCTTGGCGGCGGGAAAGCTCGCGATCAGCTCCGCCCATTGATCCCGGCGGACCTGCTTGAACAGCGCGCGCTGCTCGGCGAGATAGGTGGTGATGTGCGCAACGTCGGGAAAGCGAAGATTCTCGATCGGCTCATCGGCGACGACCGTGCGCTCGAATCCGATCGTGTCGAACGCCTGCCGGGTCATGTGCTGGCCGTGCACGCCGATATATTTGCCGAACGGCGTCATGGTGTTGCAGCGCCAGAGGCCGAGCCGGTCGCAGGCGAAGGCCTTGGCCGCATCCTGCGAGGACGCCGGCGGCGCGGCGTCAAAATTCCGGTAGAGATCGAATATATCGCGATCGAAGCGACGGCTGTAGTCGGTTCCGCGCACGAGCTGGTAATAGGCCTCGAGCTGCGGCTGCATCTTCGCCCAATGGCGACGCACGAGGCCGAACGCCCAGTGATGGTCCAGATTGATCAGATCGCGCCGGCCGACGGCCAGCTCGTCCGCCTCGGCGTAATAGTTTCCGTAGGCCGAGAAATAGGCGACGCTCGGCATGGACCGGGCCCAACCCTCCAGCCTCTCCATCATGTGTAGGTAGGCGGGCGAGAGGACGAGATCGTCCTCGAAGAAATAGGCGCATTCGGCGCCGAGCTTGTCGAACACGAAGTGCTCGGCGCGATAGAAATTCTCGCAAATGCCGATATTGACGGCGCCCGGATGCACGCGGCCCTCGGGGAAGTAGCTGCGGAACGTTTCGACGGAGGCCTGGATGTCTTCGTCCCTCGCATAACGGAAACCCGAAAACAGGTTGACCGCGCCGTCCTGGAACAGATGGATCTCGCGTCCTTCGAGGCCGCCCGGCCGCTGGTTCCGCAGGGATTCGAGCACGGGCTTGAGGTAGTGCGGCCGGTTGTACGACATGATGACGATCGGTGCGCGCATTCCGGTCCTCGCCCGTTCATCCGCCGCGAGCGCACCGAGGAAGAATCTCGCCGGGCACGGGCTCCGCTGCTCAGCGGTCAGGCTCGAGTCTCGAGCGGAAGGGTCAATTCATCAAAAAAGACGTCGAGTAAAATTTCTTTTACGCCACGCGCAGTATCGGCTGAAACCAGCTCGTTTCCAATTTTCGCAAACGCACTCTCCTACAGGCCTCGCCACAAGTAAAGCGCCCCCGAATGAGGCGACGCCGCATCCCGCGGGAGCCGCAGGCGGCTCAGTTCGTCTTGCGGATCTGGACGGAGAACAGCTGCAGGCCCAGCAGCCGGGAATCCTGAAGGCCGTGCGCCTCAGGCAAGGCGACGTCGGGCGTGTCGATCGTCAGGATGTTGTCCGCACTGTTGAGCAGGTCGGTCTCGAACGAGGCGATGACCGGCGTGCGCCGCACACAGAAATGCGAGCCGATCCTGAGGCCGTTCATATAGATCATGAAGTTCTGGCCGTCGAATTTCTCCGGGACCTTGAACGCGTCGATGTCGAGGATGAGGTCGGCGACGGCGCCCGACGCCTTGGCGCCTCGGTCGAAGGCGAAATGGACCTCGCACCATTTGCCGGTCGACCAGACGAAGCCGTTCTCCGGCTCCCAGAAGTTGCGCAGCGCAACCTCCGGCTCCTTGTCCTTCAGAAATGTCACCGAATTGTCAAAGGTCAACATGATTCCGGTTTCCCTTGGATTTCAACGCCGCCAGGATGGAATATGCGTTCAATGCCGCGATAACGCGGGAGCGGCCGTTTTGTGACGCCCCCCTGCGAATATTGCGTGACCCGCCGCCGACGGGCGCGCCGGGGCGGGACGCGGGCGTCACCGCGCGCGTCCGGCGCCGCGTCCGACGCTGTCGTAGACGAAGCCCATCGCCGCCATCTGGTCGGGGCGGTAGATGTTCCTCAGGTCGATCACGATCGGCGTGCGCATCGAGGCCTTCACGCGCGGCAGGTCGAGCGCGCGGAAAGCCTCCCATTCCGTGATGATGACCAGCGCATCGGCGCCCGCCGCGCAATCATAGGGGCCGGCGGCGAAGGCGACGCCGGGCAGCAGCGCGCGCGCCGTGGGGGCGCCCTTGGGGTCGAAGGCGACGATTTTGGCGCCCGCCGCCTGCAGCGCCGGGACGATGGTCAGGCTCGGCGCCGACCGCATGTCGTCGGTGTTGGGCTTGAAGGTGAGGCCGAGCACGGCGATCGTCTTGCCGCGCACGTCGCCGCCGCAGGCGCGCACGACCTTGTCCGCCATGGCGAGCTTGCGCCGGTCGTTGACGTCGATCACCGTCTCGATGATGCGCAGAGGTTCGCGCGCCTCGCGCGCGGTGGCGGCGAGCGCCAGCATGTCCTTGGGGAAGCAGGAACCGCCAAAGCCAGGCCCGGCATTGAGGAACTTGGTGCCGATTCGGTTGTCGAGGCCGATGCCGCGCGCGACGTCCTGCACGTCGGCGCCGACCGCCTCGCAGAGATTGGCGATCTCGTTGATGAAGGTCACCTTCATCGCGAGGAACGCATTGGCGGCGTATTTGATCACCTCCGCCGTGCGGCGCCCGGTGAACATCACCGGGCCCTGGTTGAGGTAGAGCGGCCGGTAGATTTCGGCCATCACCTGGCGCGCGCGCTCGTCCTCGACCCCGACCACGATGCGGTCGGGCAGTTTGAAGTCCTTGATCGCCGAACCCTCGCGGAGGAATTCCGGGTTGGAGACGACCGAGAATTTCGCGTGCGGGGCGGCCGCCGCGATGATGCGCTCGACCTCGTCGCCGGTGCCGACCGGCACCGTCGACTTGTCGACGACGACGGCGTAATTGTCGCCGAGGACGCCGGCGATCTGGCGCGCGGCCTGGTGCACATAGGAGAGGTCGGCGCGCTCCTCGCCGGGCAAGGTCGGCGTGCCGACCGCGATGAAAATCGCCTGCGCCTTGTGCGCGCCCTCGGCCAACGCGGTGGTGAAGGACAGCCGCCCGGCCGCCAGATTGTTGGCGACGACCTCGGCGAGCCCCGGCTCGTAGATCGGAATCTCGCCGCCGCGCAGCGCCGCGATCTTCGCCGCGTCATGGTCGATGCAGACGACCTCGTGGCCGAAGTCGCACAGGCAGGCGCCGCTCACCAGCCCGACGTAACCCGTCCCGATCATCGCAATGCGCATCGATCACCTATGTTTGCCTGTGGTATTCGGCTTCTAGCCCCAAGCAGGGCGCGCGGCAATGCCGCCCTGGACTGGCTCAAGCTTCCCGACTGAGGCGATCGAGATAGGCGCCATAGGCGCAGCCGGCGAGCCGCGCGGCCGCCGCGCGCAGATCGGCGGCGGCGATCCAACCCTGCCGGAAGGCGATCTCCTCCGGGCAGGACACCTTGAATCCCTGACGTTTTTCGAGTGCGCGGACGAATTCCGCGGCCTCCAGGAGCGCGTCCGGCTTGCCGGTGTCGAGCCAGGCGAAGCCGCGGCCCATCTTCTCGACGCGCAGCGCGCCACGCCTCAGATAGGCGAGGTTGAGGTCGGTGATCTCGAACTCGCCCCGCGCGGACGGGGTGATTTTCGCAGCGATCTCAGGAGCCTGCTCGTCGTAGAAATAAAGTCCGGTGACCGCCCAGGCCGACTTCGGCCGCTTCGGCTTCTCCTCGATCCTGATCGGCCGCCCCGCCAAATCGAAGCTCACCACCCCATAGCGCTCGGGATCGGGGACGTGATAGGCGAAGATGCTGGCGCCGGCGGCGGCCGCCGCCGCGCTGCGCAGGATCGTCGAAAAACCATGGCCGTAGAAGAGGTTGTCGCCCAGGATGAGCGCCGACTTCTCGCCCGCGACGAAATCCGCGCCGATGACGTAGGCCTGCGCGAGCCCCTCCGGACGCGGCTGCGCGGCATAGGCGAAGCGAACGCCCCACTGGGCGCCCTCCCCCAGCAGCCGCCGGAACAGGGGCAGGTCCTCCGGCGTTGAAATCACGAGGATTTCCCGGATGCCCGCGAGCATCAGGGTCGACAGCGGGTAGTAGATCATCGGCTTGTCGTAGATCGGCAGCAATTGCTTGGAGACGACCTGCGTCATCGGGTGCAGGCGCGTGCCGGAGCCGCCCGCCAGAATGATGCCCTTCATCGGATCAGCCTTCGCATCATGCCGCCCTTTCAAGCGCTTGCGAGACGCAGGCGCGCGTCGAGGCGCGCCAGTCCGGCAGCGCGAGGCCGTAGACCGCGGCGAGTTTCTCGTTCGACAGCAGCGAATTGGCGGGCCGGGCCGCCGGCGTCGGATGGTCGGCGGTCGTGATTCGGCGCACGGCGACCGGCGCGCGCCCGAGCCGCGCCGCCTCGGCGAAGATCGCCTCGGCGAAATCGGCCCAGCTCGCCGCGCCGCCGCCCGTGGCATGGAACAGGCCGGCCAGCTCGGGGGCGTGCGGGCGCGCCCGCCGGCGGCGTGCGATCGCGATCAGGGCGTCGGCCAGATCGAGGGCGTAGGTCGGGGCGCCGCGCTGGTCGGCGACGACGGCGACCGACTCCTGGCGCTCGCCGAGCCGCAGCATCGTGCGCAGGAAATTGGCGCCGAACGGCGCGTAGACCCAGGACGTGCGCAGGATCACCGCCCCGGGATGGGCCTGGGCGACCGCCAGTTCGCCTTCGCGCTTCGAGCGGCCATAGGCGCCGAGCGGGCGCGGCCAATCGTCCTCGCGATAGGGCCGTTGCAGCGCCCCGTCGAACACGTAATCGGTTGACAGATGCAGCAGCGGCAGCCCGCGGCGGGCGGCCGCGCGGGCCACCGCGCCGGCGCCTTCGGCGTTGATCCGCCTCGCCAAATCCTCTTCGGTCTCCGCCCGGTCGACGGCCGTGTAGGCGGCGGCGTTGACGATCGCGTCGCCCTCGAACGCCCCGAGCGCCCGCTCGACCCCCGCGGGATCGGCCAGATCGAGGGCGGGCCGGCCCACGGCGTGGACCGCGACGCCCTGCGCCGCGCCGCGCTCCAATAGCGCGCGCGCCATCTGGCCCGTCGCCCCGGCGACGATGAGGCGCAACGGGCTCAATCGAACCAGGCCGGGAGGTCGCGCAACCGCGGATGCCGGCGATCCCGCTCGGAAAGCGCAACCGCCGCGCGCGGCGCCGGCCAGTCGATCGCGAGATCCGGATCGTCCCACGCCAGGCCGTGGTCGTCGGCGGCCGAATAATAATTGGTGACCTTGTAGACGACCTCGGTGCCGGGCTCGAGCGTGCAGAAGCCATGGGCAAAGCCGATCGGAATCAGCGCCTGACGCCAGTTTTCGGCGGAAAGCTCGATCCTCACGTGCCGGCCGAAGCTCGGCGAGGACCGGCGCAGATCGACCGCGACGTCGCAGATGCGCCCGGCGGTGACCCGCACGAGCTTGTCCTGGGCGAAGGGCGGGGACTGGAAGTGGAGCCCGCGAATCGTGCCGGCGGCCAACGAGAGCGAATGGTTTTCCTGAACGAATTCATAGGGAAGGCCCGCCTCGGCAAAGGCCCTGCGACTGTAGGTCTCCGAGAAGAAGCCGCGCGTGTCGCGCAGCTTCTTCACCGAAACGACCTTGACCTCCGGAATGGCGGTCGCCTCGACGATGATCGCGCTCATGGACAGAATTCCCCAGTGGCCGCCAGCGACGGCCCGTCGCCGGGGCTCACCGCCCTGGGGCGCCGAGCCTTTCGCCGCGGTAGCGCGCGGCCCGGATGTCCCGCCACCACGCCGGGTTGTCCAGATACCAGCGCACGGTCTTGCGCAGACCCGACTGGAACGTTTCGCGTGGCCGCCATCCGATTTCCCGTTCGATCTTCGAGCAATCCATCGCATAGCGCAAATCGTGGCCCGGCCGGTCGGCGACGAACCGGACGAGGGCGCGCCGTGGGCCGATCGCCGCGTCCGCCGCCATCTCGTCGACGAGGTCGCAGATCGCGTGGACGACTTCGATGTTGCGACGCTCGCACCGGCCGCCGATATTGTAGGTCTCGCCGACGCGGCCGCGTTCGAGCACCGCGAGCAGCGCCTCCGCATGGTCCTCGACGAACAGCCAGTCGCGCGTATTGCCGCCGTCGCCGTAGACCGGCAGCGGCGCGCCCTCGAGCGCATTGAGAATGACGAGCGGGATCAGCTTCTCGGGAAAATGGTAGGGCCCGTAATTGTTCGAGCAATTGGTCGCCACCGTCGGGAGTCCGAACGTATGGCGCCAGGCCCGCACGAGATGGTCGGAGCCGGCCTTGGAGGCGGCATAGGGCGAGTTCGGCGCGTAGGGCGCGTCCTCGCGGAAGGCTCCGGTTTCACCGAGCGAGCCGAACACCTCGTCCGTCGATATGTGGTGAAACCGGAAGCGGTCCGCCCGCCCGGACGGCAGGCCGCGCCAATAATGCAGGGCGCCTTCGAGCATCACGTAGGCGCCGACGAGGTTCGTCTGGATGAACGCCCCGGGGCCGTCGATGGAGCGGTCGACATGGCTCTCCGCGGCCAGATGCATGACGCAATCGGGCTGAAATCCGTCGAACGCGCCCGCGACCGCCGCGGCGTCGCACACGTCCCCGCGCACGAAACGATAGCGCGGATCGCCGGCGATCCCGGCCAGCGAGGCGAGATTTCCCGCATAGGTCAACTTGTCGAAAACGAGGACGTGGCAACCGGTCTCGCGGATCAGCCGCCGCGCGACCGCCGAGCCGATGAAACCCGCCCCGCCGGTGATCATGACGCGCTTGGCCGCCGACGTCGTCACCACGCCGCCTTCCCTCCTCGCGTGCCGGCGCAAACCAGAGCGATCCCTCCGCATGCCCGAACCAGGCCGACGCGCCGCAGGCCGACGCCTCGAGCAGCCGGCGGGGCGGCGGCGCGTCGCCGAAACCGGCGAGTCGCCGCGTTGCGACGCTATCGATCTCCGCGCATCCGAAAGCAAGCGATTTGCCGACCCCGAGGCGGGGACCGCCGCAGCCAGCAGCCGCCGCCAGACCCCCTATCAGGCGTCGATCGGCGATGGCGGCGATGGACCTATCCCGAGCGCATGGGATCGCGTATAATCAACTTCAATTTATTGTGATTTGAACCTTTCGACGGGCGACCGCCGGGTTGTTTCGGAACGACGATCGTCCAGTCATGTCAACCCATCCGACTACCTTCGGTTTTGCCCAACATCTACGCGAATGCGGCCGCCTCGCGGAAGCGGAAGCCGCATTCCGGACGATGCTGGGCGAGGCGCCCGGTCACGTCGGCGCGCGGGTCGGGCTCGGCCACGTGCTGCGCCAGCGCCGCCAACTCGCCGAATCGCTCGAATGTTTCGAGCGGATCCTGGCGATCGATCCCGGCCATTTCGGCGCCCGCGTCGAGATCGGCCACGGCCTGCGCGAACTCGGGCGGCTC